>CANDMH010000030.1 GCA_947385785.1 uncultured Lachnospiraceae bacterium
AGATATGAGGCTGTGACTGGAGTTCAGACGTGTGCTCTTCCGATCTCGCTGTTTGCCACCGGACTTTCCTCCCTGATCAGCACCGCGGGACTGATCCGCATTAACAGCACCTTCCTGAAGCAGGTATTTGACTTTCTGGATCATCCGAATGTCATGTATCAGGGCAGCCTGACCATAGAGAAACGAAGCGACAAACAGTATGAGGTGGAATTTAAAGATGTCTCCTTCCGGTATCCCGGCAGCGAACATTACGCCCTGCGCCATGTGAACATAAAATTCAAGGTGGGGCAGCGCCTGGCGGTAGTAGGTCCCAACGGAAGCGGCAAGACCACCTTCATCAAGCTTCTCTGCAGGCTGTATGACCCCACCGAAGGCACCATCCTTTTAAACGGTTTCGATATCCGCAAATACGATTACGAAGAGTATCTGTCCATCTTCTCCGTGGTATTCCAGGACTTTGCCCTGACAGACATGCCCCTGGGAGAAAATGTGGCGGCGGCCGGGGTGTATAACCGGGAACTGGCACAGTCCTGCCTGATAAAGGCGGGCTTCGAAAGCCGGTTAAAGGAACTCCCCAAAGGGCTGGATACGTACCTGAAGAAAACCCTGAATCAGGACGGCGTGGACATGTCCGGAGGCGAATCCCAGAAAATCGCCCTTGCCAGGGCCCTGTATAAGGATTCCCCCTTTATCGTGCTGGATGAGCCCACCGCCGCCCTGGATCCCATTGCGGAAGCCGAGATTTACAGCAAATTCAATGAAATCATAGAGGATAAGACCGCCATCTACATCAGCCACCGTCTCTCCTCCTGCAAATTCTGCGACGAGATCCTGGTGTTTGACAGGGGCGCCGTGGTCCAGAAGGGCAGCCATGAGGCTTTGGTGTCCAACGCGGCCGGAAAGTACCACGCGCTTTGGTACGCCCAGGCACAATACTATGATGAAAGCAACACAGTCGGATAATACAAATATTTTTTGACAGAATCGGGGAAAAATGGTAAAGTAGAATGGTAAGGCAGAAAGAACAGTTACCTCATTGAAAGGAGCGGGCCTGGGCAATGGACTTTAATCGGAACGGACACAACGATCAGAATAACAGGAACAATGACCAGTGGGACAGATGGAACAGCAATGCTTCCAACAGCAGCTATTACAACCAGCCCACCCACCGGCCTTATGGGCAGGCATTTTCCGTTGCTTCAGCCGTATGCGGCCTGTTGGCCGTAACTACCTGCTGTACCGTTATTCTGTCCCTGCCTTTGGGCGCGCTGGGTATCCTTTTTGCTGTTCTGGCCCATCGCAGGGGACGCAGAATGAGTACCACCTGTGTCACGGGACTGACGCTTTCCATTATCGGGTTTGCCGCCGCAATCCTTCTCATGGTTTATTCTCTTGTCATGCTGCCCGTTTTGATGAAAAACGATTCTTTCCGGATGCAGCTTGACACGATGACACAGCAGATGTACGGGATTCCTTTCTCGGAAATAATGGAGGGGTACGGATATTCCTTTGAGTAAGGAAGTGGCTACGCCATCATCTGCCTGTCTCAGTTCTGCGTTGCAGATGCGCTCCCTCATTATGCAATTTGCCTGGTATACTCAGGAGCGCGTTTTATTGCCGCTTTCTGGTTTTTATTATGCCCCGGAAAGTGCAAAGAAACCTGACAAGGGCAGATGAAAATACACTGATTCGAAAGAAATATTACGAAAAATCAGAAGCAGGAGGCTTTCACCATGACAATTACACCTATCAATAATTCATACGGCAGTTTTTACGGAGCCGGCAGGACATCCGCAGGCTATGGGGCAGCGGGCAGCTATCCTTCCGTAACCATGGCGGAAGACACTTCCGGGAAAGTCGGCAGAGAACCGTTTTCCGGAAAAGAACGCTCGGAAGATGGCACCGGAAAGTCCGGCAGGGTACTTTTCGGAAAAGAACGCACGGAAGATGGTACCGGAAAGTCCGGCAGGGCACTTTCCGACGAAGAACGCGAGGACTGGAAGAAAAAAATGGGCATCGAAGACCCTGCCGAGGAATGCCAGACCTGTAAGAACCGCAAATACAAGGACGGTTCCGACGAGATGGTCTCCTTTAAGACCCCTCAGCATGTGTCCCCGGAAAGCGCCGCCTCCGCAGTGCGCGCCCACGAACAGGAACATGTGTCCAACGCCTACAAAAAGGCAGCCACGGATAACGGCAAGGTGATTTCCGCTTCCGTCTCCATCCATACGGCAGTCTGTCCTGAATGCGGCCGTACTTACGTATCGGGCGGCACCACCCATACGCAGATCAAATATTACAACGAAGAGAATCCCTATCAGCAGGATTTAAAAAGCGCCGATCGGGCAAAATATACCGGCATGAATCTGGACTATGCGGTATAGCATTCATGTCCACAGCCCGACACATTTGCCGGCGTAAGGAAGTGTTACGAAATAACTTTTGAGTCTTCAGTTGACTATCCTTGTGGGATTCAGGGTTAGGTTCATTGCAGTCAGCCGTACTGCAGGGCAGGTGCCGGGCAAAGATATGCGCTCACGGTATAACTGGATGGAGCACGGGAATGAATGTGCTCACGAACATATCACGATATATACTTACGACCAAAAACATTTGCCATTTGAAATTGTATAACGAGTGAGCGCTTCCGCAGTGTAAGACAGAACGCGGCAAATGAATGCGCTCACGAGTATAACATTGAAATAAAGACGGAGATTCAATCGACATATGAAGCAATATAAGAAAAGCTTTGAACTGAAAAATGCGGCAAAGGACAAAATGGAGGGCAAATACGGCGGCGGCATCCTGATCATTCTGCTCAGCACGCTGATTTCCGGCATGGTACGGCTTTCCATCAACTCTGTCTGCAATACCACCATGAATACGGTCTACGCCATGACCGGCTCTGCCGGCGCCGCTACAGCCGTCTCTTTTCTGTTTGACGTGCTGCTTCTGGGCGCCGGGATCATACTGGGAGTCATGAACGCCGGCATCACGCTCTATTTCCTGAACCTTGCCTGCGGACAGCCCGCCGCTATGCGGGATTTATTCTATGGATTTAAGACAGATTCCAGACAGTTCCTGGTAATATCCGCAGCCATGATGCTCTGTCAGGCAATCTGTCTGTGGCCTGCCCAGTACCTGAGCCAGAATTTTCTTTCCACACAGGAAATCAGGTGGCTGCTGTACGCTCTGGCGGCCATGGGGGTGGGCTTCTGCTTCTATGTCCCCGTCTCTCTGGGAATTGCCATGTCCTTTTACCTGATGCTGGATTTCCCGCAGAATTCGGGCAAAGAGACCCTGAAGCTCTGTTGGCGTATCATGAAAGGGCAACGCAAAAGACTCTTTCTGCTGGAACTGGGATTTCTTCCGCTGATGCTGCTGTGCATCTTCAGCTTCGGAATCGGCTTCCTGTGGCTGGAGCCTTATATGCAGATGACCTATACCTGCTTCTTTCTGGATCTCATGAACCCGAAGGAAGCATGAATCATGCTTTGCTCTCCGCCTGGAAGGATATCACGTCATAGACTGCTTCCCTCTCCTTTTCATCAGCCAGCGGAAGTGCGTAATCCGGATTCTCACAGGGTTCATCCTCCCTGGCGGGCGCCTGACGGGGGGCTCCTGTGCGCAGCACGAACCTGGCTATCCTGTCCACTGCCGTCATAAAGCGTCTTTTCCCCATATCCTGCCCGTTCACCTCAAGCACATATGAATAGCTTTCGCATTCAGCCAAAATCCTGATACGGATTTCCTTCTTTGCCACGTATCCGCAAAGCGGCACCAGCGCCGTAGTGCGGACGCAGAGCATCCCGTCCTCCCGAAACACCAGCCTCACGGCAATCTGCCCTGCTTTGTCCTGCAGCTCACAGTATAATGCCCCATGGCTATCCTGATACGGAATCACAGTGAAGCATATGTCCTGACGCTGCGCCTCATACAGCACGCGCTCCGCTTTCGCATAGTCATACCGGTCAAAATCCGCAAGCCGCAGGAGATGGGGTGACACCACAGTAACCGGAGCCCATTTTGGCGAATAGACAGTAAAATCTGAAAAGCCGTCCCTTATCTGCCGGCTGTTCTCTTCTCCCGTGACAGGAAGAGGCAGACGGGCAACCCACACATCCTCTTTGTTCACCGTATAGGCTATCCAAACGGCATCGTCAGGCCGTTCAATTCCCTCCGCAATGCCGCGCATATACTGGGGTCCATAGTCCTTCCAGAAACCTCCGAAACGCATGGGCGGCACCTCTCCGTGTACCAGAAGCATGTCTTCGTACGCAATGCCGTCCCTGGATGTGGTGACACACATGGGCCAGCGGTGGGTGGACTCCAGCGTAGGATCATAGACCATTGCGAACTTCCCGTCCGCTGTCTTCTGCGCCCATACTTTCTGCCCGCTCATGACCAGGGATGGGGAAACCGTCACCGGCGTCCATGTCTCTCCGCCGTCATTGCTCCTGGCACAGCGTGAATGCTTCCACATGCCGATAATAACCTGTTCATCGATATGATACCAGCAAAATGCCTGATTCGTGGAGCCATCCGGCCCGTGTTTGATACGTATCAGCCCGTCCGCGTCTCCGTTTTCCTCCGCCCACTGCTGTACGGCCAGGCTGTCCGCCAAAAGCTCCTCACAGCATTCCACAAATTCCTTATCCTGCGCCTCCGTGTACAGCGGATACAGAAGCTGCTCCTTCCCCCAGCCACCCTGCCAGCAGGGACGAATAAAATATATCGGTCCCATCGTCCCGTCCCGGTACAACTCTCTCACCACACGACCTATGCCATAATTATCCCAATTCGTCATCCAGGGCTCCGGCGACCAGCCATAGAATCCCAGCAGCAGCATATGGTCGCCTTTCGTGCAGTAAAATCCCATGCGCTGATGGATAAACGCATAGGTATCACCGGTAAAGGTATTCGTATTTCCTTTATAATCCGTGACTGTGCAGGCACCTATCCGGTAGACAGGAAACACGGTTTTAAAATCCCTCCACTGCCTGCCGTCCTTTGACGCAGCCAGGATACTCTGCCCCGCGCCGGTATGCTCGCTCACCGGATTGGTAAAGTAATGCAGGTAAAAGCTGCCGTTCCAATATGCCAGGTCGGCTCCGTGTTTATAGGTGCCTCCCACCCCGTCATCCCACTCCGGGTGAGTGCGGTTGGCACGGGTTACCTGATAACAGGCAGCCCCCTTTACAGGCGGGAGCTGTCCGTGATGATAGTCACAGTTAGGACGCCTGTCCCCACAATAAAACGGGACGCGGGTATCCTCTTGAATACCCGTGTCCTCTGAAATATATGTTCTCTCTTTCATCTGCTTTATTTCTCCTGCCCGGACGAACTGAAGCCAACATGATACCAGGATGTATAAGTTTTCGTTGTCGAGCGCATAGCTTTGGATAAACCGGAGTCAGAATGCCTGTCACGCTTCCTCCGGCTTCTGCGACAGATTAATCCACTTCAGATACCCGTTGATAAAGGGATCCAGTGCCCCGTCCAGAACAGCATCCGCATTTCCGGTTTCCACATCCGTTCTCAGATCCTTCACCAGCTTATAAGGCTGAAGCACATAAGAACGAATCTGGTTGCCCCAGCCGATCTCCTTGACCTCGCCCCGGATGTCGGAAAGCTTCTCCACATTTGCCTCCTGCTTCAGCAGATAAAGCTTCGCCTTCAGCATCTGCATGGCCTTGTCCTTATTCTGAAACTGGCTGCGCTCATTCTGGCACTGCACCACGGTTCCCGTGGGAATATGGGTGATACGGATGGCGGAAGAGGTCTTGTTGATATGCTGGCCGCCGGCGCCGCTGCTTCGATAGGTATCGATGCGCAGATCCTTCTCATCGATTTCCACATCCAGATCTTCCTCGATATCCGGCATCACATCCAGGGACACAAAGGAAGTCTGCCTCTTGCCCTGGGCATTAAAAGGCGAAATGCGCACCAGCCTGTGGACGCCCTTCTCGGATTTCAGGTAACCATAGGCATTGGTCCCGTTGACCTGGAAAGTCACGGACTTGATCCCCGCTTCCTCCCCGTCCAGGTAATCCAGTACTTCCACCGTAAAGCCCTTCCGTTCCGCCCATCTGGTGTACATCCGGTACAGCATGCTGCACCAGTCACAGCTCTCCGTGCCGCCTGCCCCTGCGTTCAGCTTCAATATGGCGTCATTTTTATCATATTCGCCGGACAGCAAAGTACTGAGACGCAATGATTCGAATTCACTGATAAATTCGTCCAACTCTGCCCTTATATCCGGAATCAGAGAGGCATCGTCCTCCTCATATCCCATCTCAATCAGGGTCAGGATATCCTCATACTGGCCGGAAAGCCTGTCACAGCCCTCCACAACGCTTTTCAGTGATTTCAATTCCTTCATTTTCTCGTTGGAGCGCTCCGGGTCGTCCCAGAATCCCGGCGCTTCCATCTCCCGCTCCAGCTCTTCAATCCGTTTTGCCTTGTCAGCCGGGTTAAAGTGAATCCCTCACTTCCGCTAATGGAGTTTCATATGACAGGATTTCTGTCTTCATCTGATCTAATTCTACCACTTAACGTCACCTTCTTTCTTTTTCTAAAATATGAAGGCGCATCCCTTTGCGCCGCATTCAACTATAGGAACACGCTAATTAGCCATATTAATCTCCAAACTCCTCACGCCTTCCTTCCGCAGCACTGCTTATACTTCTTGCCGCTTCCGCAGGGACAGGGGTCATTGGGATATACTTTATCACTGCTCCTCTTCGCAGGCGCTTTCGCCACAGAGTCATCCTTGTTGGTACCGGTTACCTTGGCCACCTGCTCGCGCTCTACCTTCTGCTCCACCCTGACGCGGAACAGCATACGGACGGTTTCCTCCTTAATATTCTGGGTCATCTCGTCAAACATGGCATAACCGCTCATCTTATACTCCACAAGCGGGTCACGCTGACCGTAAGCCTGAAGCCCGATGCCCTGGCGAAGCTGCTCCATATCATCAATGTGGTCATTCCATTTTCTGTCGATCACCTTCAGCAGGATAACACGCTCTATCTCGCGGATGGTCTCCGCATTGGGGAATTCCGCTTCCTTATTCTCGTAAAGCTTCACAGCCTCTTCCTTCAGCTGCTGCTTTAAGCCGTTCTTCTTACGTACAGTCACACGCTCAGGCGTAACAGGCTGCAGAGGAATGGTGGGAAGCAACAGGGTATTCAATTCATTGAAATTCCACTCCTCCACCTCGGCATCGTCATTAATGCTGATATCCACACAATTCTCCGTAATATCGGTAATCATCTTGTAGATAAAATCTCTCATGCTCTCGCCGTTCAAGACTCTGAGACGCTCATCATAGATAATCTCACGCTGCTCGCTCATGACCCGGTCGTATTCCAGTACGTTTTTACGGATGCCGAAGTTATTGTTCTCTATCTTCTTCTGGGCAGACTCAATGGCATTGGTAAGCATCTTATGCTCGATTTCCTGTCCCTCCGGTACACCCATGGCATTGAACATCTTAATCAGACGCTCGGAGCCGAACAGCCTCATCAGATCGTCCTCCAGAGAGATGTAGAACTTGGACTCACCCGGATCTCCCTGACGTCCGGAACGTCCTCTGAGCTGATTGTCGATACGCCGTGATTCATGACGCTCCGTACCGATAATCTTAAGCCCCCCGGCCGCCCTGGATTCCTCGTCCAGCTTGATATCCGTACCACGGCCTGCCATGTTGGTGGCAATAGTAACCGCGCCGTGAATACCGGCATCCGCCACAATCTCCGCCTCCAGCTCATGGAACTTCGCGTTCAGCACCTTATGCTTAATACCGTGCCTGGTCAGCAGCCTGCTCAGTTCCTCACTGGCCTCGATGGTGATGGTGCCCACCAGCACCGGCTGTCCCTTGGCGTGGGCTTCCTCGACCGCCGCAACGATTGCTTCCAGCTTCTCCTTCTTTGTCTTATATACCGCGTCCTGATGGTCGATACGCGCTACAGGCACATTGGTGGGAATCTCCACCACGTCCATGCCGTAAATCTCCCGGAATTCCTTCTCCTCCGTGAGGGCAGTACCGGTCATGCCGCATTTCTTCTCGAATAAATTAAAGAAATTCTGGAAGGTAATGGTGGCCAGCGTCTTGCTCTCCCGCTTTACCTTTACATGCTCCTTCGCCTCAATGGCCTGATGAAGGCCGTCGGAATAACGCCGTCCCGGCATGATACGTCCCGTAAATCCGTCTACGATCAGCACCTGGTCATCCTTCACCACATAGTCCTGGTCCCGGAACATCAGATTGTGGGCCCGAAGCGCCAGGATGATATTATGCTGGATCTCCAGATTCTCGGCATCCGCGAAATTCTGGATATGGAAGAACTCCTCCACCTTCTTCACGCCCGCCTCGGTCAGGTTGATGACCTTATCCTTCTCATTGACGATAAAGTCTCCCGTCTCCTCCTGCACCACGCCCATGATGGCATCCATCTTGGTCAGTTCCTGCACATCCTCGCCCCGGTGCATTCGGCGCGCCAGCAGGTCGCACATTTCATAAAGGGCGGTGGATTTGCCGCTCTGACCGGAAATGATAAGCGGCGTCCTGGCTTCATCGATCAATACCGAGTCCACCTCGTCGATAATGCAGAAATGCATTCCGCGCAGAACCAGCTGTTCCTTGTAGATGACCATATTGTCGCGGAGATAATCAAATCCCAGTTCGTTATTGGTTACATAGGTGATATCGCACCGATAGGCCTTCTGGCGCTCTTCGGAAGTCATACTGTTCAGGACGACGCCTACTGTCAGCCCCAGGAATTCATGGATTTGGCCCATCCATTCCGCATCACGCTTTGCCAGATAGTCATTGACCGTGACTACATGTACGCCTTTGCCCTCCAGCGCATTTAAATAAGACGGCAGCGTAGCCACAAGCGTCTTACCTTCACCGGTACGCATCTCCGCGATACGTCCCTGATGCATAATGATGCCGCCGATGATCTGCACCCGGAAGTGCTCCATATTCAGCACCCTCCTGGCCGCCTCCCGAACCGTGGCATAAGCCTCCGGCAACAGGTCATCCAAAGTCTCCCCTTCCGACAGCCTCTTTTTATACTCGGCTGTTTTCCCTTTCAGCTCCTCGTCGGACAGAGCCTGCATCTGCGGGCGCAGACTTTCCACTTTATCCGCCAGCGGAAGGATGCGTTTCACTTCCCGCTGGCTGTGTGTGCCAATTATTTTATCGATTATCTTCACGATGATTCATACCTTTCTGCGATCTGTCTATCAAAACCTAACTTGTATTGTAACAGATTTGTCCGAAAGATTCAACACCAACCATGGGCTTTTTATACTTCTTTAGCGAAAAATGCCTCCTTTTACAGTCATTTTATCCTTCCTTTATGTTGTAAAACAGAAATCAGTACGAAAATCCCCCTTATCAGGGCCTGCTCATCTTTCCAGCTTCCAGGCTGTCCAGAAACTCATCGTAGATTTTCTCCCCCCGGCGCCTGGCCTCCACCGCGTCCGACAGCTGCTCAAAGGAACCCAGATATCTGGTTTTCCCCTGAAAGGTGATCTGCGCAACCCATCGCTTCTGTCTTTTATCAAAATAGACGCCATTATATCCGCTGGTATTCGATTTCAGGATTCTCCCGTTTTTGATTGACTGTAATATCGTCACAGACGTTCCGTCTGTCAATTTCAGATTATCTTTATATATGTCTGCCTGCAGGCAGCCGCAGCTCTTCGTCTTTCCGTTCTGCAGAAGCGTCTGGCCCACTGTCGTCTCATTTCCGCAGTCACAGCGGCACTTCCAGCGATGCATTCCTGCGCTCTTCCCGCCATACTCCACCACCGTCAGCCTCCCGAACCGCTTCCCGATCAGATTCTTTCGCGGCGGATGGCTTAAACAGCCGCAGCTTTTCCGCATGCCGGATACCAACTGCCCAAGCTCCGCCTTTACTTCTCCTCCGCAGTCACATTTACAGAGCCACACCGTATCTCCGTTTCTGCCGCGCTCCTTTGTAGGACAGACTGCCGTTAATTTTCCGAACCGCATTCCGGAAATGTCTCTCTGTCCCGGCTTTACCACAGTCCTGCATCCGCAGTCCTGTACGGTTCCCCTCTGAAGACAACGGGTATCCAGAAAAATCTCCCCACCGCAGTCACAACGGCACCGCCAGACAATGTATCCCGCCCTGCGCTGCCCGGTAGGCTCCTCTACCGTCAGCATACCGACTCTTTTCCCGGTTTTTATCACTGTATTGATTCCTCTTCTGCATTTTTTCTCATTATAAAACACGTTTCGTGTATTGTCAAATACATTTTGTGTATTATAGGCAATGATCCCGCTTTTCCCTTTATTATATACTTGCCATTGTAGTGACAGCGGCTTTGCCGGGGTTTACTACAGGTTTGTTACAGTTTACGGCTTCACCGTCGCGCTCATTTTCACGCCTGCAGTCAAAGCAACCTGATTGGCTGCCCGGGATTGAATGTCTTCATTTGTTAAAGGGGAAAAAATATGATAAAAACAGGCAATATTATAAAAGAATTGTTGGATCTGCACGGAATGACGCAAAGACAGCTGGCTGAAGCTCTGGATCTGTCTCCTTCCGCCCTCGGCAATTATATTCAGGGAACCCGGGAGCCTGATTTCAGCACGCTGATGCGGATTGCCGATTATTTCCATGTAACCACAGATTATCTGCTGAACCATTCTGTCAATGCAAAAAATGCCCGGAAAGATATCTCTCACAGGGAAGAACTCCTGCTGCATATTTTCCGCTCTCTGACGGAAGAGCAGCAGGAATTCTATCTGGAGCAGGGACAGATATTCCTGCGCCAGAACCGGAAAAAAGAATCCTCCCGTTCAGGCCCCGCACAGAAGAATAGCAAAGAGGTATCCTGAATATCTGTCAGAAATGAAACAGGTAAGCCGCCTGCTTCCTGCCCGAAACAGACGGCTTACCTGTCTACTTTTCCCCGAACCTGAGTATATATTTTTCCGGTAAAGCCCCCTTGGGAAGATACCATTCCGTGACGCTTCCGCTCTCCATGATACCCGTTACATAAACGTAATTCCGTGCAAATATGTTGTGGCTGTTATTGGTACTTCCAATGCTGAGAAGCCCGTACAGCTCTTCTATTTCTGCCCTGTCGGTAATCTGCAGCTGCAGTGAATTTCTGGTAACCGGCATGTCCCCGGAATACGTCTCCGCTGCCGGCATGTTTCCTGTATCTGTCTGCGCGGGAATTCCGTATACTTCCCTCGCCATCGCCACGCGTTCCTCCGGCGTCATGTTCTCATCACAGTCCAGGTTCAGTACGAAGCTCCGGATTCCCAGCTCTTCCACGTCAGGCAGTTCATATCCTGCCTGACCCAGTGCCTCCAGGGTACCCTTCATGGAATCATAGATCTCCACACAGGTTTCCGTCCATCTGAATGCCCCGTCCGCTTCCCTGTGCCAGGTCCGCAGCAATATCTCTGCAGCCAGCCTCCCCTCCTTCAGCAGCACTTTGTCCGGATCCTCCAGAATCTCCTGATTATACATTTCTAAAGCGGAACGTATTTCCGGTGTAATCTTTCCTTCCCATTCATGCCAGTCTTCTCCGCTCATACACAGGCTGAAGTCCGTGTCGCTGCCCAGAGCGGCGCTGTCTATCAGATAAGCGCTTCTCAGATAAGCCTCGCTTGTCAGAATCGGCCACGCCACCTCCTTATCCTCTTCCCGCATCCAGTAATAACGGTAATAGCTTCCGCCGCTGTCAAGGGTAACTTTTACCTTTACCCGTTCGGTCTCTCCCGTATACCCCCAATCCCTCTCATGCTCCACCATACGTTCCAGAAACGCGTGAATCGCATCCCTGTCCTGATAGTGCATGCTTTCAAGCAAATCGCCCCCGGAGCCTCTCTGATGGTAGTAATTGTTTGCCAGGTTACTGTCATAAATCGCCAGCTCCGCTATCTCTTCCGCCTCCGGCAGGCGGGTATCATAGCCAAACCAGTCCTGATAAAATGCAAAACAAAGCAGCAACGAAGCCGCCACTGTCCCCGCCATCTGAATCCTGTGCATGAAAAACGCTTTGAAATCCATCTGGAAGATGATGTCCAGCACCCCGAACGCACACACACTCACCAGCACCGCTCCGAACATGCACCAGCCCAGGGCCCTGGAATCCGACACCAGCAGGCCGAAAAATCCCCATCCGCACATGCCTGCTGCCACGCCCAGGAACGCCCGGAAGACAAACGCCGTGGTCCGGTTCCAGATTCCCTGTTCCGCCGCTTCCGAGGCCCTGTTCCGGTACAGGAGCCACGAGCCGGCTCCCAGCACCGCCATCACCCCGGCATTTATCAGAATTGCCTTCCAAATCTCCCACAGATTTACCTCATCCATCCGGAGCACGAGAAGATACGGCGCGGAAAAAAGCGGTGAACCATATGCCGCCGTCTCCAGATCCACAGGCGGCGCGTAGAAGGTTCCCATGTATCCGTCAAAAAAGACTACAATCAGTGCATAAAATCCTACCACCCCAAAGCCCAGTATCATCATGGAAACCAGTGTGTTCAATATATTGCCGCTGAGCATCACGGCAACCAGCACCACATGGTACACCAGCAGATAGGCAATCACAAGGATAAGCAGATTGAAAATCATATCCGCCGCCATATCCCGTATCCATGCCCCTCCTTCCACCTGCCATAACAGGCTGCATGCCAGGAAAAACGTCAGCAGCGTACTGGCCAGGAACGGAAGCAGCCATATCAGGATTCCGTTTATATATTTCACGCCGTACAGTGTATTCTTCTTTATGGGAAGGCTGTGGCAGGTATCCACCATATTTTTATGAAACAGGTAACGGAAGCTGAACAGCCCTGTAATGACAGCTCCGACCACCGCAATGATTCCCCCGCCCGTCATCAGATACGCCCCGAAGAAACCGGCTGCCTCCTCCTGGAATTCTACAATCCTCTTCACACCGCCCTGCCGCATCAGCCCTTCCGCCCCGCCCCAGTAGCTCAGCGAATTGCTCCTCCATACCATCCATCCCACTGTCAGGATCAGAAAACTCCCCAGGACGGAGAGGGCAACCATCCACAGCTTATGGCGGACATCCTCCCGCATGGCTTTATAGAATAAGTGTTTTGACGTCATAGCCCTTTACCTCCGTTTCGCTGATGAATATTTCCTCCAGGGACAGGGGCAGCAGCTCGTAAAAGACGGGATTTTGCTGTTCCATAAACGCTTCCACGTCTTTCCGCAGACCTCTGGCCGTAAAAGTATACAGCGCCCCTCTGTTTTCCACAGTCAGGATCTCCAGCCCTGCTTTCACCTGCTCCAGCATGGCTTCGTCCCGGATCACGCACTGGATCTTCTGGATATTCAGCTTCATCTCGTCGATATCCTTCTCAAACAGGATTCCGCCCTTGTGGAGCAGCCCCACATACTCGCAGATATCCTCCAGCTCCCGCAGATTATGGGATGCGATGACCGGGGTAAGCCCCCGCTCCTCTATCTCTCTGATAAACACGGTCTTCACCGCCTGGCGCATCACCGGGTCCAGCCCGTCAAAGGTCTCGTCGCAGAACAGATACTTCGTGTTCGCGCAGATTCCGCAGATAACGGAGAGCTGTTTCTTCATTCCCTTGGAAAAGGTATTGATTTTCCGGCCGGTATCCAGCCCGAATTTGCCCATCAGCTCCTTCCACTTATCCGAATCAAATGCCGGATAATAGGTTCGGTAGAGATGAAGCATGTCTTTCGGCGTCCCGCTTTTGAAAAAATACTGGTCGTCGGATATATAAAAAATACGGGATTTCGCTTTCGGGTTATCGTACACCGGAGCACCGTCCACGATTATCTCCCCCTCCTCCGGCTTCATCACACCGCACATCAGCCGCATCAAAGTAGACTTTCCGGCGCCGTTGGTTCCGATGAGCCCAAATACATGGCCCTCCTCTATTCTGGCGGTGATGCCGTCCACAGCCTTCACTTCGCCGAAGCTCTTGCTCACATTCTGAATCTCAATCATACTGTCCTCCTGGCTCCTGCAAATTTTCTTCACATGCAGTGTAAATTTTCTGCAGTTCTTCTCCGAGACGCTCCTGGGACAGCCCGGCCTCCCTGGCCTGCAGAGTGATATTTCTCCATTCCCGCAATACCTTGCCCTGCTTATTCTCCCGCCACTCGTTCTCCGCGGTGACGAAGCTCCCTCTCCCGGATACGGTGTAGAGATAGCCGTCCTGTTCCAGCTGGGCATAGGCGCGCTGCACGGTATTGGGATTGACAGACAGTTCCATGGCCAGACTGCGCACGCTGGGCATCTTGGTCAGGGGTTCCAGCCCGCCGCTTACGATCAGGCGTTCCAGCTTTTCCACCACCTGTTCATAGATAGGGCGTTTATCCCGATAGTCTAACAAAATCATTTTCCTTCCTTTCTTATGGTGTCTGAAGAGTAATGAGTGTATTAAATATCTTAGTACAGTTATAGCATAAAAGAAGGGCAGTGTCAAGACTGACTGCCCTTTTCATACAAAAAAGTCTCTGAAGTGTTAACAAACCCTTAGAAATCAGGATGGCTGCTGCGCCATCCCCTCCAGCTTCCGCCGTTTATACGCCGCAAAGCTGCCATTATCCAGCGCATCCCGGATTTCTTCCATCATGGTATTGTAGAAATAAAGATTGTGAAGCACACACAGACGCATGCCCAGCATCTCCTTTGCCTTTAAGAGATGGCGGATATACGCCCTGGAGTAGCGCCGGCAGGCAGGACAGCCGCATCCCTCTTCTATGGGCCGTTCATCCAGCTCATATTGCGCGTTGAACAGATTGATCCTGCCATGATTGGTATACAGATGGCCGTGTCTGCCATTCCTGGTAGGGTATACGCAGTCGAAAAAGTCCACTCCCCGCTCCACCCCTTCCAGAATATTTGCCGGAGTTCCCACACCCATCAGGTAAACGGGCCTGTCCTGCGGCAGGAAGGGCACTACCTCATCCAGAATATGGTACATTTCCTCGTGGGTCTCCCCCACTGCCAGTCCGCCCACCGCGTAACCGTCCAGTTCCAGTTCCGATATCCGTTTTGCATGATCAATCCTGATATCCGGATACACCGCGCCCTGATTGATGCCGAAAAGCATCTGACGGGGATTGAGGGTATCCTCCAGGCCGTTCAGCCTGGCCATCTCCGTTTTGCACCGCTGCAGCCACCTGAACGTGCGGTCCACGGATGCCTGTACATATTTTCTGTCCGCTTTGCTGGGCGCGCACTCGTCAAAGGCCATGGCGATGGTGGAAGCCAGATTGGACTGAATCTGCATGCTTTCCTCGGGTCCCATGAAAATATGCCGCCCGTCTATATGGGAGTTAAAATAAACCCCTTCCTCCCTGATTTTGCGTAAACCTGCCAGGGAAAATACCTGAAAGCCCCCCGAATCCGTCAGTATGGGCTTATTCCAGGACATGAATTTATGGAGCCCGCCAAGCTGCCTGATGATATGGTCACCGGGACGCACATGAAGATGATAGGTATTGGAAAGCTCCACCTGGGTCTTAATCTGCTCCAGATCGGAAGTAGCCACCGCCCCCTTAATGGCGCCTACGGTACCCACATTCATGAACACAGGGGTCTGAATCGTGCCGTGAACCGTTTCAAGCTCCGCTCTCCTGGCCCTTCCTTCCGTTTTCAAAACACGGTACATATATCCTCGCTCTCTGCCGGTATGCCACACTTCCCAGCCTCACCCCGGCTCTCTACAACATTCGTTTCCGTCTTCCAACCTGAAATCCGGCGTGCCGCCTCCTGGAAGCGGGTTTGGCGCACGGCTGTCTTGCCGAATAAGCAAGAGAGCTTATTCGGACTGCGCGTATTCCGCAAGGCAGGTTACAGGACTTTCACAGTAACAGGTATAATTGCCACTTTTATTCGGGACGATAGAACTTCACAATCGACTCCATCCTTGCGGACATATTCAGCAGCATCGCATCCAATACCGTAAGGGCAGTCATGCATTCCATAACCACCACTGCCCTGGGTACAATAACAGGGTCATGACGCCCTTTGATATTGATATCAATTTCCTCGCCTGACTGGTTAACCGTATGCTGTGTCAGGAAAATGGAGGCGGTAGGCTTTACATAAGCTCGTACTACAAGCATGTCTCCATCACTGATGCCGCCCAGGATCCCACCCGCATGATTGGTCGCCTTGCGGACCTTCCCGTTCTCCATGCGGAAAGCGTCGTTATTCTCACTCCCCCGGCGCTTTGACACCAGGCATCCGTCGCCGATCTCCACCGCCTTCACCGCGCCGATGGACATAACCGCCTTTGCCAGATTGGCATCCAGCTTCTCAAATACCGGATCGCCGATGCCGGCGGGAAGCCCTTCCACCCGGCATTCCATACAGCCCCCCGAAGAGTCCGTGGCATGCCTTGTCTCCTCCATATATTCCACCGCACGCCTGTCCGCCTCTTCATCCGGCATTGCGGTAGCGGTTCTCAAAACGGCCTCCCTGTCAAATTTCTCCATATCCACCTCTACCGGGCCGATGGAGCGGGTATAGGCACAGACGGTAACGCCCAGCTGCTCCAGAATCCTGCATGCCACGGCCCCCGCCGCCACACGGCCTATGGTCTCTCTTCCCGAAGAACGTCCGCCTCCCCGGTAATCCCGGAAACCATATTTTTCATCAAAGGTATAGTCCGCATGACCCGGACGGTAATAAGACGCTATCTCACTGTAATCCCTGGAAATCTGGGAAGTATTGCGCACCATCATGGAAATCGGAGTCCCCGTCGTCCGCCCCTCAAATACACCGGACAGGATTTCCACCGCATCCGCCTCTTTCCTGGAAGTGGTAACCGTGCTGGTGCCCGGTTTTCTTCTGTCCAGATAGCGCTGGATATCCGCCTCCTGCAGCTTAAGTCCCGCAGGACAGCCGTCAATCACCACCCCCAGCGCCTTCCCGTGGGATTCCCCCCAGGTGGTAATTTTAAATATATTTCCGTATGTGGAACCTGCCATTTTCCGCTCCTTTTCTTCTGCCGTCAGTCCGGTCCGTTTCCGAGATAACCTGTAAGATTATTTCGTTACTGTTCACTGGTGCCTCCGCGAGGTGTTTTCGTGCGCACTTTGCACGAACAATCCCAGGCAACCATCAGGTTGCCTTGCAATCGAAGCAATTGCCTTGACTGCGTGCGCCAAAATGAGCGCACTTTGCTCAATTCCTGACAATACCTGACAATAGAATTCTGCACTTGAATTCTATTGTATGTGTGCATCATGTTGCTGTGAGCGGCGAAGCCGTGAACAGTAACATGATTTCTGCACAGTTCCCAAGTATAAATCACAGGAAAAGGCTCCGGCCTTCTCAATGTCCGGAGCCCTGGGAATTCTATAAGAAAGTATAGCCCTACAGCTTATGGAAGGTAATACAATTGGGCACGTCCACCCTCACAGGCGGGCCGTTCATAATCATGGTGCCGTTCTCCACGTCCACATGGAAGAAGGTCATATCATTCGTCTCATGGTTCAGAGACACCAGAAATTTATTATTGGGAAACAGGCTGGCATCCTTGGGATATTCTCCGCCCACAGGCAGGCAGAATATCTGGGAAAGCATCCCTGTGGCCTCGTCCACATGATAAAGTACTACAGAATTGTCTCCCGCATTGGAGCTGAGCAGATACTTGTGGTCATCTGAAAATTCCAGCGCACTGGCCGCATTGTAGCTGCCGATCTCACCTTCACAGGTGCTCACGGACTGAATCTTCTCAAATACAGGCTGGTTCTTTTTCTCCTCATAGGAATATACATCAATGAAGCACTTCATTTCATGTACGATATAAATAAAGCGTCCGTCCCTGGATATCTTCACATGCCTGGGAGCCGACTCCAGCTCACTCCTGATCACATCGGCCAGCATCACCTTGCCCAGCCTCGCATCGAAACGGTATACATTGACATGATCCATCCCCTGGTCAGCCACCAGCAGATATTTATTGTCATGGGTCATTCTGGCACAGTTGATGTGGGGCCTGAAATTACGCTCTGCCACGCTTCCCAGTCCCTTATGATAGATTTCATCCGTAATCTCGCCTATGGAGCCGTCCTCCTCCAGTTTCAGAACCGTCAGCTTCCCGTCATGATACCCGGCTACAAACAGATAGCTGTCTGTGTAATCCGTAGATACGTAACATCCCCTCATGCCGTTGATGGCACCGAAATTCAGGAATTCCAGACTGCCGTCCTCCAGGATCACATAGGATTCCACACCGAAATCCGTTATGGAATACAGAATCTTTCCGTTATGTGAGATAGTCACGTAGGAAGAATTGGTGATTTCCACCTTATCCTTCTCCAGGAAACGCCCCTTCTCCATGTCCACATCATATATTTTTATTCCATTTTTATCTCCCCTTGTATAAGTGGAGACATACGCAACGTACTTTTCCTTCTCCATGAAAAACCGCCTTTCTGTGGACAGTTGCTGCTCCCGGCCCGCTTTTCTCTCCGGCTCTTTCAGGTCTTGTCCATATATCGCAGGCAGAGCTGCCGCCCTGTCCCTTCCTTTTATTATACCATAAAGTGCCTGTGTTTCAAATACTTTTTCAAAAAATACGTAAGACAGCCGGCACCGCTCAATCATCAGTTACATAACCCGCTGTGCGCCTGATTCTTGAGCGGCGCTAAACTTATAGCTTCACATCACCGTAGAACTAACTGTCACATTCGTTTCCGTTATCCCGGCGCGGGAATCTGGGATAATCCTGCCATGGAGGTGGAATCATACCGGAGCTGTCAGAATTATTTTCCCGTTCCGTACAGCCGCACCCATCATGGTCATGCCGATCCTCTTCACGGCCGCAGCCGCATCCACGTCTCTCCTCTTCACAGCCGCCACGATCGTTCCTGACGTCCTCACAGCCGCAGCCGCCGCGGTCGTTCCTGATGTCTTCACACCCGCATCCACGTCTCTCTTCCCTGCATTCACAGCATTCCTGCTGTCTTCCCATATCTCTCCCGCAGGAGTCATTTCTTCCGGATCCCATGCCTT
Source organism: uncultured Lachnospiraceae bacterium (assembly GCA_947385785.1). Lineage (GTDB taxonomy): Bacteria > Bacillota > Clostridia > Lachnospirales > Lachnospiraceae > Acetatifactor. Next base: position 19,033 of record CANDMH010000030.1, read on the forward strand.
CACAGCAGCCTCTGCCGGACATTCCTCTTCCGCAGCCGCACCCGCTTCGCTCCGTCCGGCATCCGCAGCCGCTTCCCCAGCCGCAGCATCTCAGAAGTAAAAATAAAATAAAACAGTTCATAAGTTTCTCCATATGATTGTTTTATCCTATCATATGCAAAATCCTCAGGAAAGTGCAGGGCCATCCGCCACACTGACATAAACCGCTATGCTTCTGGGCGGTATCTTTCTGATAAAATCTGTCTCTTCCTCCGCGTCTTCTGTATGTCTTCCGGTTCTTTCGCCGGATTCCGTGGCAAAGGCCAGCTTCCATGCCGCACCTTTCGGCAGCCTGGGCAGCGCCATCCTGTGCCTCTCCCAGTGCATGTTGACGGCAATATAGAGGAAAGTGTCGTCCCGGATTTCCATGTCTCTGGCATATTTTCCATATAATAAGATACCGATATGCCGAAACTGCGCATCCGTCTCGGGGCACCACGCATTCTGCCCATGATAAGACAGATCCGGATATCCGCAGGCTATATAATCCATCAGCCGCAGTTCTCTGTCCGGCCTCAGTATCGGATGGTCCTGTCTGAAGCGGACCAGCATCTTCCAGAAGCGGAATATCTCCTCGTTCTTCTTCCTCTGGCTCCAGTCCAGCCAGGCGACGGCATTGTCCTGACAATAGGGATTGTTATTCCCCTTCTGGGAATTTCCGAACTCGTCTCCCATAAAAATCAGAGGGGTGGACTGAGACAGCATCAGCAGGCACATGGCGTTTTTCATCTGCTTTAAACGAAGCTGCCTGACCGCCTGCCTGCGGGTCCTGCCTTCTTCCCCGCAGTTCCAGCTGCAGTTATAGTCATTTCCGTCCCGGTTATCTTCTCCGTTGGTCTCATTGTGTTTATAATCATAGGAAACAAGGTCTGCCAGAGTAAAACCATAATAATTGGTCAGATAATGGATACAGCCCGCCTTCGCCGGAATATGGCGCATATGATACAGCACACTGCCCAGCATCCCTCCGTCTCCCTTTAAAAATCTACGCATATCATAGTACCACGCGTCATTGTACTCCGCCACATGGGGATACCTCGGCCGCTCGTTTCTCCCGTAAAGCCTGTCCGTGTCAAAGCTGTAATACCATATCTTGGTGTCCGCCAGCAGCGCGTCCGCCGCCAGCAGCTCAGCCGGAAGATTCCCTCCCATCAGGTGGAAGCCGTCCACATGATACTCCAGTACCCAGTAGCGCAGAATTTCAGGAATCTCGCCTGGCTTCACCTCCTCCGGAAAATAGAACTGCATTACCAGCTCCATCCCGTTCGCGTGAAGCGACCGGACCAGCTCCTTGAACTCCGTCACCGTATCCTCCGATGCGGCATACGCCGACTTCGGCACAAAATAATATCCCTTCTTATATCCCCAGTAATTGATTCTCTGCTGATTTTCCTCCAGAATTCCGTTCTCTGTCAGACGCGGCTGTTTCCGGGGCTCTCCCCTGAACGGAACCTCCGCGAATTCATAAGCCGGCTGCAGCTCGATGGTGGTGATGCCGATTTCCTTCAGATAAGGGATTTTCTCCGCAATTCCCGCGAAGGTTCCCCTGTGCTTCACACCGGAAGAAGCATGCTTCGTAAACCCCCTGACATGCATGCAGCAGGCAATCACCCTGTTATACGGAAGCCTGGGAAAACGATCCTGCTCCCAATCAAAGGTTCCGGTGACAAAGCCGGCTCTCATATCCTCAACAGTCCGTTCCCTGCCATATGGAACCTTATGCGGAAATACCCTTGCCCGCTCATCGGGAAGCAGCCTGTCCTCCTCGAAAAAAAGATAAGTGGTGGACGCCGGGTCTATATTCTTCACCATCTTGCTGTAAACATGGCCAATCCTCTCGTCTTCGGTAAAAGAAATCTTCTCTATAAGCTTACCTGTCCTTCTGTCGTACAACAGGATTCCGCAGGCGGCAGATTTTGACACATAAGAAAAACAGACACCGCCATTTTCCATATGAGCGCCTAATGGGTGGGGATAATTATGTAATATTTTTTCTGTCATCGTCTTCCCTCCATATTCTGCGCGGTTCATACTCCGCATCTCCAGTACCCCATTGCATTAATCCTTGCGTACTCAGGAATCAACGCAACGGTATACTGGTGTACATTCAGAGCAGATACACTGAAAATCAGATTCATTTTATCATATTTTACCGATAATAAAAAGTCCTCTGTGACAAGAAATATACTTTTTTCAGATTTTCTGACTTCCAGCTGATTTTCATTTTCAGTTTTCCTTGCAGAATGCCTCAAAAGCGGTTATAATGAACCTGACATACCACACAGGACAAGCATACAGGAGGTATTCCCATGGGAAAGAAAGAAGATTATGATGACGAGGAAATGACCGTAGAACTGGAACTGGACGATGGCAGTATCGTGAACTGTGCCGTCATTACCATTCTGACCGTCAGCAAAAAGGATTACATCGTACTGCTGCCTTTGAACGAGAACGGCGATAACGAGGACGGCGAGGTATGGTTTTACCGCTACAGCGAAAATCCCGATGACCCCAACGAGGAGCCTGAACTGGATTATATCGAGGACGACGATGAATATGAAAATGTAGCGGAAGCATTTGACGAATACCTCGACAACTGCGAATTCGATGAGCTGACAGAAGAATGAACCCTGTTATCGGATAAGCGGATTCAAAAATCTGGAAGACTGCCTGGGGCGTTCCTTTGTACCGGTGAGGTAGAGGAGCTCCAGGTTTTTCTTCGCCCTGGTCATGGCCACATAAAAGATTCTGCGCTCTTCCTCCACAGTGCTTTCATCCGGCATGGTTCCGTGGGGAAATATTTTCTCATTGCAGTCGGGAATCCACACATTGTCAAATTCCAGTCCCTTCGCCCCATGGACAGTGAGAAGATGGACCTTTCCCTTTCCGCCGCTTTCCCTGCCGCCTGCCTTTTCTCCCTGTTTCTGCGGATGGGGCCCGGCCTGTGTCCTGTTCTGCTCCAGGCTCTTTTCGTATGCCTCCTGAAAGGCTTTCCATTCTTTCACTCCGGAGTACTTTGACGCATCCTCTTTCAGCCAGTCCAGCAGATCCTGCCACTCCTGCCATTTTTCCGTGCCGGTTCCCGCCTGCTCCTTCAGATACTGCTCATAACCCATTGCTTTCAATATGTAATTGATTCCGGGACGGAGCGTAAAGCTTTTTACGCTCTGCAGCTGTTTCCGGAAGCGCGGCAGCTCCTTCCTTACCCTGTCCCTCTGCATTTCCGTTACCTGTGCCCTCCTGTAATACTCCTCTATTTTATCCAAATCCACGCTGCCTTCCCCGACAGCTTCCCTGCTGATATAGCGGGACGGCCTGTTCATGATGCGCAGCAGCTGCTCTCTGCTGCCTTCTCCCGTGGCAATCTGCAGATATGCCATAATATCCTGCACAATGAAATGTTCGTAAATGCTGGCGGCCTTCTCCTTCATCTCATAAGGGATATCCGCCGACTTCAGCCTGGCTGCGAAACCCTGCATATAGGAATTGGTCCGAAAGAGCACCGCACAGCTTTCCCCCCGCTGCAGACAGCGTGATATGGCCTGCTGCATATGGCTGTACTGCGCCTCCTTCTCGGAAAACGCATGTACGGATACCGGGCCTTTTCCCACGCCTTCCTTTATAGAGCTGCTCTTCCCCGTGGCCTTTTCTCCCATCGTCCTTTCTTCCGTGGTCTTTTCTTCCGCCATCTTTTCTTCCGTTTTCATATCTTCCCGCTCCAAGCACTCCGACGCCGCTCTCAGCTGCTTCACAAACCTGTCCTTATTCTCTTCTATCACGGCAAGCGAAGCCCTGACGATTTCCGCCTGGCTTCTGTAATTCACATCCAGCAAAAGCTGTCTGGCATGAAATTCCGCCTCAAACCGTTTCAGGCATTCCGGCTGGGATCCCCGGAAACCGTAGATAGCCTGGTCATCGTCGCCCACGGCAAAGATATTGTAAGGCCGGGCCGCCAGCAGCTTCACCGCCTCATACTGTACGGGATTGATGTCCTGGAACTCATCGATCAGAATATACCGGAAACGGTTCTGCCAGTAATTTCTAATGGACGCATTTTCCTGGAGCAGCATCCTGCACTCATAGAGCATATCGTCGAAGTCCAGTCTGCCCAGCTTCTTTACCGCCAGAGCATATTCCCGGCAGATTGCCTCAAACTGCGCCTGCCACCTCACCGGTACCTTTTCACAGGCAGCAGCCATCTGCATGGTATTCTTGTAATATCCGATTGCCGACAGAATCTGAGCCGCGTCATCACTTAAGCTGCCTGCTTCCTCCTGGCCCTCCTGTGGGGCGCCGGATTGCTCCTGCTGTCTGCCGTATGTCTTCAGTATGGGAAATATGAGATTTTTCTTTTCCGAATTGCTTAACAGTTTCGTTGACTTCAGCGCGTTGGACGCTTTTAAAATATGGTAGAAGACGGAATGAAAGGTTCCGAAATTGACCGGATAAGTGGGTTTGTGCTGCGTGGAAAACCTATCGGAAGGCGGTGTATCTGCAGCTGCCATCTCCTGAAAGCGGTTCTGCATGGACAATGCCGCTTCCTTCATAAAAGTGATCACCAGAATGGACTCGGGAGGGACTCCCTGTTCCAGAAGATATAAGATACGGTTCGTGATCGTGTAGGTCTTGCCGCTGCCCGGGCCTGCCAGTACGAGACATGGGCCCCGCAGGTGCATGATTGCCGCTTTCTGCGGCTCATTTGCGTTTCTAAGATCCATAAATTCCTCCTGTACCTGTGGGCATGTAAGGAGGTGTCTTTGACAGTTCCTTACATGCCCGCTTATTTATGCTGCCACTGTAGTAATGCGGCAGCCTTTTTTCTTCGACACCGCCTGAAAATCAGCTGCAAAGCCCATCATGCGCCTGATTTTCAGGCGGCACCTGCGAAGAAAAATCCCGCGACAATTCCTAAGCGCCCTGCAGCAGCCCGATTCCCCTGCGGATTCTGGCCAGGGACTCCTCCCGGCCCAGGATTTCCATAATTTCCGTAGCCCCCGCGGGCGTGGTCTGCTTTCCGGATACGGCGGTGCGTATGGGCCACATGACATAGCCGTTCTTACAGCCCTTCTTCTCCACATATCCTGCCAGTACGGCATACAGTGCGTCGTTGCTGTAGTCCTCCTGTGCCTCCAGAAGAGGAAGAACCTCCGTGAGCACTTCCAGCGCAGTATCACGGTTTGTCTTCATCTTTTTATGGGTGTACATTGCGATATCATACTCCGGCAATGCCTCGAAGAAATCAACCATCTCCACAATATCGGGAAATACCTCGATGCGGGTCTTTACCATTGCGGCGATTTTCTTCAGATCCAG
>CANDMH010000031.1 GCA_947385785.1 uncultured Lachnospiraceae bacterium
GCGGTTTAGAATCCTATTAACCTTACAAATTATATAAAGGAGGTACCAAAATGAACAACGGTACAGTAAAATGGTTTAATGCACAGAAGGGTTACGGTTTCATCACCAATGATGCCACAGGAGAGGAAGTATTCGTACATTTCTCCGCCATCAACGCAGACGGTTTCAAGTCCCTTGAAGAAGGTCAGAAAGTTACTTTCGATACCGAGTGCGATCCTCAGAACAGCAGCAAAATCCGTGCTACCAACGTTACAGTTGTAGCTTAAACAGCTTCTGGCAACCAAAAAGGAAACGGAAGCTCCATGGGTTTCCGCACCGAAAAACCCACAGGAATCATTGTTTTCCAGCAATCTGCATTCCTGTGGGTTTTTGTGTTTTCATTTTCCTCCGCAGGCCTGCCACCCATCAATACAATTACCGGATACCCAGGCGCCGGAACTGCCTATCTGGTGGACAGAAATTCATACTCTCTCCTGGCCTGCTGATCATCGGGATAATTGTTCAGATAGTTCCCCATCAGAATATATGCCTGCGTATATTCCCCAAGTCTCTCATATGCCACAATCTCATTAAAAGCCAGTGTCTGCATCATGGTCGTATTTTCCAGCTGCATGCCCGCCTGAAATGCCTCCAGCGCCTTACCATACTCTCCCCTTGTCATCTCACAAAGCCCCAGCTGATTGTACATTTCGGCATTGCCCTCGTTCTTCTCCAGGTAGCCGTTATAGACATTGGCGGCATAGTTGTAGTCTCCTGTGGCTTCATATGCCCTGCCCAGGTACAGATAACTCTCCACTCCGCCCTTTTCCCTTGCCTCTTCCAGGTCAAGGCAGGCATTCTGGTACTCCCCCAGGTAGTAATAAATACGGCCGCTGGCATATTTATCCATCTCTCTGTCACCGGACTCCAGCGCCGTCCTCAGGTAAGCCTGTCCGTCCTCCCCATAGCCATAATAGTCAAGGACCTCATATATTTCGATCAATCTGTCATAATTATGCGCGTCCATGGAGATTACTTTGTCGAAATCCGCCTTTGCCCCCTCGTAATTCCCCAGAGCCAATCTCACATTTCCCCGCAGGAAATAAGCATCCTCCGCCCCCGGCCGCAGTGCCAGTATCGCGTCATAGATGCCTTCCGCCTCACTGTTTCGGCCGTTCTTCGTATAAGCTGCCGCCAGATAGTAATTCAAATCAAAATCCACATTCTGTACCAGCCCGTTGCTGTCCGCAAGCGCCGCTTCAAAATAAGCTGCCGCCTGTTCGTAATCCGTAAGCCCCATGCAGGCAATGCCCCTGGCCCGATTGACCAGCCTGGCGTTTTCACCGTTTTCCTCCGCCAGATTCAGCTGCTCCAGCGCTCCTTTGTAATCCAGGTTCTGTATCAGCTGCATGGCCCCCTGAGTCTGCTCCCCTTCGCCGCCGCAGCCCGTCAGGGTAACGGCAAGCATGGCCGCCGCGAGAAAACAGAGCCGTTTCTTTCCAACATTCCGCATAATAATCCCTGTTCTTTCCATCTCTCAATCTGCCGTTCCCACCGGCAGGCCTGCATCTGTTACGCAACCGTTCCGTGGCCTGCCCGGGCTGTTCCCTTGTTACTGTTCCCCTTCAATTGGTTCCTCCTTCTTTCTCATACTGTCTCAACTATGCTTTCGGATGCTTTTTCCGCCAGATGAGAAGTACAATGAGGACACCTGACAGCCTCTATGGGAATCTCGCTGAGACAATAGGGACATTTCTTCGTAACAGGGGCCGGAGCCTCTTCCTTCTTCTTCACTCTCTCCCCGATGGCATTGATGCCCTTGATCAGACAGAAAATAACCAGTGCGGTAATCAGAAAGTTGATAACCGCCGTAATGAAATTGCCGTAATACAGCACCGGCGCATTCTCCCCGCTCCCCAGCGTGACCGTCAGGTAGCTGAAATCCGTACCTCCGAAAATCCCCAGAATGGGTGTGAGAATATCCTGATTCAGAGATGTCACAATGGAGGTAAAAGCGCCGCCCACAATAACACCCACTGCCATATCCAGCACATTGCCCCGGGTAATAAATTTCTTAAATTCCGCAATAAAGCCTTTTCCGTGTGATTCCTTTTTTCCTTTGTCCATGATTCCTCCATTTTTCTTCTGCCGCATGGCACTATCTCATTTCTGCCATCCGGCCGTTCTCTCCCAGCTTTCTTCCGTGATTCCTGTAATTTGCAGACACTTCCTTCTGCCATTCACTCACGGTTTTCTGTCATCATGAAATAATAGTAACACAAGAATTCTCTGACCACAAGTATATATGCCTGTTTCCAGGAAGAATTCTGCAAATTTATTTTGTAACACTTCCTTATGTACTTGCCCATCCATAAATTTTAGTATATACTATACTCAAGACCGCCAGAATTTATACTCACGCTCGAAAACATTTGCCAGTTGAAATTGTATAACGAGCGAGCGCCTCCGCAGCTTGGAACGGAAGGTGGCAAATGTATGCGCTCGCGAGTATACGAATCCTGCGCAGACGTACATATGCGGCTGGCGGTCTTTCGTTGCAGGTTACTGCAAATTTCATTGATGCGCAGTATAAAACTACGAAAAATCCGAGTTTCCGCAGGGCATTCATCAGCTGATACACAGCTTCGTCCAAAGCCCGCGGAACTATAATATGAGGTAAACCATGACAAAACAGGACATATCCGAAATCAAAAAACTCTTCACCCCGCGGAACTGCTCCATCACCCGCATCTGCGGCTGTTATGTGGACGGAGAGAAAAACAAAAAAACGGAGCTGAAACAGGCATTTCTGGCGCTCCCGGAAGAAGAAATGTTCAAATACTTTGAAATTCTCAGAAAGGTACTGTCCGGTACCCTGGGAAAAAATCTTCTGACGCTGGACTTCCCGCTGGCGCTCGAGATGGCCGGGATGACCGTGCCTGATAATGACAGCGCAAAGCCTCCCTCTGATGCCGCAGCCATCGGCGGCTCTCTTCCCGATGCCGCGGCCATCAACGGCTCTCTTCCCGATGCCGCGGAATCCGGCAATGCCCTTCCCCGTGCCGCCCTTTCGGATACCGCAGATTCGGCTGTTTCCTTCAATGCCCACGAATTCCTGATGCGTCTTAAGGACAGCAAGCTGAAGGATGACGCCCTGCTGGAAGCGTACTACGACAGGATAATCGAGAACTATGAATATGTGGGCAACTACCTGATTCTGATCGTCCATGATGTCTACGATGTGCCGGGACGTACCACGGATGGTATCGATATGGACGACGCCTCCGATGAGATCTATGAGTACATATTATCCTGTATCTGCCCTGTGGAGCTGTCCAAGCCGGGCCTAAGCTATGATGCGGAGGAAAACACCTTCCATAACCGCAACCGCGACTGGGTGGTTTCCCTCCCGGAGACAGGCTTCCTGTTTCCTGCCTTTAACGACAGAGGAAGCGATATCCACAGTGTCCTCTATTATTCCAAAAAACCGGAGGAACTGCGTGAATCTTTTGTAGAACAGCTGCTGGGCTGCCCTCTTCCCATGTCTGCGGAGAGCCAGAAAGAAACCTTCCAGGCCTTGATTGAGGATACTCTGGGAGAGGACTGCGGCATAGAAGTAGTAAAAAATATCCATGACCGTTTCACGGAACTGGCCGAGGAACACAAGGAGGCGCCGGAGCCTGTAATCCTGGATAAAAACGAAGTCAAAACCATTCTTGCGGACAGTGGTGTAGCCAATGATAAATTATCTGAATTCGACAGGCACTATGATGAGACCGCCGGTGAAAATACTTCCCTGCTCATGAGCAATGTCATGAACACGAAAAGCTTCGAAGTCAAGACCCCGGATGTGGTCATCAAGGTAAGCCCTGACCGCACGGACCTGATCGAGACACGCAATATTGACGGCAGGGAGTACCTGATGATTGCCCTGGACGGCAGTGTATCTGTAAACGGAATTGCGGTAAAAACAATTTCTGAAAACGAAGAGGACGAGGCATGAATATGTAACTGCCCGCAGATGTCCGGCTCATGGCTGTTGCTTTGCCATGTACCCTGCCTTTCTGTAGAAGGAAGAAAAGGGCATATTGCATTCCATGGCCGCTTCCCTTCCGGTGATCTCTCCGGCTGCCCATTTCCCGCAGACCTGCTCAAAGTTCTCCGGCACCGGTTTGGCAGGCCTGCCAAACCGGACTCCGCGCCGTCTGGCCGCCTCGATGCCTTCCTTCTGCCGCTCCCTGATGTTTTTCCTTTCGTTCTCCGCCACAAAGGACAGCACCTGCAGCACGATATCGCTTAAAAAGGTTCCCATAAGGTCTTTCCCCCTTCTGGTATCCAGCAAAGGCATATCCAGCACCACGATATCCACCTTTTTCTCCTTTGTCAGCATCCGCCACTGCTCCAGAACCTCCTCATAATTTCTTCCCAGGCGGTCAATGCTCTTGATGTACAGCACGTCTTCCTGCTTCAGACGTTTCAGCAGACGCATATACATGGGACGTTTGAAATCCTTGCCCGACTGCTTGTCCATATAAATGTTTTCTTCCGGCACCTGCACCGTATTCATGGCAATCAGCTGCCTGTCCTCTTTCTGCTCACTTGTGCTTACCCGCACATAGCCATATATATTTCCCATATTTTTCTCCTATTCCAGTTCCGTAAGGGCCTGTACAGTACTTCCCGTATTTCGCATTCCTGACGTTTCCTGGTAAAAAAGCAGGCCATATCATGTGACTCCCCACAATATGGCCTGCCCTTCCAACGCTTTCTGAATCTGTTCTCTGTGCCGTCCCCGGTCTTTCCTGCCTTTTGCCGCCATCCACCCATTCCCCACGTTCCAAAGCCTCTCCTGTTTCAGAATTGCCTGCCAGGCTGTATTGTTCCTGTTTCCGCAGGCAGGGAAAATAAAATACCATATTTGGCCGCATTTGACAAGATAATTTGTGCCCTGAATATATTATTTTGACTTTAACACGAAAAGATGCTATATTATAAATGTAATGATTGTTGTATTTTAAAGGTGATCACAGTTATGGCAAACAGACAAAGGAAAAATAATTCCGGCCGCGGAAGCGCGCTGATCGTCTCCATTGTAGCGACTTTTATCGTTTTAGGATCCGTAGTCTATTCTGTAGCCGGACAGATTTCATCCAAAATGACCCAGTCCGCTATCGACAATCTGAGCGAAAGCCTGGGACTGCTCTGCGGAACGATACAGGCTGTCCTGCAGAAGGAAGCGGAATTCCAGAAGTTCATTGCCCAGGAACTTGCGCTGCTTGAAGATCCGGAATCTTTTATACTCTCTTACAAAACCAATAAGACGATGATCAAAGTGTCCATTATTCCCGCCGGGAAAAGTACGGGGATTTCCAATACGGGAGAGGCCTTTTCCGCGAACAGCCTGGATTTCTCCTCCGGCAAGAAAGTGGATGACCTGCCCCTGTCCGGCTCATACTTAAACAGTATGGGTACATGGGCCTATACCATCTCCTGCCCCGTAATGAAGGAGGGAACGCAGACAGCCACTCTCTATATCGAATATATTTATGATTCCCTGGAGGAAGCGCTGCCACCAAAATTTTATAACAACAATGCCACTCTCTATGTGATGGATGCCAGAAGCGAGCGCTTTGTGCTGAAACCCAAAGGAATCGGAGAGCGGACTGCCGGGCATGTCAACCTGCAGGATTTCTACAATGCCAACAGAATACTGGAATCGGATATTCAGACAGAAGTCTCCGAAAGCATACAGGAGGGAAAGCATGTGTTATTCTACCACCCTGTTCGGGATCGGGCATCCCTGATTTACATGTGGGCGGTGAACGACGGTGCCCTGTATCTCATCGGCTATGTACCCATCGAATCCATCCAGCAGGAGGGAAAAGCCGTAAACCAGAACATCCTCATCGTGGTGATTGTAATGCTGACCGCTTTTCTGATCTGCTGCACCCTTTATTTCCTGAATGAACGCCAGAAAAGCCATATCCGGAAGGAACAGGAGCAGGAACGGGAACTGCACAGCCAGCAATTGGCGGAAGCTCTCCGGGCCGCACAGCTTGCCAGCAGCTCCAAAACCATGTTCCTCTCCAATATGTCCCACGACATCCGCACTCCCATGAACGCCATACTTGGCTTTACCACCCTGCTGGCAAAGGAAGCGGATAATCCCGCCAGAGTCAGGGAATATACAAAGAAAATCACCGCCTCCGGGAAACACCTTTTAGGCCTCATCAACGATGTGCTTGATGTATCCAAAATTGAGAGCGGAAAAGCAGTTCTCACTCTGGGAGAATTCACCCTGGACGGCATGGTCTCCTCCATAGACACGATTATCCGCCCCATGGCAAAAGGAAAGAATCAGAAATTCGATATCACGGTCAGCGGCATCAAAAACGAGAGACTCATTGGCGACGAGACAAGGATGAACCAGATTTTGATAAATCTTCTCTCAAATTCCGTAAAATACACACCGGAAGGAGGGCAAATCCAACTGCGCATCATCGGCCTGGAGCAGCGCTCCAGCCAGTATGAGCACTTTAAAATCGAAGTGGCGGACAACGGATATGGAATGACTCCGGAGTATCTGGAGGTCATCTTCGACGCTTTCACCAGGGCGGAAAACAGCACTACCAACAAGGTACAGGGAACAGGCCTGGGAATGGCCATCACCAAAAGCATCGTGGAACTGATGGGCGGCACCATAGATGTCTCCAGCGAAGTAGATAAGGGAACGATATTCACTGTAGAGCTTGAACTGCGGATCCCCGACCAGACGGCTGACAGAAAAGTACCCAAAACACCTGCGGAAGACGACGTAAACAACGTTTTAAACGGGAAGCACTTTCTGGCTGCAGAGGACAATGAAATCAATTCCGAAATCCTGCTGGCCCTCCTGGACGGGGAAGGAGCCACCTGCATAACAGCGGAAAACGGAAGCCTGGCGGTGGAACTTTTTTCCTCTTCAGAGCCGGGAACCTTTGACGCCATCCTGATGGATGTTCAGATGCCGGTGATGAACGGCTATGACGCAACCAGGAAAATCCGTTCCCTGGACCGGGCAGATGCATCCACCATCCCTATCATCGCAATGACGGCCAACGCTTTTGCGGAAGACATAAAAGACGCCCTGGATGCCGGAATGAATGATCATATTGCGAAACCCATTGACATGGAGAACGTTAAAACCATATTATGTAAATATCTGAAGGATACTTCGAAACGGGAAATGTCCAGATAAGAAATATCCAGACAGCAGCAATCTTCCAGAGTTATAAGGAAGTGTCTTTCGACAATTCCGAAAGAAAGGGAAACAGACATGAGCACCAAAAAACCCATCCCCTTAATCCCCGCTCTGCTGACAGGCACAATATTGCTGACCATGACAGCCTGCGGCAAAAGACAGATATCTGATAAAAATTTGATCACGGGCTCGAATGACGACATTAAAACAGTCAATATGTTCACTCCCATGGAGAAATCGAATCCGAATGCGGACAATACGGCTCGGACAGCCCAGGAGCTTACCGTGATTGCGGCAGAGGAAGCCCTGGGAGTACAGGTAGAGTACAGGACCTACACCGCCGAAAACCATCAGGAAAAAACATATGACGAGGTATTGGTGGACAGAGCCCGCAGCAATATGGATGATATCTATCTGCTCAATCCGGATACCCTCATGCTGCTGGGGTCCGAAGGGACTCTGGCAGATCTGTCCCATCTGGAATGCGTGAATCATCTGCGGGACGTTGTGAAGGTTGCCAATACGGTAGACGGAAAACTGGTAGGCATTCCCCAGGAGGTGGTAGCCTATGGTCTGTTTGTCAATCAGGATATGTTTGATCAATATCATCTGGAACTGCCCGACACCCCGGACGAATTTCTGGAATGCTGCAGGGTATTCAAAGAAAACGGCATTGAGACGCCGGTGGGTGCCAACCGTTGGTGGCTGGAAACCTTTGTGCTGGCACAGGGCTTTGCGGATCTCTACAACGGAGGCAACACCGAAGCCGAAATTGCCGCCCTCAACAGCGGTGAGGCAAAGCTGAGCGATTATATGCGCCCCGGCTTCGAATTTCTCCAGGAAATGATCGACAAAGGCTACATTGACGCGGAGAAGGCCTCTGTCTCAGAAGCCATTGAAGGCGAGGGGCCTGATTTTCTGGCGGGAAAGACGCCCATTGTAATGGCTTACTGGGGCGCGGCCAACTCGGAAACAGCCTACGGAAAGACAGATTTCAACATGCAGGTAATCGGCTTTCCCAGCAGCCGTGGACAGATGCCGGTAGTCCCCATGACCGGCTACGGAATCAGCGCAAATGCGGAAAATATGGAAATTGCCATGGACACCCTGGATTTTATCCTCTCTGACGAGATGCTGCAGCTGTATTCCGAGAATAATAAAGTCATCTCCCCGTCCAAAAATGTGAACGTAAACTGCGTAGATGCACTGAAACCTCTGAATGCCAGAATCAACGAAGGCGTCTATGTTCTGGGTTCCAACGCCAGCATGAAAGTAGAGCAATGGGGAAATATCTGCCTGGTAGTGCGGGAGCTTCTGAAAGGAGCCTCCGTGGATGAATGTATGGCGGAATTTGACCGGATTCAAAGGGAGGGCCTATGACACGAAATGGTATTTCTGGACATATGCCCGGAAATTCTGCCGAAAATCCTCGCTGTCATTTCTAACACTGCGAAGGGACTCATGAAGACTCATGCTGTGATGTGCCATATCGATGACACACCCTGCAATGTTGGAACAATGATCCGAGGTACGCTCCAGGCTGGTGAGCAGGTCTGACCATATAAAGCCTGCCTCAATGGAACATGCCTTCTGCTGCATCCGGAGAATATGGCGCGTGCGCATCTGCTCCTTCAGCTGGTCAATCACCTGCTCCAGCGGCTCCACCATGGATGCCGCCTTTATATCGTCCGACAGAAATGCCGCCAGCGACAGGTCCAGGATTTCTTTTACCGCGGAAGTGATCACCTCCAGTTCGGATACCGCTGCCTCCGTAAACGTCAGGCCTTTTTCCCGCATCTCTTCCGCGGATTCCAGGAGATTCACCGCGTGGTCGGAAATCCGCTCAAAGTCTCCGATCATCTTCAGAAGCTTCGCTGCCTCCGCGCTGTCGGAGGCACTGATCTGCTTCTCGCTCAGCTTTATCAGATAAGTCCCCAGAATATCCTCATAATAATCCGTTTTCTCCTCCTTCTCCCGAACGGATGCCGCAAGCTCCGGAGCATCCCCCTGCAGACAGGACACGCTGATCTTCAATGCGCTTACAGCGGTCCGCGCCATATCCGCCGCCACCTCATGGCAGCGCTCCAGGGCAATGGGCGGGCTGGCAAGCAGACGCTCATCCAGCTCCGACTGAATTTCCGGCTGCTTCGCATCCGGGACGAGCCGGTTCACCAGACTTTCCAGAAAACCGGACAGCGGCAGCATCAGGACCGTACACAGGACATTGAATATGGAATGTGCCACGGCAATGCCGAACAGGGAAGCGCCCTCGTTCAAAAAAGCCGGACTCCATGCCAAATTGACGAGGCAGAACACCGTAAGCCAGACTGCCGTACCGATCACATTGAAGGACAGATGTACCATGGCGGCACGTTTTGCGTTTTTGTTCGCGCCCACCGAAGAAATCATTGCCGTCACACAGGTTCCGATGTTCTGTCCCATAATGATGGGAATGGCAGCGCCGTAAGACACCTGCCCCGTGACGGCCAGAGCCTGCAGAATACCCACTGAAGCGGAGCTTGACTGAATGGCTGCTGTCAGCACGGCTCCCGCCATCACACCCAGAATCGGATTTTTGAACAGGATAAACAGATTCTGGAACGCAGGAACATCCCTCAGCCCCGACACGGCTCCCGACATGGATTCCATACCGAACATCAGCGTGGCGAACCCCAACAGAACCATACCGGTATCCTTCTTCTTGTCATTCCTGCAGAACATATAGAAAATGATGCCGACCAGGGCCAGAACCGGCGTAAAAGAGGATGGCTTTAAAAGGCTTATCCATACACTGCCGCTGTCAATTCCCGCAAGGCTTAAAATCCACGCGGTCACCGTAGTGCCGATATTGGCCCCCATGATAACATTGATTGCCTGTTTTAACGTCATCAGGCCGGAATTCACGAATCCCACCACCATGACCGTTGTGGCAGAAGAGCTTTGGATCACTGCCGTAATACAAAGTCCGGTCAGAAGCCCGGCAGCTTTGTTTGTTGTAAGCCTGCCTAAGAGCTGTCGAAGGTTTCCTCCGGCTCTGCGTTCCAGCGCCTGCCCCATAATGCTCATGCCAAACAGAAACAGACTTAATCCCCCGATCAGTGTGAGTACATCAAAAACATTCATTTGTTTCCGACCCTTTCCATATCTATTGATATGGAACTTATTTTACCTGATATACATCAAAACTATTATCATGTTTTTGTAAAGTTTTTGTAAAATCCTTCATAATCTTAATCAGGCGGCTTGTTCCCAGGCGGTCCGCGCCAAGGCGCATGAATTCTTCCGCATCCTCAAAGGAAGAAATACCGCCGGCAGCCTTTATTTTTACCTCTTTTCCGACGTGAGCTCTCATAAGCTTTACGTCCGCCAGTGTAGCGCCGCCAGCAGAGAATCCGGTGGAGGTTTTAATATATTCCGCCCCTGTCTTCGTGACGATTTCACACATTTTAATCTTCTCTTCCTCCGTCAGAAGGCAGGTTTCAATGATAACCTTTAAAATCCCTCCTCCGCAGGCTTCACGAACCTGGCGTATCTCATCTTCCACCTCCTGATATCTGCGCTCCTTCAGATATCCGATATTGATCACCATGTCAATTTCCTGCGCGCCGTTGGCAACGGCATCTTTTGTCTCAAACACTTTCACTGCCGTGGTGCTGTATCCGTTGGGAAAGCCTATCACGGTACAGATGGGCAGCCTGCCTGCCACATATGCGGCCGCCTGCCTTACATATGCGGCCGGAATGCAGGCCGAAGCCGTTCCGTATTCCATTCCATCGTCAAGTATCTGGCGAATTTCCGTCCATGTGGCAGTCTGTGCCAACAGTGTATGATCTACAATTTTTAAAATATCCTTCTTTTCCACAATTCTTCCTTTCCTGAATCGAAAGCAGCCTATTTGATGGTGTAATCATAGACGAAAATTGTCAATATGTCAATTCCCTTTTTTTGCTTTCTACATGTTTTCCGTCTATCTTCCAAAGAGAAAGCGCCATCCGTTTAAAAGTCCATCTTTTCGCACAAAAGTCATGGACATATCCGAAAAAATATTGTATAGTATAGCTATACACAGAACAGTAAAATTCATTTGGAGGTATCTGAGATGGACATGAGAAAATGGTTCAAAGAGGCACAGTACGGCATGATGGTGCATTGGGGGCTCTATTCCCTGCTGGGCGGCGAATGGAACGGTAAAAAGAGCAGCAGCTATGCGGAGTGGATTCAGTCCAACCAGTGTATTCCCAATGCGGAATATGACAAGCTTACGCAAGCATTCAATCCGGTTTATTTCAGTGCCGACGAATGGGTTCGTTTTGCCAAAGAATGCGGCATGAAATATTTTGTCATCACCAGCAAGCATCATGAAGGTTTCGCATTATTTCATTCAAAAGTTGACAAATTCAACGTGGTGGATGCAACACCTTTCGGAAGGGATGTCATTGGCGAACTCTCTGAAAGCTGCTATAAGCATGGTCTGAAGTTCGGGCTTTACTATTCCCAGGATCTGGACTGGCACGAGGAGCACGGCGGCGGATATCTTTCCGGCCATATTCCCTGCGCAGGGCATGCGTGGTGCAATGACTGGGATTTCCCGGACAATGACAGGAAGAATTTCGACATCTGCTTCGAAAATAAGATTAAGCCCCAGGTGGAAGAAATCCTCCGCAATTACGGCGAACTCTGCCTGATCTGGTTCGATGTTCCCATGACCATCAGCGACAGTCAGAGTAAGGAACTGTTTGAGCTGGTTAAAAAGTATCAGCCGGACTGTCTGATCAACTCCCGCCTCGGAAACGGCGCCTACGATTACGTCTCCCTCGGCGATAACGAAATTCCGGATTCTCTTCCCGCCGGCGAAGAGTTCGACCCCTCCAAACTGGATTACAATGCCTGCGACGGCGTAAAGCCCTCTCCCTACGGACTTTACGAGACTGCCGCTACCATGAATAACAGCTGGGGATACTGCGCATGGGATCAGAACTGGAAAGATGCCAGGAAAATTCTTGAGATCAAACGGAAGCTGAACGGAATGGGTATCAACTACCTGCTGAATGTAGGGCCTGACCACCTGGGCAGAATCCCGGGTCCCAGCCAGGCAATCCTGCGCGAAGTGGCTAAGAACATATAAGAAAACCGAAATATCACAGCAGCGCTGTCCTTTCGCACAGCGCTGCCGTCTCATCTCATTCTGAAAACTCACCTTTTTTCAAAAGTCCATGCATTCTCTTTCACTCCAGCTTAAGGGTATGTGATTTTTCCTCATTTCTCACCTGAAGGCTGACAGACGAAATATTCTCCGCCATATCCGTATCCACTTCAATCACCAGAATAGCGTCGGCTTTCTCTCCTGCCGCCACCGTCCCCTCATAGGCCGAAAGATCGTTCAGCGCCATAACGGTAAGCGCCCTCCTGGTATAGGTTTCATTCACCGTGACATTGAATACAGCCCCGGAGTCCAATATGTCCACATTCTGCTCCTGCTCACCGGTATTGGAAATGGAAAAATGCAGCACCAGCAGCTTCTTTCCCGCAGAAGCATTCAGCGAGAAGAAATCTCCTTCCTCAGGATAATTGTCATAAATCCCCCGTTCCGTAAAGGCCACTTCCACCCCTTCCGGCAGGCCTGCCACTTCCTCCAGAGTATAGGAAGGAACCGCTGACTGCTCCTCTTTTCCCGAAGAATTTACTACAGGTGTGTCGTCTACCGGTGCCATTCCGGACGCATCTTCCGGCTCCTGGGTTTCCGCGGAGCTTTCCGGCACATAATCCGCATCCGGTACGGTCAAATCCATCAGGCGGCTCCTGTGGTTCATATCGTATTTCATCATCGTTACAGCCACGTATTCCCCTATTGCCTGTATTTCTTCCCCGCTCAGATCCGGAATCTGGTTTTCCGCACATCCCGTCAAACTGACCATAAGCAGCGCTGCCGCCGTTATCACTGAAAATCTTCTTTTACCTGTCATTTTGCTAATTCCTCACCTGTTTTGTGATTCGGCATCCCTTCAGGCACATATGGACTGACTGTACTGATTGGGGAAACCTTCTTTCCATATCATACACCAATTTTCCTTCGTCGGCAAGCCCTAAAACTTTCCTTCCGGTTTTTTATACGCAATACTTATCGGCGTCTCCCTTATGGCATCTCACGCGCATCCATACGCCCTCCTCCCGGTATTCCTGCGCCAGGACCGTTGCATTTTCCATAAAATAGGATACCACATTCCCCCTGTCATAGGGAACCGTAAATTCCCTTTCCACCCTGTCCGCATAGACACATTCCGCAATCATCCCCGCCAGCTCCTCAATCCCGCAGTCCAGGGATGCCGCCATGTAAATCTGCCTGTCCTTTTTCCTGGGCAGATTCGGCATCGGGCTTTTATCCGCCTTGTTATAGGCCACAATCCTGGGAATATCTCCGGCTTCCAGGCTTTTCAAGGTCTCCTCCGTCACTTCCATCTGTTGTTTATAATGCTCGTCGGAAAAATCCACCACATGGACAATCAGGTCCGCACACCGAACTTCCTCAAGCGTGGAGCGGAAGGCTTTGACCAGCCCATGGGGCAGCTTATCGATGAAGCCCACCGTATCCGCCAGAAAGAAAGGTCTGTTGTCAGCGGTGTTTTCCGAATCGCCTCCCGGGCAGATGCACCGCACATTTGTATCCAGTGTGGCAAAAAGCATATCCTTCTCCAGTACCGTTTTCTCCTTATTTTCTCCGTACCGGGCCAGCATGTGGTTCATAATGGTGGATTTCCCGGCATTGGTATAGCCTACCAGAGCCACCTTCGGAATTCTGGACTGACTGCGTTTCTTCCGCATATTTTCCCTTCTGCCGGCCACTTCCTCCAGTTCTTTCTTCAATTCCGATATTCTGTGTTCTATTTTACGTCTGTCCAGCTCCAGCTTCGTCTCGCCGGCACCCCTGTTGCTCACGCTGCCCCTGCCGCCTGCCGCGCCTGAACTGCCGCCCACCCGGCTCAAATTCTCCCGCATTCCCACCAGTCGGGGCAGAATGTACTGGAGCCTTGCCGTCTCCACCTGGAGCTTCGCTTCCCTGGTTCTGGCCCTCAGGGCAAAAATATCCAGAATCAGATTGGTTCTGTCCAGAACCGGCAGCTTCAGCTCCCGTCCAAGATTGCGCATCTGGGAGGGCGTGAGCGTATTGTCGAAGATAACCTCCTGCGCTTCACACTGCAGCGCATACTCCCGCACTTCTTCCACCTTCCCGGTTCCGATATAAAAAGCATTGTTTACATTCTCCATACGCTGGGTTATAATGCCTGTGACAAGCTTCCCGGCCGCCTCCGCCAGACTCTTCAGTTCCTCCATGGCATGCTCGAAATCCGGTTCCTCTCCGGTGTCCAGGCCTACCAGCAGTACTTTTGTCACATCTGAAATTGTCTCATCCCTCATATATACTCTCCTCTTCCATCGCCGCAGATTCCCCTGCCTTACGCCTTCTCCAGTTCAAACCAGAACAGTACCCCGTTGGTGTAATTCTCCACGCCGTATTTCCGGTTCATGGATTCCATAATTGCCTTCACAATGGACAGCCCCACACCGCTTCCTCCATACTCCCTGGTACGCGCCTTGTCCACTTTATAAAATTTCTCCCACAGATGAGAAATGGACTCCTCCGGAATGGGGGTACCTGTGTTAAAAACCTCCACTCTTACATGATTCTCTTCCTGGTTCAGCCTGATCACAATCTTCTTCTCCCCGCCGCAGTGATTCACCGCATTGGAAAAGTAATTCATAACCACCTCTTCCACCTTATATTCGTCTCCCCAGACATAAACCGGCTCATACTCTTCCATGCGGACTTCAATCCCGTTCTGCTTCGTGAGAATCTCTGCGGACTGAACATAATTTTTCACCAGGGCAGCCAGGTCAAAACGCTCCATATTTACCACATCATTCCCGAATTCCAGCTGGTTCAGGGTCAAAAGCTTCTGAACCATCTGGTTCATCCTTGACGCCTCGTCCACGATTACTTCACAGTAGAATTTCTGGCTCTCCGGATCATCATTGATTCCCTCGGAAAGCCCTTCCGCATACCCCTGTATCAGCGCAATAGGGGTCTTCAGCTCATGGGATACATTGGCCAGGAACTCCTTGCGCATCTCGTCAATTTCATTTTTCCTCTCAATATCCTTCTGCAGTTCGTTATTGGCAGTCTTCAGTTCGGAAATAGAGCGTTCCAAAGACGCAGACAGCTTGTTGATATTCTCTCCCAGCAAATCAATCTCATTGTGGGCTCCTCCGGCATACTTGGCCTCAAAGTCAAGATGAACCATTTTTTCCGATATCCGGTTTAATTCCAGAATGGGTTTCGTAATCCTCCCGGCTATAAACCATGTGATCACACCGCCTGCCATAGTCGCCAGCACACCGATATATGCCAGAAAACGGTTGGCAACCTTCACACTCTCCCGGATACTTTCCACCGGTGTACGCATGATAAAGGAAATCCCGGAATTCAACCTGCCATACATCTCCAGATATTCGTCGTCGCCTGTGCGCACCCTTTGGACTACATATCCATCTTCTTCCCGGATAACCCTCGTCGTCTCGGTCAGAATGCCGAAAAGGTAAGCCATC
Organism: uncultured Lachnospiraceae bacterium; assembly: GCA_947385785.1. GTDB lineage: Bacteria > Bacillota > Clostridia > Lachnospirales > Lachnospiraceae > Acetatifactor. The sequence goes on from CANDMH010000031.1 coordinate 15,821, forward strand.
AACCGCTTTTCCAGTTCCTCTCCGCCGTTCACTGAAACATACCTCACCTGGGAATCCATGTCCATAACGTATATCGTAATGTTATATACACCGCATATATCATCCAACTCCTCCGTGAACTCATCCGTATTGTAAGTATCGCTGTTGGCCGCCTGGCGGATGGATTCGTAAGCCGCCAGAATCACATCTGTCCTGCTTCGGATATAATACTCCTCCAGAAACATGATATTGATAAGCCAGCATAAAAAGACCGCCGCCATCATCAGCCCGATGAAAATCAATGCAAACTGCCGCCTGATTGAATGTTTCATATGAAAACCTGTTGCATGCATGCCCTGTGCCTCCGGCTTCCGCCATCTGTACTTCCTTATGAATTACACTGTTTGCGAAGCGGTTCCCTCAGCAGCGGGCGCTTCCTTATTCTCCTCCAGCTTATAGCCCATGCCCCAGATGGTCCGGATCAGTTCGCCCTTCTTCCCCATCTTGCTGCGCAGTTTTTTCACATGGGTGTCAATGGTTCGGGCATCACCGAAATAATCATAGTTCCACACATGATTCAATATTTTCTCCCGGGAGAGGGCGATTCCCTTATTTTCCATAAAATAAGCAAGGAGCTCAAATTCCTTGTAGCTGAGGTCTATGGACTTACCGTCAATCGTAACCTGATGGGCGGTCTTGTCCAGCCTGATGCCGCCGCAGCTTAGAATTTCTTCCCTGGCAGCCTGATTGGTGCGCCGTAATATGGCCTCAATGCGCGCCACCAGAATCTTGGGGCTGAAGGGTTTCGTGATATATTCGTCCACCCCCAGCTGAAATCCCTGAAGCTCGTCCCTTTCATCCGCCCTTGCTGTCAGCATGATAACAGGCACTCTGGAATAGGCCCGGATTTCCCGGCACACCTGCCATCCGTCCATCTTCGGCATCATCACGTCCAGGACTACCAGGGAGATGTCCTTCTGAGCGAAAAAAATCTCCATGGCCTCCTCCCCGTCCCCGGCCTCCAGCACCTCATAATTATTTTTCACCAGGAAATCGCGCACCAGCTTACGCATCCTGCTCTCGTCGTCTACTACCAGTATCTTCAGTCTGTCCATTTCTTACACGGCCTTTCCTGCTTTTTCGGGATTATGCCCGCATTTCCCAAGGAATTGTGTCAACATTTCCTTATTAATCCTGATTGATCTTAAGCTCCAGCTCTTTCTCACGGATTACCTGTTCCCGTTCCGTCAGATCCTGCTCCCAGGACGCATACCTGCTTGTCAGCGCTCGCTCGTAATTAATGATATTGGGCTGCTCGCTCACATAAGAAATAAAGAACATGGCAATAATGGCCCCAACCAGCAGCACGTTCAGGACTACGGATAATGTAAACCGCGTTTTTTCTTTATCTCTGTCTTTCTTTTTAGATGGTGCCACCCTCTCCCGCGCGGGATTGCCATGCTCACGCAATTCCCTGTCAAATACGATATACAGAGGGATATCCATAATGTTCTCCGGGTCCGCCCCCGGCTGTGCCAGCAGAAAATCCCGCAGCTTCTGCAGGTACCGAAGCCCTACCGGCGTCTTAAACAGGCGCTCCTGAATCGTATGCTCATAAACATACCGTATGCTCTCCGGCGAAGAATAATCGATATGCGCCTCCAGATATTCTATTTTCCGCTCTTCCTCCCATGCAACCTGTGCATCTCTCTCTGTATAGAAAAGATATCCGCCCACAGACAGTGTGTTTTTTTCTGAGCCCATCAAAATCGCCTCCTCACAACATTTTTCTCACAAGATAACAAAAAGGAATGCCGAAAATATCACACTTTCAGGCATTCCCAACAATAGCGAGAGGGGGATTCGAACCCTCGACACTGCGGGTATGAACCGCATGCTCTAGCCAACTGAGCTATCTCGCCATATGGAACCTATAGGGCTCGAACCTATGACCCTCTGCTTGTAAGGCAGATGCTCTCCCAGCTGAGCTAAGATTCCGTTTGCCGTTGCTCACGCAACCGACTTTATTAGTATACTATGAGAGCATTCATTTGTCAACAAATTTTTCGAAATTTTTCAGATTTTTTTACACTGCATTTTTTACACTTCCTTACATATATCATAAAAATACTGTACCCCCGCCTCAGTACAGAGAGATTTCACTGCCACACCATAAAGCCTTTCCACGATACCCGACCGTATAATATCATCCGGTGTTCCGTATTTCAGAATCCTGCCGTCCTGAAGCGCCGCAATCCGGTCCGAAAGCTTCATTGCCAGCAGAATATCATGCAGAACCATAATGATGGTTTTCCCCTCTGCCGATAACTGTCTCATCAGCTGCGCAAACTTCAGCTGCTGCCCGATGTCCAGATAGGTGGTGGGTTCGTCCATAACAATGACTTCCGCCTGCTGTGCCAACGCCATGGCAATATAGACTTTTTGCCGCATTCCCCCTGACAGTTCGGCCATCTGTCTGTGGGCAAATTCAGCAATCCCCGTCTGCATCATAGCCGTCTCGGCAATCCTGTAGTCCTCTGCCCCATACTTACGTGGGTATCGCAGATAGGGAAACCGCCCGTGGAGAACCATGCGCTCCGCTGATATATCCGGTACGTTTTTGCCCTGGGGGAGATAGGCTATCTTCCTGGCAAGCGCCTCCCTGGACATTGCCTTTAATGAAATATTGTCAATTCTCACGTCTCCGCCCCAAAAAGGGAGAAACCCCAGAATCACACGCAGCAGAGTACTCTTTCCGCTGCCATTGGCGCCGATGAGAGTTGTTATTTCTCCCTTTTCCGCACAGAAATCCACGCCATGAAGAATCTCGCCTTTTCTGTACCCTGCGGTCACATTTACTGTTTCAACCATAATCTTATTTCCTAATTTTTCCTGCATGCAGGCTGCTTCCTGTTTTTCCTGTACAAAATCCGCCCTTATATGTGCATTATAGCACATTTAACAGGGTTTTGGGCAGGAGGTCCGCGTTATGAATAACAAGTATACCGGCACTCTATTACATTCACCTCTGTGCAGTCAGCTCCCGCCGTTTTCCACTGTGTATTGCAGAAGTGTTACTCGTTATACATTTGACCATGACCGCCCTTGTGACGCACCAGCAGAAACAGAAACACCGGTCCTCCAATCACTGACATCAATATACCCACCGGCAATTCATAGGGTGCAAACAACAGCTTGGACACCATGTCACATAAAGTGACGAATCCCGCTCCGGATACTGCGCACATGGGGAGAAGCTTCCCGCTTTCATTTCCGGTAAATCTACGCACGAAATGCGGCACTATCAGACCAACAAAGCCCAGGAGACCGGCAAAGCTCACTGCCGCCCCCGCCAACAAAGCCGCCAGCAGCAAAAAAAGCATCCGGTACCGCCCCACCTGCAGGCCTACTCCCTGGGCTGTCTCATCCCCAAGCGCCAGCACGTCCAGTTCATTGCATAAAGTAAATAAAATCAGCATTCCAAAACCGATAAGCCCAGCAGCAGGAAGCAGACGCGTAAAGGACACCGCCGAAAAACCACCTACCCGAAAATCAATGCTCAGCATTGCCAGATCCGTATCTAAAACAGTCAGCGATTCGCAGATGGCATTCAGTATACTGTTCAACGCCACACCGCTTAAAATCACAGTGGTCCTGGACGCATGAAATCTGCAGGAAAAAAGAAAAATCAAAAGAATGCTGAGCAGGCTTCCCGCAAAAGCGGAAACGGAAATCCAAAAGCCGGACAGAACCCCCAGCCCGCAGCACAGCGTAACTCCCAGCCCGGCGCCGGCATTGACACCGATAATCCCCGGCGATGCCAGACGATTCGCCAGCACATTCTGCAGCACCGCTCCCGATACTGCCAGCCCGGCGCCGGCAAAAAGAGAAGCAAGCGTCCGGGGCACCCTGGCGTACAGCAGAATACTCCGCTTCACATTCCCCCCGTCTCCCCGCAGAATGCCGGGAAGCTCCAGGGGGGAGAACTGAATGTTTCCAAGGCACATGCTGAGTACCATAATGAGGATACAGACGGTTATTCCCCATCCCAGATAAGGTTTCCGGCATCGCTTTCCTTTCTTCACGGCGAATTTCCTCCATATCATTTTCACCAGACACAGCCTGCCCGACGCACTCACTTTCTTATTTCGCATGTTAAGGAAGTATTCCGGGCCTTTGCCTGAACAGGTGGTATCAGTTATTTCCCGCCAATTTCCAGGATGTCCGCCAGCTTCTCATAGGCTTCCGCCCAACGCGCATTGGGCTTCAGATTATAAAGGTGCTTGTCCAGAATATGCACCTGCCCGTTTTTCACGGCATCCAGTTCGTTCCATAGCGGATTCTCGTCAAACATGGCATCTATGTTCTTCCTTGTCCCCTCCGTATCGTCACCGGACTGGACAATGAGTATAAATTCGGGATTCTGGAGCAATATACTCTCCACACTTAAATTTTCCAGCAGACTCTCGTTTGTATCCGCAATGTTGATACAGCCCAGGCTCTCCAGCATCTCTCCCAGCACATTGCCGCTGTTGCCCTTTGCCCTTATGCTGGTGGCGGAAGCCCGCATAAACAGCACTGTCCGGGCTTCCGCACCAGCACAGCGTTCCAATACAGCATCTATCTGTTTTTGAACATCTGTTCCGTATTGTTCGAAGCGCTCCGGCTGTCCGGTGATATCGGTACAGATTTTCAGCATCCGCAGATAATCATCAAAGCATGCCACGTCAAAATAGGCCGTGGGAATTCCCGCGCCCTCCAGAGACTGCTGCCATTCCAGATGCTGCGCCGTGTTGGTACTGGCAAGCACCAGGTCAGGCTCGGCGGACAGAAGCAGTTCCAGGCTTAAGCGTTTCGTCTCTCCCAGGTTCACAGTGTCCTCCGACAGCGGCAGATCAAAATCGTCAAATGCATCCTCCGGGGCCGCACATACTTCCCCTCCCGCCAGCACCCACATATCCGCATAGCTTCCCAGCAAAACAGCTACACGCTCATGGGAAGCAACCGTCACTTCACGCCCCAGATCATCCGTAAAGGTATATCCTTCACTGCTTCTCTCCTGCCCCTTCTGTCCGCAGGCTGCCAGACTCCCTGGCATAAGAAAGAGCATTATTAATAAGAAAAAACGGTAAAAACATTTTATAATCATTAAGATCACCTTCCCGAAATTCTCTCGATTTCACAGGTATGCGCCTTTGTCTTCGGATTATAATTGATCCCGGCCATCACGATCTCACCGCCATAATCCCGTAATACCGCAGGGTAGTTCCTGTCCCGAATCTGCCTGATGGCCCCCTCTGAGGATTTATCCCATTTCAGCTCCACAATCAATGCCGGAAGCAGGGATTTCCGTCTGGGAAGATACACTATGTCCGCAATCCCCTTCCCGGACGGCAGTTCCTCCACCTTAAGGTACTGGTCTATGGCGGCAATATACGCGAACTTGACCACATACCGCAGGGCCTGTTCGTTATTATAAAACACAGGCGCGTACTGCGTCGCCCGAACCGCCTCTATAGCTCCCGCCACCTCATCCGCTTTTCCCGCAAGCGTATCCTCCAGGAGCCTGCGGGAGCGATTGATCAGTTCCATCCACTTCCGGCTTACTCCCGTCCCCTCCAGGATCTTCTCAAATTCCGTCCGCACTTCTTCATTCGGGATCCGCGCCGTCCCCTCCTCATTCCAGGTGAGGTAGCCCAGGTGGATCAGCAGCGTCAGCACATCGTCTCTGCTCTTAAACGTCTCAAAATCATTTTCAAACCCGTCTGTCCTGACCTCCACGTCCTCCCCGGCAATCAGGCGCGCTGTTATTTCCTGCATCCCTTCAAAATCCATATTGATATAGGTCATCAGCGATTCCGCAGCGGTGGTCTTCTTCCAGTAGGATCCGAATTTCCGATTCTCCATTGCACACATAAGGGAGTAAGGGTTGTAAATCGCACCTGTGCCCGGAAAATCGTAACCGTCATACCACTTCTGCGCCTCCTCAAAAGGCATCCCATACTTTTCACAGAGCCCCTTCACTTCGTCTGCGGTAAAGCCTGTAAACTTCACAAACCTTCCCGGATCCAGTATGGTTACTTCCCTGAAATCCGAAATGGCTGACTGGGAGCCGTCCTTCTTGATCGGCAAAATCCCTGTCATATACGCCGCTGCCACCGCCTTTGACGTAAAATTGCCATTTTTAAACCATCCCCTGAGAAGGTTCAGATACTTCCTCTGCAGCGCTGTATCGCCCTTCGCCTCCCGGATCAGCGCATCCCACTCGTCAATGACAAATACAAACTTTTTCCCTGTCTTTTCCACACAGTCAACCAGCGCGTCCGTAAGGTTCTTCCCGGACAGCTCAGGATATCCTTCCGCCAGCTCCCTGCTGATCGTATCGGTTATCAGATTGGGAACCTGAAAAAGAGGAATATCCATGCTCGCAGCAGCAGAAATAAAGCCGGTAATATCAAGATTTATCACATGGTACTGGTTCAGATGGTCCAGATACCCTTCCGTCTTCGCAATTTCTCTGTCGTCAAACAGGCTCCGGGAATCGCAGGAACAGTCATAATAGGCGCATAACATCTGCGCCGCGTATGATTTTCCAAAACGACGCGGCCTGCTGATGCAGGTCAGATTATTCATCGTACCAATGGAACGATTAATCTGGAAAATTAGTCCTGTTTTATCCACATATTCACTGTTTACAATTCTTTGAAATCCACTGTTTCCCGGATTGAAATAGATTCCCATGAAACCTCCCTCATATCCTTTCCCATTACATATTTACCCGCACTGCGGTCTGCTCTCCCGCCAGCTCGCTGCCGATCCTCTCATCATCCCACTCTGCATGGTAACAAAGCAGTTCATAAATCGGGGCAATGACAGCGGGATCCTCTTCCAGCATTTCCGCAATTTCTTCTACTGTCTTGTTTTTCTGAACCTTTTTTCTAACCTGGCTGATTAGCTTGATTGCCTTTCCTTCTGCTCTTCCCTCTGCTCTTCCTTCAGCCATCCCCTCTGCCTTTATACGCTTTTCAATCTCTGCAGCTTTCATATATGCCAGCCCCACTTTCCTGTCTGCTTTTACTTTTGTAACCATCTCATGCAGCCTTGCCAGTCCGGCAGTTTTCGCATTTCCTGCTGTAGAATCCTCCATGTACAGCGCCAGCTGCTTGAGCTCCTTCGGCGGTTCACCTTCCGTCCCTTTCGTATACAGGAATATCGTCCTGGCTCCGTCCTCATAGGGCAGGTCAGGTTCCTCCACGCAGCCGTTTTTTATGGTATAGACCATCCGTTTCTTCCCAAAAGGGTCATAGGTGGAAATAAATATCACCACCACGTTTCGCAGCGAACTGTAGTCCTCTCCCGCCGTCAGGTTTCCTGCATCAATTTTTGCATGGTAGAACCTCACCCTCCGTGGCAGCGCCGCAACATCCCCGGCCCCGCTGTTATTGTCCGGCTCCACATCGAAGATTTCGCCGTCCCCTTCATCCAGGTATACGTCCAGCCGCACGCCATGACTCTTAGGCTCTTCCCCATACCAGGATTTCTGGGGTACCACTGTCAGATGCCGTATCTTGCGCTGCAGGATGCACTCCAGGATGTAGCGGGACGCTTCCTCCCCGTAAATTTTGTGGGATGCCAGGCTGTATGCCAGGAAATCGTCCACCAGGTTCATTTCTTCCAGTTTCTTCATAGTTCCTCCTGTTCCGGCAGGAGGTTCCTGTGCCAGAGACTCCTGCCTTGTTATGATAAATCGGGTTCCAAAGCATAGAGTTTCCGGATATAGTACAGAAATGATAGATTACTATCGGCGTGTCCATGAGAATTGTATGCTTTATATGCTTATGATAGCATACTATTTCGTCTTGTCAAGGGGAATTTTTTCAGTTTCAGGGCTGTTTCACGAAACTTGTTTAAATTAATGTCTTGACAATCCATCTAACGG
>CANDMH010000032.1 GCA_947385785.1 uncultured Lachnospiraceae bacterium
TTATAAGGAAAAACAGTACATTCTTTGCATAGTCTTCTGCTTTGCATAGGGAGGGAACCTGTCACCGCTCCTGTCAAACATCATGCTGAATGAACTGGACAAAGAGTTGGAGAAACGGGGACTGCGATTCGTGAGGTATGCGGACGACTGCGTGATAGCAGTCAGAAGCGAAGCAAGCGCCAAACGTGTCATGTATTCGATAACAGACTGGATACAGCGAAAACTCGGATTAAAGGTGAACGCTGAAAAGACGAGAATCACAAGACCGGGCAGGCTTAAATATCTGGGATTTGGATTCTATAAGGACTCCAAAGCAAAAGAATGGAAGTGCAGGCCACACAGGGATTCGGTGGAGAAATTCAAGCGGACACTAAAGAAGCTGACAAACCGGAGCCAGTCCATGGCATTTGCAGTAAGGGTACAGAGACTAAACTGGGTAATCAGAGGGTGGATAAACTACTTTGCGTTAGGGTCCATGAAAACGGTAATGAACGATGTAGACGCACATTTGCGTACAAGGCTGCGGGTAATTATCTGGAAGAAGTGGAAAGTGCCGAAAAAGCGGCAATGGGGATTGCAGAAACTGGGAATAGGAAAAGACCTTGCGAGGCAGACATCCTACATGGGAGACCACTATCAATGGGTCGTGACCAAAACATGTGTAGTCAGGGCAATCTCAAAAGAAAAGTTGTCACAGGCGGGGCTTGTCAGTTGTTACGATTATTACTTAGAGCATCATGCTTTGAAGTTATGTTGAACCGCCGTATGCCGAACGGCATGTACGGTGGTGTGAGAGGGGGATTAAATTCCCCCTACTCGATTACTGCAGATTTATCGCATTTTTTATTGGATTTCCTGGCTCTTTCCTGAACGAATGGCAGCAGTTATTTTCCGACAGTTCCTTACTGCAATTACGAGGATGTGCAGTATAAAAAGTGGTGACAAAAAAGGCTGTCAAAAAATATAAAAACTACTCCGGTAGTGTTGACATACGGAAAAGACTGTGGTAGTATGTAGATAAGGACAAACTACTGCAGTCTTGTAAAAGCGGTACAGGCTCTGCCGGCAAATCTGCGCATGTAAGGAACTGTCTGCATACTACAGGAACCGCTTCGTGACTCCATAAAATGGTTGCAGAAGCAGTCAGCCGTCCACGGCACTGACAGGGCAAAGCGCATTTTGGGGACAGAACAGGAAATGAGAGGAGGACAACAGATGGAAATAAAGCTTTTTGATTCCGAACTGAAAGTAATGGGAGTGCTCTGGAGAGAAGGAGATACTACGGCAAAACACATCTCCGACGTATTGAAGGAGGAAACCGGGTGGAATATGAATACCACATATACCCTGATCAAGCGCTGCATTAAGAAAGGCGCCATTGAGCGAACAGAACCCAATTTTATGTGCCACGCCCTGATTCCCAGGGAAGCGGTTCAGGAGGCGGAGACCAACGAACTGATCGACAAGATTTTCGACGGCTCCGCAGACAAGCTTTTCGCCTCTCTGCTGGGAAGAGCGAAGCTTTCCGAAACACAGATTGAGGACCTGCGGAAGATTGTGGGTAAGCTGGATTGAGAAGACAGAAAGGACCGGGTTAAAACCCCATGAAAGGCTGTGGGAAAGCCGGATTGAGAAGAAGGAAATGACCGAGTTTGATGCCCTGCGGAAAGATTGTGGGAAAGCTGGACTGAAAAGGCAGAAAGGACCGGGTTAAAACCCCATGAAAGGCTGTGGGAAAGCTGGACTGAAAAGGCAGAAAGGACCGGGTTAAGGTCCCATGAAAGGCTGTGGGAAGCTGGACTGAAAAGGCAGAAAGGACCGGGTTAAAGTCCCATGAAAGACTGTGGGAAAGCTGGACTGAGAACAGGGAAATGAATGGATGAGGTGCAAATATGAGTTTATTGCAAATGAGTTTTTCAGGCGCCGTCCTGATATCGGTAATATTGATATTACGTGTATTTTTTATCAACAGACTGCCTAAAAGGACATTTCTTGCCCTGTGGTGGCTGGCGCTTTTGCGGCTGATGCTGCCGGTGGCGATTCCCTCCGGCTTCAGCGCATATTCCATGATTTGCAGCGGGCTGTCAGGAGCAGGACTTTCCGGAGAGCCTGCCCGTATGCTGGCGGCCTTTCTTCCCGGATTGCAGGCAGGGAAAAGCGAATCGGACGAAATTCCTGAAGTTGAGGCTGGACAAAACGAAACAGGCGGACTTCCGGGGTTACAGGTCATACAAAGTGGTGAGAGCGAAGCTCCGGAACTGCAGACCATGCAAAATGGTGCAGGTGAAAGTCCGGAATTACAGACCATACAAAGTGGTGAGAGCAAAAGTCCAGAACTACAGACCATACAAAAAGATAAAAGTGCAAATCCAGGACCACAGACCACGAAAAAAGGTAAAATTGAAACCTCAAACCTGACAGCGCAAGTCATCAGGAACAACGCCGGACTGCAAAACAGACAGCTCCTGGAGACGGGCATCGCTGCACAGAATGGAAAGAATGAAACCGGAGATTTCCGGGTGTGGAGCGTAATCTGGGGGATTGGAGCACTGGCATGTGCCGGCTTTTTTATCTTCTCCTATGTGCTCTGTCGCCTGGAATTCCGGATGACGCTTCCGGTAAGGGACGAATTGACGGAGCAATGGAAGAAAGCCCACCCTCTGAGGCGTGTCGTTGCCATTCGCAGCTCAGACAGGATTTCTGCGCCGCTGACCTATGGTATTCTTCGTCCGGTAATCGTACTGCCCGGAAAAGCGGGCAGGGTGGAGCCGGCACAGATGGAGTATGTTCTCCTGCATGAATATGTGCACATATGCCGCCTGGACGCGGTGACGAAACTGCTGATTGCCCTGGCACTGTGCATCCACTGGTTTAATCCTTTTGCATGGGTGATGTACATTCTGTTCAACCGGGATATCGAACTGGAATGCGACGAACAGGTAATAAGGCGCCTGGGGATGGATAAAAGGGCATCCTACGCGCTTGCCCTGATTGATATGGAAGAAAAGAAGCGCTCGCTGATGCCGCTGTGCAGCGGTTTCGGCAGAAATGCGGGCAAAAACACGATGAATGAAAGGATCACGGCGATTATGAAAATAAAGAAGACCTCTGTATGCGGAATTCTGGCGGCCGCAGTTCTGGTTGCCTCAGTGACAACGGTATTTGCTACAACAGCCGTGCCGGAAAACAATTCGGCCGGTGCTGTGTCAAAAAACCAGTCGGCCGGCACTATGTCAGAAAACCAGTCGGCCGGCACTGTGCCGGAAAACCAAACGGTCAGCACTATACCGGGAACGGATTTTACGGAACAGGAATACGGCATACTTCTTGCCCTCCGCTTTGACGGATATAAGGACATGACCATATCGGAATTTCAGAATAAAGTATGGAAAATAACAGACACAGAAGAATACATGGAACTGTTGGACAGGTTTGCCAAAGACGAAACCCTGGATAACCTGAAAGAGGAAAATGACATTGCGTCTTTTCTGCATTACTGCCTCCTGCCGCTTACCGCGGAAAAATGGAAGGCGAGAGGCTTCGGAGGCTATGCCGTTTCAGCTTCGGAGGATGCAATGGACCAGGCGGTTTTGGAATATTTTCTGACGCTTATTATCCAGAAGGCCGATACTTTGAAGGTGGGCGATTACCTGGAAACGAGGGCCGGTATTTTTGCGGAGCTGGATGCCTGGCTGCAGGAGAGAAGCGAAGCGGAACTGCGGGATGAGAAGATAATGAGTGAGCTGATTGACAGCGAGAGGGAAGCCCTTCATCAAAAGTGGGATTCCGATAATCTGACAATCAATGTGGAGTCTTTTTTTGCGCCATTAACATATTACGCCGGAAATGGACAGACGGACAGTCTCGAGGATGCCGGGTTATTGACCATGTGGCTGAAAGAAAGAGAGGCACAGTGGGCGGAAAATCTGGCGCCGTACATGCCGTTTGGCCTGTCATATGAATATGATCAGTCTGCCGATGATTTCAAAATGTATTACGAGGGGAAAGAGGTCCGGGGACTGGTGGACGAAGAGAAGGGCCTGTGGATAGCGGAACATGCAGGAATCGGAAAGGGAATTTATGCGGAAGATGCCATTGAGCTTTATGCGGTTTATGAAAAAGGTGTACTGCAGGGGCTGAGGCCGGCAACGGAAGAAGAGCAGGCGGAATGGGACAGACAGCGCCAGGATACCAGCGACGGGAAATATGAGGGAAATGTCCCGGAGGAAGAGGAGTCCCGGGGCGAGCCGGGGACAGAGGCGGACTACAATTCGCTGTTTGAACTGATGATTTCCGATTATCGGGATCTGACGGTAGCCGATTTTAATATGCGTCTGCTGGACTGGGCGAATGAAAACCGGGAGGCAATGGAAAGAATTTCAATGGATACGGCAATAAAGGATTTCCAGGTGCCCATGGATGAGGAAGAACGCAATTTCGTGACGCTGACCGTACTGCTGTCAGGCGCGGAAAACGGTAAATATGTTCAGAGTAATTATACTGGACGGAAGGAGGAAGATCCGGTTTATGACAGGTACCTTCCAGAGAAATCCATGACAGAGAATCAGATGGGAGAAGCACAAACTGCAGATGGAGCGAATTCCTCAGATGGCGCAGGTTCTATGGAGAGAGTACAGCCCGCGGCGAAAGCTGACGGGGCGTATTTGATGGCGGCATGGTGCGATTTGTATTATCAGTTTTCCTACCACATCGCGGATAAGGAGACCATCACCATAGGCCAGCGGGATGCCTGTATCGGGAGCATGATAAAGGGTGTGGAGGACTTCTGGAACGAAACGGATCTGGAAGACATGCTGAAACTGACGAAAAAGGATATTGTAGAAACGCTTCAGCGGATTGCGGCGGAACACAGTGATGAGAAGATTACCATCACAGTCCGTGAAGATTTTGTGGGCTTTGAAAAAGTGGATGAAAGAGATTTATGGCGCGAAAGGGAAGATTGGGACGATGGCATATAAGATTTTGATTGTGGATGATGAAAAGATGATGACGGAGCTCCTGACCGACCACCTGCAGGACTGCGGTTATGAAACGCTGGCGGCAAACAGCGCCGGGGAAGCGATTACCCTGTTGGAACGTCAGCCGGATCTGATCATCCTGGATATCAATATGCCAGGGATGGACGGGCTGGAACTGTGCAGATGTATACGGAACCATATCGTCTGTCCCATTCTCTTTCTGACCGCGCGGATTACCGAACAGGATATGATAAACGGGCTTCAGTATGGAGGAGATGATTATATCACCAAACCCTTCAGCCTGGCCCAGCTGTCAGCCCGGGTTGCCGCCCATCTGCGGCGGGATGAACGGAACAGGTGCAGGCCGTCCGTCCTGACCTCCAATGAGCTGATTGTCAATCTGTCGGAACGCTCCGTTTCCTGGCATGGCCGGGAGATTCCTTTTTCGAAGCGGGAATTTGACCTGATAGAGTTTCTGATGACAAATGCAAATCAGGTGTTTGGCAGGGAGAGAATCTATGAAATGGTATGGGGATATGACGCCGAGGGAGACAGCGGCGTTATAAAAGAACATATCCGTAAGATAAGGGCCAGACTCCGGGAAGTCACTGGTCAGGATTACATTGAAACAGTCTGGGGCGTCGGATATAAATGGAAGAAGGGCATTCCATAGGAAGAAAAGTACTCCATAGGAATTTTAAAAATCGAGAGGATGGAAAATGGCATATCATAACAATAAAGAGACAGACCCTTCTAAAACCGCTGTCCGATATAAGAAAAAACATTCTGACAAAAGAAATACGCAACGGGATTTCTCTCTCCGCAGCTTTTTTATGATGACCGTTTTCGGGACCTTCTGCATTGTGGTATTCCTTTCCGGGCTTGTCATTGCGGGCTGTGCGGCGTTTCGGCACTGGCTTCTGCCGGATGCCAACGCTGCATATCTTACGGTAGAAAATACATCGGAAGACGGCACAACGATCAGCTCTACGCATCTGCTGACTTTCGGGGAGGCCACAAAACTGCCGATGATAGTTACAGAGTCCGAAGGTCCTGTGACGGAGGAGAACAGCGTTATTCCGGGTGTGCAGACGGAAATAACGGAAGAATCGGATGCCCTCAGAATCGAGAGAAGTGAATTTATGCCGGATGCTACCTCCACCTATTCTATTCAAAAGCTGGAAACCAGCTACGATACGCTGACACCGAAACGAAAATTTGCATATCGGTTCTGCGGTGCCGCCATGATCATTGTCCCGGCGGTGCTGTCTATCGCGGGAATCCTGTTCTGCGGTTTATATTTTTACAGAAAAAGGCTTTCCGTGCCGCTTGGACTTCTGGCGGAGGCAACGGAGGCGATTGCTGCGCAGAATCTGGACTTTTCATTGGAATACAAGTGCGGGGACGAGATGGGGGCATTGTGCCGCTCCTTTGAAGTGATGCGGAAGGAACTGGCCGAAAATCAGAAAGCCATGTGGAATATGCTGGAGCAGCGCAGGCTGATGCAGGCTTCCATCGCCCATGATCTGCGCAACCCGATTGCCATTATCCAGGGATACACCGAGTACCTGCTGCTCCATCTGCCCGCCGGAAACATAAGCAGGGAAAAAGCCGGGCGCATAGCGGGGAATCTGAATCTGGCCGCAAAACGGCTGGAGCAGTACACGGAATCGGTGCGGACGCTGAACCGGCTGGAGGATATGGAAATCCACAGAAGGGAAATATCTCTCAAAGAGCTAATCGCGGATATCCGGGATGACCTTGAGGTGATGGCGGATTCTGCCGGGCTTGAACTTTATATTGACACTGTTTATACGCAAAAGCATAATACAGCAGACAATACAGTACCGGGAAATACGGCTCAAACCGAAATAAACCCAACGGAAAGCACCTGCAGCCCGGATAATGGCATACAGGACAGGCTTTTGAAGGCAGATACAGTTATGCTGCACAGGATTCTTGAAAATGTATTCGAAAATGCCACACGTTTTGCGAAGAATACGATATCCGTAGAAATTATGCTCCAGGAGCATAGGCTGCAGATCACTGTGACAGATGACGGCGAAGGATTTTCCGACGAAATTCTTCGCAAAGGACAGAAAAATCTGCTTCCCACACAGCAGGAAGGACACCTGGGAATGGGCCTTGCCATCAGCCGTGTGCTCTGCGAAAAGCACGGAGGCGGCATGCAGCTCCTGAATGCGGTTCCCCACGGGGGTATTGTAAGAATTCATGTTTCAATTGACTGAGAATTTTCCCTGTATTTGAAGATTACAGGAATGAGGGGTATTGAGTGATATAGTATTTCTATGGGAAAGTCATAGAGCCAGGGCGGCTCTTACCCTCTTGTTTTCGTGGAGGTTTCAAGTAGCCCTCCAGATGAGAGAAAAGAGGGTGATACAATGATTACATATCAGGATTTCTTTTTGTTCTGTACGTTCATTGTAGCCCTTATAAGTCTGTTTTATCAGATTTTTAAGGGAAAGAAATAGCCGCCACTGCTCCCAACAGTGACGGCAGACCTCATAATGAGGTAAGTCGTTAGCATTTGGAGGGTAGAGCCGCTTCTATGGCTTTCCCTATGTCTAATATAGCTCATTCCAGGGCAGGACGCAAGAATTTTTTCTTCTTCGTTCACAATTTCCCTCACAGCAATTCCTTCACATAAGTCCTTATGTTACCTGGCCGCCCTGTCCATTCTAAGGTAAAGAAAGGGGACAGATACAGGCAATTTATAGTTTCTTCATATTCAATTGACACGATTTTGACCTTTTTGTTTTATGATTTTCCTGTCCGCAGCGGAGAGATTTTACGACAGTTCCAAAAGTACGGCGTATGAACGTTGGTGCGATGTGGGACAAAAGCGGCAGATGACTACGCTCACGGTATATAGACGGATCAGTGTGGCGAAACATAAAACAAGGAGGTCTTTTATTCATGAAAAAAGCAATTACATTCGTACTTTCAGCAGGCATTCTTCTCTTATTAACCGCCTGCAGTGGAAATAGTCCCGGCACAGCATCAGCCGGGCAGGCAGAAGGAATAAGCGGAATTCCGGTACAGGAAGGAGGAACCGGTGCGGGAACGGGCGCCGGGGGAGGGAACGGGTCGGCGATGGGCTCAGGTGTGGAACCGGGTGCAGGAGGCAGCAGTGACATGGCGTCATACAGCCAGGCAGGCGGAAACAGCGGCCTGCAGATTCTGGCTTCCGGTGGCGTGGAAGGATGCCATACGAAGGACGGATATTATTACCAGACCTTTGAGACAGAGGAGCTCTCCGACGGCAGTTACGGCTCCCATCTGATGTATATGGACTTTGCGGCCGGACAGGAAGTTTATCTGTGCAGCAATGCGGGCTGCAGCCATAATTCTCCCGACTGTACCTCCGTTCTGCCATATGACGATTTTCCGATAGCAAGCACACTTCTCTTCGTCTGGCAGGATTCACTGTATCTTCTGAGCAAGATGCCCGACAATGACGGTTCCATGCAGATGAACATGGACTGGGAGGGAAATTCTTTCCAGTCCGCCGGTATCGAGAGCAGCGAGGCCGTGCTCTATCGTGCGAAGCCGGACGGAACCGGCAGAGAGAAGGTTTATTCGTTTGACCCGTCGCTGGTGCTGGAGGATCTGGTGATGGGGGACGAAAGCGGCATCTATGTGGTGGCGAAAAAGATGACGGCGCAGCAGAGCGCCGAGGGAACTTATTTCAATTCCACGGAGCGAAGGCTGGTATATCTGGATTTGGCGTCGGCAGAGGAACAGGAAATCTGCTCTCTTGACTTTGACGGCTATATTTCCTGGCATCTGAAAGGCTGCTACGGACGTACGCTTGTACTGGAAGGAACGGATTATGGGAGAGAAGTTTCCAACGGGGAATTCTTTGAGGACGATGTTTATAAAGAGCTTTATGAGAATTCCCGGGAAGTCTTTGCCACCCTTTCCATAGACAACCCGGAACTGGAAATCCGGTACCGCGTGGAAAATCAGTACGGGAATTACGAACTTGTGGACGGAAACATGCTCTATACCTCCTGCGCCGACGGCAGCGTAAAAGCCATTGACTTAAGTACAGGGGCGGAACGGGAGATATGCAGGCGGGGCGGGGGAAGCTACCTGTACCGGAAGATAGGAAACAGGCTTTGCTGTGACAGCAGTTCTGAGGACGGAACTTTTGACTATATTGACATAGACACCGGCGAGGTCAGCCACTCCTCCCTTGTGAATAAAAGCCTGGGCTGGAGCCTGGAATTCCGCGCCGTGCTGGATTCGGATGTGCTGGTAATCTATGACTGTGAGGCGACGCCCTCAGGCGGCGGTTCCTATGAAATCAACCGCTACCAGTACGGCCTGATCTCCCAGGAGGACCTGTTCGCGGGCAATGACAATTATCGTAAAATCAACATGGTCGGGAAGGGGGAATAACATGCTGGAGCTGTGCGGGATAACAAAACGGTATACGGCAGGCCATTTTTCGCCGAGAAGATGGTTCCCCGGGGCCGGGACGAAGGAATCCTCAATGAAAACAGCCAGGATACCGGGAGAGGGGCATGCCACGCAAAAAACCGGGATACCGGGAGAAGGGCATGTCACGGAAACAACCAGTATATCGGGAGAGGGGCATGTCACGGAAACCGGGCGTATCATGGGAAAGGCATATACGGGGAGCAGGCCGGCGCTGGATCAGGTCAGTTTTACCCTGAAACCGGGAATTTACGGGCTGCTTGGCCCCAACGGCGCGGGAAAATCAACGCTTATGAATATTATTACCGGAAATTTAACGCCTACAGGCGGTGAAGTCCGGTGGGAAGGGAAGGAAATCAGGACGCTTGGCGCATACTACAGGAGTCTTCTGGGGTATGCGCCCCAGCAACAGGGAATGTACGATCATTTTTCGGGAATCCGCTTTCTGTCCTACATGGCTGCGCTGAAGGGCATACCCGGAAAGGAGCAGGCAGAGGAAATCCGGCGGGTGCTCACATTCGTCAATTTGTGGGAGGAGCGGAAACGCCCGGTTGGCACCTATTCGGGAGGCATGAAGCAGCGCATCCTGATTGCCCAGGCTTTGCTGGGAGATCCCAAATGCATCGTCCTGGACGAGCCTACCGCAGGGCTGGACCCCAAAGAACGGGTGCGGGTGAGAGAGCGGATTCAGGCTGTCTCCGGGGAACGCATTATTCTGGTGTCAACCCATGTGGTTTCGGATATCGAACCCATCGCGGCGGAAGTTCTGCTGCTGAAATCGGGCAGGCTGGTAGACAGAGGCACGGTGGACGGACTCTGTAAAAAATACGGCGGGGTAAAGGGACTGGAGGCGGTTTACATGCAGATATTCAGTGAGGAGGATGGCCATGATTCGTCTGACAGTTGTTGAACTGGAGAAAATATGGGGAAAGAAGCAATTTTTCCTGTCCTGCCTGCTTCTGCTGGCGCTGGAGCTCTTCCTTATGTGGTATACGAACTTGCCGGGTGAAGACAGAGCCGGATTATCGGCCTACAAAGCCTTCCAAAGGGAAATTTCGGATATGACGGAGCAGGAAAAGGGTATCCTTATTACCGGAATGAAAGAAACGATAGATGGAATAAGCTTTGTCCAGGAGATTCTGACGTTTCAGGGAATGTCCGGTGAGATGGGAGATACGCTTGCGCTCCAGGCTATGGAAAGCGCCCCCGGCGTATTCGAAGCTTATTATGAGCAGTACCAAAGCGGCGATTACCTGAAGCTGACGGACTCCCTCTGGAAGGAACAGCGCCTGATAGAGGAACTTTATGAGGAGTGGGAGAAAAGCGCGGATTACGGAGAATATCTGCAATCCATACAGGAAGCGGCGCAGAGGCTGGGCGGCATTGGGATTTTCGGCGGGGCGGACCGGGATTCCTTCTCTGCCCGGAATATACAGAAAAGCGCCGGGGACTACGCCGGACTTTCGGATGACGGGATTCGCTGGATGCCCGGAAGGGCAGTTACCGGTGCCATGGAAAACGCCTGGACGGATATTTTTCTGCTGTTGTCCGTCTTTTTCTTTGTGGGATGCCTGATTGTGGAGGAGAAGGAAAAAGGGCTTTTCTACATAACCAGAAGTACCAGATACGGGATTGGGAAAAGCATTGCGGCAAAGCTGGCGGCGCTTTTAATCCACTGCGGCGTTATGGCGGCGCTTTTGTATGGAGCGAATCTTCTGTTTTTCGGGCTTACCGTGGGATACGGAGACTTCGGCGCGGCGGTTCAGTCCGTGGCCGCCTGGCGGGAGAGCTGCCTGAGTGTCAGCATCGGGGAGTACATTGTATTGTCTGTGGTTACAAAAGGGCTCGCTTTGTTTGGGTTCGGCGCGGTTATGGCAGCGTTCTGCATTGGGGCGGATACCGTTTTCCGGTCCTATGGGGCGGGGATCTGCTTCTGCGGTGTCAGCTATGTTCTGTATACGGTGATTCCCGGTGCTTCCAGATGGAATATGCTCAAGTACCTGAATCTGATGGGAATTCTGAAAACGGAGCATTTCTACGGAGCCTGTCTGAATTTTGATGTGTTCGGATACCCGGTTTCCTGTATGTCTTCCACCTGGATGGCCATTGCCGTTCTGACAGCGGCAGGAGTATCGGTGAGTGTGTTCCTGTATGTAAAAGGAGAGAAGTATGTTCTCAGGGACAGAAAGAGAAGGACTTTTTCCTTATTCAGGCCGCATTCCTGTCTTCTGCGCCATGAATGCTACAAAATAATGATTGCCAACAGAGCCGCGCTGGTTTTGCTCGCCTTTGGTTTTCTGGCAGGTTATCGGGAATGGGAGCATTCTTATCATCCCTCGGTACAGGAAAGCTATTATCAGGATATCATGCTGAGGCTGGAAGGAGAGCTGACGGAGGAGAAGGAGCGGCTGATCCTGTCCGAACAGGCCCGCTATCAGGAGGCGTTTGACCGGGTCAGTCAAATTGACCGGATGGTTTCCGACGGAGAAATCAGTGAAAGGGCTGGGGAGGAACAGAAAGCGGAGTGCTATACCGTGACAGCTTTTTATCCCTCTTTTCTTCGGGTGTGGGAACAGTATCGGCGGATATGTGAAAGCGGAGGACATTTTGTCTATGATACGGGCTATCTCTTTCTGTTCGGAATCAGGGGAGAAGGGTTTCTGGCCGATCTGCTTCTGCTTGTCTGCGGTATCGTACTTGCCTTCGGCAATGCTGCGGCCATGGAAGACACCGCCGGTACCTGGAACCTGCTGGGGAGTACCCGGAAAGGAAAGAGAAAAGTGCTTTTGTGCAAAGGGGCGATATGCGGGGCGGGGGCAGCGCTGCTTTCACTGGTTCCCTTTGTGTGCAGGACTGTCCGCGTCGATATGGTTTTTCCGCTGCGGGGGCTTTCTTTCCGGGCGACGGATATCCCCTGCTGCAGGGAAGCGCCGCCGCTGCCGGTATGGGGGTTCCTGCTGCTGCCGGCTCTGTCCCAGGCTGCCGTGCTTGCCGGTGCGGCGCTGGCGGTGTTTGGCCTGTCCGCGTGGCGGCGGGAGCCCTACGGCGCTTACTTCCTGGCAGCACTGCTTCTGGTGGTACCTCTTGTACTGATGTTTCTGGGCTTTCCCGGGGCGGAATATATTTCTCTCTATCCGCTCTATTCCTGGACAGCGGGGATGGGCGGGCCCTGAAAGTCCTTCTTCAGGTTAAGATTTTGCTTGACGATAAGTGCGGAGAGCAATACAATAACAGACAGGTACTTCAAAAGGAGGTAATATCATATGAACCACACACTTGAGACAATACAGGAGAGGAGCTCCAGCAGAGGATATACGGCGGAGCCTCTGTCGGATTCGGAATTGGGAGCGCTGATTCAGGCTGGTCTTCAGGCGCCTACTGCAACCAACAGGCAGGAAATTCATTTTACCGTGTTAAAAGGGAATCATCCGCTTTTGGGTGAGATAGAGGCGGAAAAAAACAGGCTGCGGAATCTGACAGCGCCGGAGCACAACTTTTACTACGAGGCGCCCACGGTTATTTTGTTAAGCGCGGAGGAAGGCTTCCGCTGGAGCCAGGTGGATGCCGGGATTGCAGTGGAGAATATATCTCTGGCGGCGCAGTCCATGGGGCTGGGCAGCGTGATCATCGGCTGCATTTATGATGCTCTCATGGGGGAGAAGAGAGCGTATTTTTCAAAAGAGCTGAAATTTCCGGAAAACTATGCTTTTGCGATTGCAATTGCCGTGGGGCATAAAGCGGCAGAAAAGATACCGCATACGTATGCGGCTGACACACAGGTTACTTATTTTTGAGATTTCTGTGTCAGAGCTTTATAGAGAGCCTGTAGAAACCTGTAGGTTACTGTTCCTCGGTGCCTCCGCGAGGGTTTTCGTGCGCATTATGCACGAAAAGCCCGAGACAGCAGGCGCCAAAATGAGCGCACTTTGCTCAATTCATGACAATAGAATTCTGCACTTGAATTCTATTGTATGTGTACATTATGTTGCTGTGAGCGGCGAAGCCGTGAGCAGTAACAACTGTAGAAAGCTTTCCGTGGCAAAATAACTTTGGGACTACCAATTATAGAATGTTTAGTGTATAATACATTTAGGAATTATTATAAATCAACTGATATCATGGCAGTTAAAACAAAACTGGAAAGAGGAGGAACGGGTGGAAATGTTAATCGGAGGAATCGAGGCAGGCGGCACCAAAATGGTTTGCGCCGTAGGGGATGAAAACGGGGTGATCAGGGACAGGGTTTCTTTCCCGACCAGGCAGCCCAAAGAAACATTTGAGGATATGATCAGTTATTACAGGAACTGGGATATCCAGGCGCTGGGGATAGGGTGCTTCGGGCCGCTGGACTTGAACAAAGCATCGGAAACTTATGGGTATATCACCAAAACCCCCAAAGCGGGATGGGAAAACTGCGACGTAGTGGGAACATTCCGAAACGCCCTGAACGTGCCGGTAGGCTTTGACACGGATGTAAACGGCGCAATCCTGGGAGAAGTGACCTGGGGCGCCGCAAAGGGAGCGGAGAGCGCCATTTATATCACGGTGGGCACCGGCGTGGGTGTAGGCGTATATGTGAACGGCGGGCTGCTTCACGGACTGGTCCATCCGGAAGGCGGGCATATTTTGATAGAGAGACACCCGAAAGATACCTATAAGGGCAGGTGTCCTTTTCATGGAAACTGTATCGAAGGCCTGGCGTCCGGACCTGCCGTGGAAGAGCGTTGGGGCAGGAAGGGAATCGAACTGGCTGACAGGGATGAGGTCTGGGAGCTGGAAGCTTATTATGTTGCGCAGGCGATTACGGACTATATTATGGTATATTCACCTCAGAAGATTATTCTGTGGGGCGGCATCATGCATCAGGAGAAGCTCTTTGGCATGATAAGGAAAGAAGTCCAGAGATTGCTGAACGGCTATGTCTCCCATAAGGCGATTCTGGAAAATATCGATGATTACATTGTGCCTCCCGCACTTGGCGAGGATCCCGGAATCATGGGGGCGATAAAGCTGGGGCTGGATGCGCTTGGGCAGTAAGGAAATTTGTCAGTGGTGTGCAGTATAAATAACCAGAAAGGACAGGAAAGACGGATGGGAAACGAGGGAAAAGGACTGCTTTTTTTAGATCCGGTATGCAAGCATAATATCTGGGGCGGCGTTAAGCTGAGAGAAGAGTTCGGATATCAGGTGGAAGGAAACGACATCGGCGAGTGCTGGGGGATTTCGGCGCATCCGGAAGGAGACGGAACCATACGGAACGGCGAATATCAGGGAAAGAAGCTGTCGGAGCTCTGGACGGAGCATCCGGAGCTGTTCGGAAACCTGCAGTACGACAGATACCCGCTGCTGACGAAAATCATTGACGCGCAGGACGACCTGAGCATCCAGGTGCATCCGGACGATGCTTACGCCAGAGAGAATGAAAACGGCAGCCTGGGCAAGACGGAATGCTGGTATATCATGGGCTGCAGAGAGAATGCAACCATTGTAATCGGCCACAATGCGAAGACGGAGGCAGAATTGAAGGAAATGGTCGGGGAGGGAAGGTGGACGGAGCTGATTCGTGAGATTCCCATCCGCAAGGGGGATTTTATCCAGATTGACCCGGGGACCGTGCATGCCATCAAAGCGGATACCTTAATCCTGGAGACTCAGCAGAACAGCGCCATCACTTACCGGCTCTATGACTACGGCCGCCTCCAGAACGGAAAGCCCCGTGAGCTTCATATTGACAAGAGCCTGGATGTAATCACGGTGCCTGCAAAATCCGCGGAGGAAAGTGTAGAGTCTATCTCCAATTTGCCGGAGAATGCATTGAATCAGATTTATACCTGTGAGAAATATACGGTCTTTAAGATAGATGTAAACGGCAGCGCGGCATTCGAGCAAGGCTATCCCTTCCTGGCGGCATCTGTGCTGGAAGGTGAAGGCAGCGTGAATGGAACGGAAGTGCGCAAGGGAGACCATTTCATTATCCCCAATGGATATGGTAAGGTGGAAATGAACGGAAACATGAGTCTGATTTTGTCTACGGTAGAGAAATAGGCTGTTTTTTAGGGAAAGAGTGGATTTGGATATGTAGTTTGCATGTTGAAATCCACTCTTTTATTCGCAGTTTTTATAGATATTTTCTTAGCCATTATTTTCTTTATTCGCGCCTTTGGAAAGTAATCTGCAAATATGCACTGTAAGTAGAAAAGATTCAATGAGTGTATGATGATAGAAAGGTGTGGTATACAGAAATGACAGTTCAGGATGTAGTGAAAAATGGTTTGTGTATTGGCTGCGGCGCATGTGCAGGCTGTAGAAATATTTCCTTCGAGACAGGAAAGTCGGGTTTTCCGGTGCCGGTTGTGGGGGAAGGATGCATAACCTGCGGAAAATGCCTGCGCAATTGTCCCGCCGGCATGGGGACGGATGAGGAGAATTAGGTGGAAAAAGGAGACGAAGATGAGCACATTTCGCTTTGGAATATTGGGAGCCGCTAAAATAGCGGTAAAATTTTGCCATGCGGCAGGGCTGGTCAAGGACTGCGAGGTATGCGCAGTAGCCAGCAAAAGCCTGGAGAAAGCAGAAAGCTTTGCCCGAGATAATGGAGTGGCACACGCCTATGGAAGCTACGAGGAACTGCTGGATAAGGAAAAGCCGGATTGTGCGTATATCGCAGTGACGCCCAATGACCACTGCCGTCTTGCCATGCTGTGCATTGAGCGTGGGATTCCGGTTTTATGCGAAAAGGCCATGTTTCAGAACGGCGCGGAAGCAGAACAGGTTTTTGCCGCAGCTGCCGCAAAGGGCGTCTTTGTCATGGAAGCCATGTGGAGCCGATTCCTTCCCGCTGTAAAGAAGGTAAGGGCCTGGGTGGAAGCGGAACGCATCGGTATCCCGGAGATTTCCCAGATTTCCATCGGATTTACAGCGCCGGAAGGGAATGAGAACCGTTATCTGAATCCTTCACTGGGCGGCGGAGCGGCGAAGGACATTACGGTTTATACGTACGAAATTACGACCTGGATTCTGAAGCAGGATATCAGGAAGATAAATGTGTCCGCAACCTGGGGCGGGAGCGGTGTGGATATGAACAATCACATATCCATTGACTTTGCGCATACCCTGGCTGACCTGACTACAAGCTTTGCGGCGAAACTGGAATCCAGGATGGTGCTGTACGGAAGAAAGGGAAAAATCCTGCTGCCCACGCCCCATCATTCTTCGGAATGCTTTTTATATGATGAAAGGGGAGAACTGGCGGAACATTTTATTGACCATGATACGGTGAACGGCTTTACCTATGAAATGGAAGAGGTCATTCGCTGCATCAGAGAGGGGAAGCAGGAAAGCCCGGTGGTTCCCTGGAAGGATACACTGGAGTGCGCAAGGCTGTTTGACAGGATTGAGGCGACGAAGGGGTGAATTTGATTCCAAAAATTTAGTATTTGAACAATCCCCATAAGTGTGTTATGATGTAAAGAAGACATTTGACAGAAAGGCAGGATGTACGGATATGGGAATGACAATGACACAGAAGATTCTGGCCGCTGCGGCAGGACTGGAACAGGTTCAGGCCGGGCAGCTTATCGAGGCGGAGCTTGACCTGGTGCTGGGCAATGATATTACCAGTCCCGTGGCCATCAAGGAGATGGACAAGTTTCAGGTAAAGGGCGTGTTCGACAAGGATAAAATTGCCCTGGTGCCGGATCATTTTGTACCAAATAAAGATATCAAATCTGCGGAACACTGTAAATGTGTCCGGGAATTTGCCCGCAAAAATGAGATTACCAACTATTTCGAGGTGGGCGAGATGGGCATCGAGCATGCGCTCCTTCCCGAGAAAGGCCTCACCGTGGCGGGAGATGTGATCATCGGCGCGGATTCCCATACCTGTACTTATGGTGCGCTGGGTGCCTTTTCTACAGGCGTGGGCAGCACGGATATGGCGGCCGGAATGGCAACCGGCAAAGCATGGTTCAAGGTGCCCGCGGCCATCAAATTCATTCTCACCGGGAAGCCCGCAAAGTGGGTCAGCGGCAAGGATGTGATTTTACATATCATAGGAATGATTGGTGTGGACGGGGCATTGTATAAGTCCATGGAATTTGTGGGAGACGGTATCGCAAATCTTTCCATGGATGACAGGTTTACCATTGCGAACATGGCAATCGAAGCCGGCGGAAAGAATGGCATCTTCCCTGTTGACGGGTTGGCGGAAAGCTATATGAAGGAACATTCCGCCAAACCGTACAGAATATACGAAGCGGATGCGGATGCCGTCTACGACGCGGAATACACCATTGACCTGAGTGCGTTGCGCCCTACGGTCGCTTTCCCGCATCTTCCGGAAAATACCCATACCATCGATGAAATCCGCGGGATGGAGAAAATTGCCATAGACCAGGTCGTAATCGGTTCCTGTACCAACGGACGCCTGGATGATTTGAGGACTGCCGCAGAGGTATTAAAGGGACGCCATGTGGCAAAAGGAATGCGCTGCATCGTGATTCCGGCTACCCAGGCCATCTACATGCAGGCTATGGAAGAGGGACTTTTGAAGACCTTTATTGAAGCGGGCGCCATTGTCAGCACACCTACCTGCGGACCCTGCCTGGGCGGATATATGGGGATCCTTGCGGAAGGAGAGCGCTGTGTATCCACGACCAACCGCAATTTCGTGGGCCGTATGGGACATGTAACTTCCGAAATTTATCTGGCCAGTCCTGCGGTTGCGGCAGCCAGTGCGGTTACGGGTGTGATTTCAGATCCGGATGATCTGTAATCCTGATACAAAGGAGCGCCCGGCAATCTCCTGTCTGGCCGCTAATGGCAGGAAGCCCGGCCCCAGAGACAATCCAGGATAAGAATTTTCTCAGTATAGAAGGAAAGGAGCATTCCATGCCTTGTTTCCGGTCAAATTTCCGTACAGGCGAAACGATATCATGGAATGAGGAAAAATATGAACGCAAAAGGAACAGTCTTTAAATATGGGGATAATGTAGACACGGATGTAATCATTCCGGCAAGGTACTTAAACAGTTCCGATCCTGCGGAGCTGGCAGTGCATTGCATGGAAGACATCGATGCGGATTTCATTCATAAAGTGAAGAAAGGCGACATCATCGTTGCCGAGAAGAATTTCGGCTGCGGCTCTTCCAGGGAGCATGCCCCCATCGCCATCAAGGCTGCAGGTGTCAGCTGTGTTATAGCAGAGACCTTTGCCAGAATTTTCTACAGAAATGCAATCAATATCGGCCTGCCTATCATCGAATGCCCGCAGGCGGCACAGGGAATCGAAGCCGGGGATGAGGTTGAGGTGGATTTTGATTCCGGCGTCATTACAAATGTTACGAAAGGGACCACCTTCCAGGGACAGGCGTTTCCTGAGTTTATGCAGAAGATTATCGCTTCGGAAGGATTGATCAATTATATTAATAGCAAATAGTAGTTTTTACGCATAAGCGTATGGTTCGTGAATGTCGGGAGCAATCGGCAACGGAAAGTTTCCGAACCGTCCTGACAGGTTTGAGATGTCATGAATAATAAGGAATAAGGGCTTCGCAGAATACAGTGTGTAGGGCTGCGGAGCTCTTTTTCCCGCTTTGCGGGCTGGTGTTTTTTGCTCTTTGCATGCAGGCCAAAACGGTAAAACAGCATCGGAATTTTGCCGGCGGCGTTTCCCGCGGACTGACGGATAGCTGCAGGCGGAAATTGCAGACGGACTTTCCGTGAAATAATTCAGTGATTGCGCGGGAAACCGATGACTGTGGGAAAAGGATGCGGGAGAAGTGTCCGGTGAAGGAAGCCGGGAAAGGAATCGGGATAAATTATGGAAAAGGAACAGTCAAAAAAATATGAGATAGACATGTGCAACGGCCCTCTTTTAGGCAAAATCATGATATTCTATATCCCTTTGATGCTGTCGGGAATCCTGCAGCTTCTTTTTAACGCGGCAGATATCGTGGTGGTGGGGCGTTTTGCCGGAAATGAGGCTCTGGCGGCGGTGGGCTCCACCAGTTCCCTGACCAACCTGATCGTGAACCTCTTTATCGGGCTTTCGGTGGGGGCCAATGTGCTTGTGGCCAGATTTTACGGAGCGAAACAGGACGGAGAGCTGAAGGAGACGGTCCAGACAGCGGTGGGCACTGCCCTGGCAGGGGGAATCATCCTGATTTTCCTGGGATTTTTTCTCTCAAAGCCGGCGCTTGGCTGGATGGGGACACCGGAGGATGTAATCAATCATTCCGTGCTGTATATGCGGATCTATTTTGCCGGTATGCCGTTTATGATGGCCTATAATTTCGGCAGCGCCGTCCTTCGGGCAGTGGGCGATACCAAGAGACCGCTCTATTATCTGCTGATAGCCGGGGTTGTGAACGTGGTGCTGAACCTTGTCTTTGTGATCGTCTTTTCCATGGGTGTGGCGGGAGTTGCCACGGCGACAGTGATTTCCCAGGCGATATCCGCGGCTCTGGTGGTTCGGTGCCTGATCTGTACGGACAGCGCTTACCGTCTGGAACTGCAGGGACTTAAAATTGTGCCGGACAAACTGCTTAAGATGGTTCAGATCGGCGTGCCGGCGGGAATGCAGGGGGCACTTTTTTCCATTTCCAATGTACTGATCCAGTCCTCGGTCAACAGCTTCGGTTCCGTGGCCATGGCAGGAAATACGGCTGCCAGCAACATAGAGGGCTTTGTATACACGGCAATGAATGCTTTCCATCAGGCCGCCATCAGTTTCAGCGGACAGAATTACGGTGCCCGGAAATATAAGAGAATCCGGAAAGTGCTGGTGATATGTGAAGTAATGGTGGTTGCCGTGGGTGCATTGATGGGAAATGTGGCATATCTGTTCGGCGGGACTCTGCTGAAGCTGTATACCGTGGACCCGGAAGTGATCGAATACGGTATCCTGCGCATGCGTATTATCTGTACACCGTACTTTTTGTGTGGTATGATGGATGTAGCTGTGGGGGCGCTGCGTGGGATGGGCTATGCCATTATGCCCATGCTGGTGTCGCTGACGGGAGCCTGTCTGCTGCGCGTGGTCTGGATATATACCATTTTCCAGAGCTATCACACGCTGGAATGTCTGTATTTTTCCTATCCCATCAGCTGGGGGCTGACCTTTGCGGTGCATCTGGTATGCTTTGTGATCGTATTCCGCAAGCTGCTGAAGAAGGACCCGGGGATTGAGTGAGATGCCAGGGAAAAACAGAAACGTTAAAACGTATTCGAAAAATTGGGAAAAAGGATATAAGGGTGTCGTATGATAGCATATGTAAAGGGAATCGTAGATGATATTGCGGAAGATAACACCGTTATTGATGTGGGTGGTATCGGCTATAATGTAAAAATCTCCGCGGATACAGCAGCCAGGCTTCCCGGCATCGGAGAGAAAGTAAAGCTGTATACCTATACCAATGTACGGGAAGATGCCATACAGTTATTCGGATTTCTGTCCAAAAATGATCTGGACATATTCAAACGGTGCATTACGGTAAACGGCATCGGACCAAAGGGCGCACAGGCCATCCTCTCCGTTCTGGATGCGGATTCCCTGCGGTTTGCCATCATATCAGGGGACGTGAAAGCAATAACCAAAGCCCCCGGCATCGGCGCCAGGACGGCAGAGCGGCTGATTCTGGAACTGAAGGACAAGATTAAGATTGAGGATACCGCCATCGGGATGGAGATTGAGAGTACCAGGGCCGAAAATGCCGGGTTGGGGGACAGTCCCCAGAAAAGGGAAGCCGTGGAGGCTCTGGTTTCCCTGGGATATGGTAACGCGGAGGCCGTGAAGGCGGTCAATGCCATCGAAGGGATTGAAACCATGGACTCCGGAGCGGTATTGAAGGCGGCGCTTAAGAAGATGTTCTGAAGATGCACAATATTTTTGTTTCCGTTTTGGAACGGGATATACGCTAACGACCCGGAAAGAAAGCAGGACAGGGAAGAAGCAAAAAGGACCTGGGCCGTTATGAGAGATACCTATGAGGAATTTGGGGATCAGGCAGTCATGGTGCCCTGCTTACCGCCGGAAGAACGTATGCAGTGGATCATGAGAGAGACGGGGTAGTTTGTTACTGTTTACAGGTGCCTCCCCGAGGCGTTCTCGTGCGCACTTTGCACGAATAATCCGAGGCAACCATCAGGTTGCCCTGGCTGTCTGTTTCATCTCCAACATCAGAACAGCGCTGAATGACAGGTGCAAAAAATCTTGCATACCGGAAGAAAAGCAGCTAAAATAGAAGAAGGAAAAAGCCGAAGGGAATGCATAAAAATGCCCAAGCGAATGATTGAGACAAACATTACCGAAGAAGATATAAAGATAGAGGGTTCCCTCCGTCCGCAAAAATTGGATGACTATATCGGTCAATCCAAAGTGAAGGAAAATCTGAAGATTTACATAGAAGCGGCGAAGCTCCGGGGAGATGCACTGGACCATGTGCTTTTCTACGGACCGCCGGGACTGGGAAAAACCACGCTGGCAGGCATTATTGCCAATGAGATGGGCACCCATTTAAAGGTAACCAGCGGTCCCGCCATTGAAAAGCCGGGAGAAATGGCTGCAATTCTCAACAATCTGGAGGAAGGCGACCTGCTTTTCGTGGATGAGATACACCGCCTGAACCGGCAGGTGGAGGAGGTGCTGTACCCGGCCATGGAGGATTACTGTATTGACATTATGATCGGGAAAGGCTCCACGGCACGCTCCGTGCGCCTGGAACTGCCCAAATTTACTCTGGTGGGGGCCACCACCAGGGCAGGGCTTCTGACTGCACCGCTGCGGGACAGATTCGGCATGATTTATCATATGGAATTCTATACTGTGGAAGAACTGCAGGTGATCATTCTTCATTCGGCAAGAATCCTGGGAGTGGAGATCGAGCCGGGCGGTGCGCTTGAAATGGCGCGCAGAAGCAGGGGGACGCCCAGGCTTGCCAACCGGATCTTAAAGCGGGTGCGTGACTTTGCCCAGGTGAAATACGAGGGAATCATCACGGAGGAAGTGGCACAAACCGCGTTGGATCTGATGGATGTGGACAGGCTGGGACTGGACCATATCGACAGAAATCTCCTGCAGACCATGATAGAGAAATTCGACGGCGGGCCTGTGGGACTGGATACCCTTGCCGCCGCCATCGGAGAGGATGCGGGAACCATTGAGGATGTCTACGAGCCGTATCTGATTAAAAACGGTTTTCTGAACCGTACCCCCCGGGGCAGAGTGGCCACGGAACTGGCGTACCGGCACCTGGACTGCGGTATCTATAAACAGAAAGACTGATAAAATTTGATTAAAACCTCAGCAAAAGTAACAGTTCAGACACCCCGTTATTAAAGGACAGCAAATAAGCCAGTTAC
>CANDMH010000033.1 GCA_947385785.1 uncultured Lachnospiraceae bacterium
CTGGGTGTGCTCAGGGCTGATTATTGAGTGACTATAATTCGGATTTTGGGTTCTAACTTGTTTGACGAAACTGCCAGAATCAGCAACGCGACAATCAATCCCTGAAGGGTTCCGCCTGCCCCGGACAGCAGGACGGCAATGGGCGAAAGCGCCGTCAGCTTAAAAACAGGCAGCAGAAAAACGCTTACAAGAAAGGCGGCTGCAGCAGGAAGGCCAAACCGCGCAGCCAGGTAACCCGTCTTCCCCAGAGGCGTAACGAACAGATAGGCTGCCGTCTTTTCATCCGCTTCCTCAAGCGAAATCATTGCCGCGGCAAAGCAGAACATCGTGGGCGACAGCATGGCAAAGCATAGATCGAGCAGGTTATAAAAGGGAGAAAGAAACGCCGGTATCTGAAAATAACCCGTAAAAATCTCCTCTAAAAAGGGGATTCCAAACCGGAAAAAACTCCCCGCCAGAAGGGGCGCAAGACAGGCTGCAAACAGCATCATATCCCGCCGCATAGCTCTTACCATCTGGAAAAAGCTCAATCGGATTGCTCTCATAGATATACCTCCCTACATTTCAATATTCTCTCGGAATCCCTAAGCCTTATTTTCCGCGGCTTCCGAGACTCCATTTTTATAAATTCCCCCGCCTTTTACGGAAAGCCCAAATCGAAAACCACTGTTTTCTGCCAGAAGATTCCGAGAGCCTATTTCAGTGCATATCAGTCCATATCAAATTCATACTTGAAAATTGATTCCATCTGTGCGGTTAAATTCAAATTTTTGAGCCTCCCATGCTGTCCCACATTTTCAGGACACACTTCCTTGAATAGAGCAACAAAACAGCCGTCACTGCAGCTGCCGCCAGAATTCCTGCTGCGGAAGGAATCCTTCCCGAAATCATGTCCATGCAGACATTGGCAGGATAGTGCCGAAACCACGCCGGAGTGACCCCGAATAAGTGTAAAACGGCAGGGACAAAGCAGGCCGTTTCTATCGGTATTGTCCATAAAATAAACTGGTTAAGGCTTGCGATTTTTGTGGCGGCGATCATTCCCAACAGGGAAAATACTGCACTGGACAGAACCGTTCCGGGCAGGACAATATGCAGATTCCCCACGCCTGCAGCCAATGCCAATACAGCCGCCACCGCAAGCGAAATGACAGTCAGGGAACCCACCTTGGCAGCCAGATATTCCCCTGCCCGGACCGGAGAAACCGCCAGGGCGCAGGGCGTATGCTGACTTTTCTCCAGAAGGACAATGGCGCCCATAAAGAACAGCCCCATGGCCGCCGGATCGGAAAAAATGAAAATTGCAGCGGCCTTTTCCCGCCAGGTTTCCGGAAGCGCAAAGAGAACGGCTATATAAATGACAGTCAAAAACGCATATAAAAAATAGAAACCGTATTTCGCCTGAAAGCGCATATCTGATAGAAATAAGCCCTTTAATCTCATAATACTACTCCCATTTTTCATTCCACATTCCTGATAAATTTCGGTTTTAAATTGTCTGATATTTTATATTCCAACTCTCTCCCCGTAATCTCCACAAAAATCTCATCCAGGGTTGGCTCGCTGCTGTGGATGGACTGCAGGCGGTTTCCCGCAATCAAAGCCTTCAGCCTTTCATCGGAGGATATGCGCCCCAACGGGCAGGATGCGCTTTGCTCTCCGTTTTCAAGCCAGGTATACGTAACGGTTGCCGCGCCCCTTGACAGAATCAGGCTGTGGGGGCTGTCAAGCGCGCATATTCTGCCTCCCACAATGAACGCTACCCTGTCGCAGAGCTCGGCGGCATCCTGCATATTGTGGGTAGTCAGAAGGATGGTTTTCCCCTTCGCCTTTTCCTCCAAAATCATGTCCTTCATTACCCGGCTGCCTACAGGGTCAAGCCCGCTGGTTGGCTCGTCAAGGCAGAGTAATACCGGGTCATGCAGCAATGCCTTGATAAAATTCAGGCGGGATTTCATGCCCTTGGAGTAATCGGCTACCCGTTTATCCGCGTCGCCTTCCAGGCCCACCCTCTCCAAAAGCTCCCTGAACGGGCGCGGTTTTTTCTCATATAATGAGGAAAAAAAAAGCAGATTCTCCCTTGCGGTCAGCTTTTCATACATGGTTGAAAACTCAAAATCAACCCCGATTTCCTCATAAAATTTCTTTGTGCGGCTCCTGCATTCTATCCCGTTTACCATGGCAGAACCCTGATAGCTGCGCAGCATGCCAATCAGGATTTTCTGCAGGGTGCTCTTGCCCGCCCCTGACGGCCCCAGGAATCCAAAGATTTCGCCCGGGGCGACGGAGAAATTCATGCCGGAGATGAACGGCTGATTTGTATAGCTGAATGAAAGGTTGCTGACTTGTATCATGTGTTTACCTCCGTATGCCGCAAAGTGCATGTTATCCAAAATGTTAGCCAAAAAAATTTAGCCAAAATATGCATTATTTCATGATAAGCGCCTTATTTCAGCTTGAATCACAACCTCAATGATTTCGCAAAAATATACCGCTAAAATAGGGTGATTAATGCAAGCGCAGGTACTATATGACTATCTTTATCATAATAGTCATTTAACATCCTATTTTAAGTCCGGCTGATTGCCGGACTCTTTAAATTTCATATACATCCCTATTACCTCTACGCATTCTTGCGCATTGCCCCCAGATAAGCCAAACGCCACGCCAACTCCATCGTAACTGCTTCATAAAACACCAGATGCAGAAAGCTCCTTTATATAAAAAATTTATACCCTTTAGAGAATCTGCACCACAACCCCATAAATCAAAGCACGCAGCGCCCCGTCATACGCCTCTTCTCCGATGTCGGCCTTATGGAGCGTTGCAAAATAAATGGCATGGAACGCGGCGCTGATAACCTTTATATCCACCTCCTTTTTCACCGGGAACAGTGCGAGCATTTTTTCAATGGTATCCGTATCGTCCTGAAAGTGCGCCTCCACCACTTCCCGCGGCAGCTTACGCACAAGCAGCTCCACCTCGCCTGTGTCAAGCAGCCTCAGAACCGGCATTTTCTCCGTCATTTTATAAAACGAAAAAACCACATCCGTCAGTCTCTCCGCGGTAAGGGGTTCCCCCGCCATGCCGGAAACAGACTGATACAACTGGCGGTTAACGATCTCCTGCTGCTCCTGAATGACCTCAAACAGGAGCAGCTCCTTTGATTTATAAAACAAATAGAACGTCCCCTTGGGAATGTTGACCCGCTTTACCAGTTCATCCACCGTGGTGCGGCGGACGCCGTACCTGGCAAGGCAGTCTGCCGCTTCCTCCTTCAACCGCTTCCTGATGTATTCCCGCTCCTGCTCTGAATAGCTCTTTGGCACCTTAATATCTCCTGTTTGACTATTTTTATCTTTATAGTCATTATATACAGCCTGCTGTGTTTTGTCAATGGTCTTGCAGAAAATTGGTTACTGTTCACGGGTGCCTCCGCGAGGTGTTTTCGTGCGCACTTTGCACGAAAATCCCGAGACTGCAGGCGCCAAAATGAGCGCACTTTGCTCAATTCATGACAATAGAATTCTGCACTTGAATTCTATTGTATGTGTGCATCATGTTGCTGTGAGCGGCGAAGCCGTGAACAGTAACGAAAATAGTTGTGCTACCCCTTCTTCCGCGTCAGGAAAGCCCCAACAGCTGCCCCGATAAAAATAAACGGCGCCAATCTGACAAACAGCCATTCCAATGCGTGAACGGCAGTTCCCATAACGGCAGTCTCAGGGGCAGAATAATCCCAGCCTGAGTAAGGGCTGTTTAATTCGATCAGGGCCGCAAAAACCATTCCTATGCCAACGCACAGCGAGATAAGCAGCCAATGAAGTATTTTTCTTCTTGTGTCCTTCCTTCGGGCAAGCTGTAAGTTTATAATCTCCAGTTTTTCGGCAAGCGCCTTCAGCTCATCAACTTTCGACTCCGCAACGTTTTCCCCGAGCAAAGTGCTTACGGGTGTTTCAAGCGCTTCCGATATGGAGATCAGCATTTCCGAATCGGGAACCGACAGTCCCTGTTCCCATTTAGAGACTGTCTGGCGCACCACGTTCAGCTTGACAGCCAGTTCCTGCTGCGAAAGCCCTTTTGATTTTCTAAGCGATTTTAGATTTTCATTTAACATGAGTAAGTACCTCCTTCTTTTCGTCGTCACCCCCATTGTACGGAAAATGCCCCGTTGCCGCAAGCAACGCATATTAACATTTGAAAAACATACAGGCAAATGGTTTCAAATATGCGTAAAATATTCAACAATTACAAACTGTCTCATTGCATACTCCCCTGTCCTTTGCTATCATGGGGGTGGAGGTGACATATATGGCTAATGAAGACAGAAAAGATTTTAACGCAATGCTGCGCAATGCCAAGGACATGCCCAAAATACAGATTGTCACAGATGAAGCGACCATCAAAAAATACGGCGGAGCCAGAATGTACTTTGCCCCGCCTGCCGCTTATGACGAACTCATGAAGAAAGTACCCCCGGGCAGGGTCATCACGGTAGGCGCCATCCGGGAATATCTGGCAAAAGAAAACAACGCGGATTTCACCGAGCCCATAACCGCGGGGATCTTCGTCTCCATCGCAGCCTGGGCAAGCCATCAGCGCTCCGGGGACGAAACGCCCTACTGGCGGACGCTGAAGGCAAACGGCGAACTGAATGCCAAATACCCCGGCGGCGTGGAAGCGCAGAAAGAAATGCTTGAAAAAGAGGGACATACCGTCGTCCAAAAGGGCAGGACGAATATCCGATATTATGTGAAGGATTACGAGCAGGTCTTATTTACCCTGTAATGTATTCAAAAAAATTTCACTTTTCATGCTCTGTCCGATTACAGGGTTCGCGAAGCGGTTTCTGTAATATTAGGCGCGTCTCTATACGCCGCAATCACTGCCGGAATTTACAGTGCTGCCCACAGCAACCCCTCAAGCTTTCACCCGGCAGTGCCTTGCTTCCGGCAGTGAACCGGGGGCCGGCCCCTCGGTTCACTGCCCGTACTTCGTCTTCTGCAGCTCCACATAGCCGCTGACATTTTCGTCATAAACCGGGTACGGGTAACCCAGCCGCCGCGCCGTCTCTGCCGACACCTCCCGGAACAGCGCCATGCACTGCTCCAGGCTCTCCCACATCTGCGCATAAGAACCCATTCTGTAAGTGGCCATAAGCCGGTTCCACATCTCCTCCGGAATAAACTTGTCCAAAAATTTATAATTTTTTCCCAGGCTGAAATCAAATCCCCGTTCACTCCCCACCAGCCAGGAAATCATGCGGAGCAGTTCCTTTCGCACGATATCGTTCATATGGTCAATGGCAAACAGAATTTCCCTGCGGCAGAGTCCTTTCACCACATATGGCACCGTATTCCAGAACTCATTGCAGCAGTCGTCAAACATCCGCCCTGTGGGGCGCTGCAAATGATAATCCACATCCGTGGGCTCCGGCGGCTGTTCAATACGGTTAACCTTGTCCAACAGAATTTTTACAAGCTTATCCCATGTGAAATATTCCTCTAATCTGTTCTTCCCTCTTATCATTGATCTTACGCCATCGGTAATGCCTCCGTATTCTCCGCAGTATTCGTTTATACAATTCGACATTCTTGTTGCATCCCCGAAAACCGGATGCCAAGCTTCTCAACTATCCGGGAACTCCGATGTTTTTCTCCTCCATGCTCTTCAGTCGGCTCTCAGGCTCCGCCAAATTTTGCTGCGCGGCGTCTTGATAGATATTGAATACATTCATCTCAAGCCTGTTTACAATTTCGTCAAGCATACAGAAGAAACAGCCGCCGCACAAGATTGAAAACTACCGGAAAACAATTGCAAAGTGTAAAAAAAAATTATTTTCGGTTTAACCAACCCCTGCTTTGCGGTACTATATAAATGAAAGCTTTCAAAACACAGCATTACCGCCAAAGAGGCACGACACAAAAGAGACGCATTCTAACAGAAAAGCGGTCCCATAAAGGTAATTCCATGGAAAAATGACCCTTCTACGGAAGAAGCACATTCCAAAAAAGAAAGACCAAGGAGGATTCCCACATGACGAAGGAGCAGACAGCCGCACTGGTTGCGGAAAACATGAAAACCATCTTTGCTTACGCGCTGTCACGGGTTTCCCACAAGGAGGACGCTGAAGACCTGGCAGGAGATATCGTACTGGCCATCCTGCAGAGCAGCTCCAGGATTCGGGATGACGCCGCCTTCTTCGGATACATTTGGGCCATTGCCGCAAATACCTACAAAAAATACCTGCACCGGAAAAGCCACAGGGTGACGGAAGCCTTTGACGAAGAAATGGCGGACGAAAATGACTTCACTCAAGAACTTCTGAAATCCGAGGAATTCAATGCCATGCGGCGGGAGCTGTCCCTGCTCTCCCGGGAATACAGGGAATGCACCGTGGCTTATTATTTTGACGGGCTCTCCTGTGCGGAAACCGCCTCCCGGCTCGGCATTTCTCTGGAGATGGTAAAGTATTATCTGTTTAAAACACGAAAACTATTGAAAGAAGGTATCCAAATGGAAAGAGAATTCGGAACGAAAAGCTACAACCCTGCAAAATTTGAGTTTTGTACTATATTTTCAGACCTTCACAATGAGGAATACAAGAATCTGTTCGCCCGCCGGCTCCCCGGCAATATCCTGGTCAGCGCTTATTACACTCCCATGACCATACGGGAACTGTCCATCGAGCTGGGCGTATCCTCCGTCTATCTGGAGGACGAGATCGCTCTGTTAGAGCGTTACCAGCTGCTCACCGCCCTTCCCGGCGGTAAATACCAGGCCCGGCTGGTGATCTTCACAGAGGAATACCGGAATGAATTTTTTAAGGCTGTTGAGAACCCCCTGACCCAAGATGTGGCAGGCCTCTTGTCCGGGATACGGAACCGGCTGCCTGCCTTCCGCGCCCTGGCGTTTCCGGGCTGCCTCCTGGAAGACGACATTATCATCTGGTCTATCCTTTTCCAGCTCACACGGAAAGGCTGGAAGCAATTTCTGGCAGGACTGGGAGAAGAAGGAACTGCCCCAAGGATTTACGGGGCTTCCACCGGGATCAACTACGGCTGCGCCTATGACGCCTCCTATACAGATGTGTACAGCGTTCCCTGCTTCGCAGGCTACTGGAAAATTTCTGAAAAATATGCCGGCTCCTACGCAGATTTCAGCATCCTGCCCGCCAAAAACCGCATCAACTCTTCCAACGGAGAATTAACCCAAAGCCTGAAGGATATGCTGGCAGGCTCCATTGAGGCCCCTGTCCCCATCCTGGACAAGGAGCAGATGCAGGCCATGGAAGACATTTTCCGGGAGGAGATTGCTTCGCTGGGCAGCCTGTGCGAAAAGCTGCACCACTATGCCCTCTCCATCATGCGCGTCCATGCCCCGGAGAATGTAGCGCCCCTTCTGAACAGTGTGCTGGCAAATACACTGCTTCTCTACGCGGCAGGGCTGACCAGCGCCTGTGCCGTCAGTGCCGGGGCTTTGTCAATCCCTGACACCGCCTCCCCTCTGGGCCTCCTTCTCTATGAGACGACGTAATCCGGCAACAACCATTTTCGCATTAACAGTGTGAGCCTGCACAAGACGGAAAGGCTTGGCTCCGGCCGGCCCTGCCTGGAAAAACCAGTGATACATAGAAAAATACTTTCAAGATCCGAAATCCATTTCCATGTTTCATGACACTATCATTATGAAAACCGAAACAGGGAACCGTTGTATGACGAATGAAAAAAGGAGCGCATATGTCTGGAATTGATATTTTCACCGGTGAATATCTGGGCAAAATCTTTTACTTCTGTCTGAAGAAGACCGGCAACGAGCAGGACGCTGCAGAACTTGCCGGGGACATCAGCCTTCAGGTGGTGCAGGCTCTCTCCAGGGGAACAGAGCCGGAGCAGTTCGATATATGGCTGTGGGCCGTAGCGCGCAACCGCTGGGCAAGGTGGGCGGCAAAGAGGTACTACCATGCTCCGGAACAAACAGACATTCAGGAATACGAGCAGATTTTAGCCTCCGAACAATGCATTGAAGAGGAGTATATCCGGTCTCAGGAGCTGATGCGTGTCCGCCGTGAACTGGCATTTATCCGCTCCGGCTACCGCCAGATCCTGGTGGCGCACTACTTTGAAGAGATGAGCGTCTCCCAGATTTCCCGCCGTTTCGGTATCCCCATAGGAACAGTAAAAACGCGGCTGCAGAACAGCCGCAGGATTCTAAAAGAAGGTATGAACATGGCAAGACAATTTGGAACAAGAAGCTTTCAGCCCGAACAAATTCATTTTGTTTCCTCCGGAACCCAGCCGTCCGGGCTTCCCTTTTCGGCTGTACAGAGGAAACTCCCCGTCAATATCCTCTGTGAGGCAAACAATAATCCCAGTACCGTAGAAGAACTTTCCATGGAACTGGGGATAGCAATGCCTTATATGGAGGAAGAAGTAAGCTTATTGGAACAGGCCGAACTGCTCCGGAAACTGGACGGTGAAAAGTACCTCACAAACTTCTTCATCTCACCCCGGGAATGCCAGAACGAGATCAATGAACTCTCCTGCCAGTTTGCAGAAAGCCGCTATGCGGACATATGGTCCCTGGCAGGCAGGACGCTGTCAGCCGCCAGGGATCAGGGTGCCCGGACAGACGCTGTCAGCGATATGGATGCGCAGGCATATCTCGCATTCCACATCGCGCAGCAGTTGGAAGACACGGTGCTGCCCCCCGGGATATTCGAAAAATTCCACAGGAAGGACGGCGGGAACTGGGGATTCCTGGGAAAAGAGCAGGGTGCTTCCTGCCGCCTGCCCCATGTATTTTTCGGCAACAGTTTAGCACTGACAACGGCACGCCCCTCTGTGCGATGGGACGGGTTTCAGTGCCATGATACGGCATACGGG
Source organism: uncultured Lachnospiraceae bacterium (assembly GCA_947385785.1). GTDB lineage: Bacteria > Bacillota > Clostridia > Lachnospirales > Lachnospiraceae > Acetatifactor. Next base: position 8,886 of record CANDMH010000033.1, read on the forward strand.
AAAAGGCCCTTTCGGGAAGATGTGCCGGATGCAATCTGTCTCGATATCCTGGAAAGGCTTGCCCATGAACGTGGCCCACACACCTTCTCCAACACAGAGAAGCTTCTCCTCGACAGCCTGCTGCAGGACGGATTCTGCGTAAAAACGGCAGAGGGCGAAATCCGCATAGCAGCCCTGACATTCTGCGGAGATACCGCAGCGAAGTGTACGGATTATTACAGCCGTCTGCCCGAGTACCGGCGCCTTCAGGAGGATATGAGCCGCTATATGCAGGCGGTAAAGGAGATCATTGCACGCTACAGCGTCTCCTTCCTCAAGGAGGATTTTGAATATTATGTGGGAATGTCCACGCAACTGCGGTCCATATTTGCCACGCTGTGGAAAAACAGCGGCCTGTACAGCGGAGGAAACGCGCAGTTCATGGCGTTCTACTGCTGACAGGATCCATGGGCCTGCTGACAGCCTGACAGCCCTGGCGCCGCCTCCGGAATGTCCCTTTCCTGAGGCGGCTTCGTCACAAACTTTTTTACCTATCTGTCCCTTTTCTTTCTATCATGAAAACCTTCCGTATGACCATGGACAATCTGGGATGGACGGGCCCCCGGTATGATGACTACACTTCGGTAGCATACTGGTACCTGAATCAGCCTTCCGCCCTGCCTGACAGCCTGCCCGCTGACAGCGAACTGGTTATGCGGTAACAAGCATCTTTTTCACACTCCCGGCGTTTACAGCCTCCCCAAGTCCCCCGCCCCCATTCAGGAGACTCTTGAAATTTGGGAAAAAATATACTATTATAGTGACAGGGTTTTAATCCTGATATTTCCAAACGGAGGAGAACTTGTATGAGGTTCATTGAAAACAAAAAACTTGCCGTGCGAATCGGAGTCATCACCACCGTTATCACCCTGGCAGGGATGGCTCTGCTTTGGCTGGCCGTATCCACCAACGCCGCTTCCATGGTCAAGAACAACATCACCAACCAAATGACCGATGCCGTGGAGTCCAGAGCCGCTATCATAGACGAGTATGTGCTTTCCGCCGAGGAATACATGACCGCTTTTGCCCTGGGCAGAGAGGTCCGCGACCTGCTCCTGGATCCGGAGGATCCGGCGCTGCTGGCACAGGCCCAGAAATATACGGAGGATTTCGCCTCCATCAAAGGAATCTTCGAGGGTCTCTATATCGCCACCCCTGAAACCCATGTACTGACCCATACCTCCCAGAGCGCCATAGGCATGACCACCCGCTCGGGAGATTCCCTGAAGACCTTTCAGGACACGATCCTGGCCAGCCAGGAGCTGACGAATCTGGGAATCATGAAGTCCCCCGGCACCGGCAGCATGATCCTGTCCATGTACTACCCTATCTTTGAAGGACAGCAGTGTATTGGATATGTCGGCGCAGGCGTCTATGCCAGTCATCTCATGGATTCGCTGCTGGACCTGGATATCAAGGGTCTGCCCGACAGCGAATATGTGTTCCTGAACGTGGACACGGGTGTCTATCTTTATCATGCGGATGATACCCTTATAAATACCGAAACCACCGATACCGGATACCTGGAAATCATCAGCCGTATCCAGACGGACGGCGGCACCCAGGCCGGTACATATTCCTACCTGGATGAGAATAAAACAAGACGATTTGTAGTCTATAAATACCTGAAAGATCGCGGCTGGGTTTTTATGGTCCGGGACAGCGAAGCGGAAGTCTACGCCGCCGTCACCAATGTGCGGATCCTGGCAGGCGCACTGTGTGCGGCTATGGCTGCCGCAGTCATCCTGATTACCCTTCTGATGCTGCGCCGTGAGGGCAGAGATCTGATGGCTGTGGAACGAGCCCTCGGACGTCTGGGGGATCTGAACCTATCTGCAGATGAAGAACTGGAATCCTTTTATGGCCGTTCCGACGAGATCGGCATGATTGCCCAGACCACCCACAGAGTATGCGGCTGTCTTCGAAAAACCATAGACGATGTAGGCCGCATCCTGGGAGAAATGGCTGACGGTAACCTTGCCGTTAACGTCACAGCCAATGAATCCTATTATATCGGCGACTTCAAGGCTTTATCCGCAAGCCTGCAATCTATTCACGCCAATCTGGTGAATATAATCCGCGATATCTCCCGAGTGGCAGGACAGGTGGATTCCAGTGCGGAAGGAGTGTCATCCGGCGCCCAGGCGCTGGCTCAGGGTACCACGGAACAGTCCGCCTCTGTTGACGGACTTATGACAAATGTGTCATCTATTACCACCCGAATCCGGGAGAGCACTGCCCGCTGCAGCAGCGCAAGCGAACTGGTAGCCAGAGCCACCGGCTATGCGGCAGAGGCAGATGCAAAGATGGAGCAGCTGACAGCCGCCACCAGAGACATCGACCAGTCTTCCGCACAAATCGGTATTATTATCAAAACCATTGAGGATATCGCATTCCAGACCAACATCCTGGCCCTGAACGCCGCCGTGGAAGCCGCCAGAGCCGGGGAGGCGGGAAGAGGCTTCTCCGTGGTGGCGGACGAGGTTCGGAGTCTGGCAGGCAAATCTGCCGAAGCCGCCAAGGATACCAACGAACTGATCAGCCTGTCCATCCGAAGTGCCAAAAGCGGAACGGATTCTACAGACCAGGCAGTCTCCGCCATGCAGGTCATCAGTGACTGTATCCGCTCTATCAGGGAGCTGATGGATGAAATTGCCGCCGCCAGCGTCCAGCAGTCGGATATGATTCTGCTGGTCGAGACAGGAATTAAAGAGATATCCGCCGTGGTACAGAGCAATTCTGCGGCAGCAGAAAAAAGCGCGTCAGTTTCCAGGGAACTGTCCCAGCAGGCACGCACACTGAACAATCTCATCAGCCGTTTCCGTATTCATTAAGCAATCTACGGCAGGTACAGGAGCATTCACCCAGTGCCTGCCGCTCCTACTGATTCCCCCTCTCCTTCCGGTACTCCACAGGGCTGCAGTTCACCGCCTTCCGGAAGACACGGTTAAAATAATAGATATCATTATACCCGGAGGAGAAGGCGATCTCCGTCACGGAAGCCGAAGTGGTGCGCAGCAGCTCCTTGGCCCGTTCGATCCGTATCTGCTGCAGATAGTCCCCGAAGGAAAGCCCGGAGAGCCTCTTGAAAATAATGCAGAAATAACTCCTGCTGCAGCCGATATGCTCCGCCACGGCACTGGTGGAAAGGTTCTCCTCCAGGTGCTCTTTCATGTAAAATATGGCCTTCAGTATCCTCTCCGCGTCGTTCCCAAGGTACCTTCCGGCCACTTTTTCATAAGTTTTTTCACGATAGGACGCAAGCCACCCTGCCAGTTCCTCCGTGTCTGAGAAAAGCGGCACCATGCTCTCCGGCAGCTCCAGCATTCCCTCCAGTTCCCCGATGTACCTGGCAATCACCATCTCCAGGCGGCGCACGTTGGAGGCCTGGGGCGCAACCTTCCCCAGCAGCCCCTTCAGCCGCTCGAAGGCGGAATCACAGAAAAACCAGTGCTGCGTCCTGCATTCCTTCCAGATCTCCGCCAGTTCCTTCCCCATCTCCCTGGGCGGATCCGCCCTGTGGATGCGCTGCTCGTACTTCTCCACAATCCGCTGTAATATGGCATCCCCGTTGTCCAGTTCCATGGAAGTCTTGGAGATATAGTCCAGGCCCCCTAACCGCAGTGTGGCCTGCACATAGGAAAAATCTTCAAAAAAGGACAGCACCACGAACTGTATATCCGGCTTGACCTTCCGGCATTCCTCCATAAATTCGATTCCGCTCATCTCCGGCATGTCGATATCCACGAACACCAAATCCACCGGGTGCTCCCGGACGAACTGCAGCGCCATCTTCCCGTTCTGCACATCCCCCGCCACCGTCATGCCGTATGTCTCCCAGTTCATCAGGGACACAAGCCCCCGCCTGGCCAGTTTGTCGTCATCCACTATCAGAACTCTGATCATACCCGCTCCTTTATCGTCCGCACCGGAATGATGATGGTCACCTTGGTGCCCCTGCCGATTTCACTGTTGATTGTGAGGATGGATTCCCCCTGGTAGAATCCCTCCAGGCAGTGGCGTACATAGCGCAGCCCGATTCCGGCGGTGTCCCCCTCCCCGTTGTCCTCATAGGAGAAAGGGCGGTTCAACTGTTCCAGTTTCTCCCTGCTCAGCCCGTTTCCGTAATCCTGGATGGTAATCACCGCGCATTCCTTGCTCACATTGTGAAATACCCGGATGTCCACCACCCCCAGATCCCCCAGACCGTACCGGAGGGCATTCTCGATCAGGGGCTGAAACAGCATCCGGATGGTCTCCGTCTCCAGATAATCCCCCTCCTCCACCTCCATGCTTGCCTCGAAATCATACCGCTGCCTCTGGAGGCTGATGTACTTCCCGGCAATCTCCACCTCCGTGCGCAGGGTGCTCTTCTTCTCCTCTTTTCCCAGGTTGTAGGCCAGAAGGGACTTGAAATCCGCCAGAAACCTGCTGATGGACTCCTGATGCTCCAACTGGGCCATCCACTGCACGGAATTCAATGTGTTCAGAAGGAAATGGGGGTTGATCTGGTACATCAGCTTCTCCCGCTCCGTCTTCTGCCGCTGTTTTTCCTCCTCCTGCACCTTCTCCAGGAGATTTTTGATGTCCACCTTCATCTCGTTGATTTTGTGCATCAGCTCCTGAAATTCCCTGACCTCCAGATCCTCGCTTGCCATGTCCAGTTTCCCCTCGCCCACCTCCACAATGGCCTGCTCCAGGCGTTTCACCGGCTTGCCAAGCATCCGCATGGTGGCGTAGACGATCAGCAGGGCAGGAATTACCGACAGTACGCACAGCAGGAAAACCTTCTCGTACCATCCGATGATTTCCTTCACATACTCCTCCTGGGGCACCCCGTTTACGTAGAGAAAGCCCATCTCCGACTTTTTCGCCATGAGGTAATAATCCCGGAACCGTCCCGCGAAGCTGCCGTCCTCCTGAAACACAAGCTCCAGTACTTCCCCCGGCGCAAAGTGTTCGCTGTTGGAAAAAAGCACCTTCCCTTCCTCATCCAGCTGCATGGAGAGAAGGGGCACGCCCCCCCTGGCAGCGTAATCCTTTATGTTGGACTTCATCTCGATATAAATGTCCAGAGTGCGGTCCCTGAAATGCTGCTTCTCCCGCAGCATGGACGCCACCACGCTGTCATTGTACTTGCTGTTGGAGCGGTGGAGCACCTGGAACCGGTTCTCCCCGATCTGGGTCACGCATTCCTCCCCGGCCGCCGCTCCGCCGTCAAATGCCCCGCTGCCGAACAGCTCCTCCTTGGTATCGCTGTCCATATAGATGGAAAAATTCACATAGGTGTTCACAGAAGCGGCGGAAAGGATGGCATTCTCCAGGTCCCGCCTGCGCTGAAACTTGTCGAAATTGTTGTCCGCCGCCAGGTAATGCTTCAGCATGGCGCCGATGTTGCCGTCCTCCCCCAGCTGCTGCATCATCCTGACCATGGTAAAATAGCAGAATTCAAGATGCTCCATCTCATTGTCTATGTTGGCCCTCAGAGAGTCCTCCAGTTGATTCTGCTCGATGGAGCGTATGGTGATCCTGGACACCAGGTAGCAGGAAAGACTACATGCTGCCAGTCCGATTATGCTGATCAAAAGAAGCCGTCCCTGCAGGGACCTCGTAATCTTCACTTTCATCATATCCAGTCTGTCCTGACTGCAATGCCCATCTCCTTCAGTTTCCCGTAAGCCTCTTCCACAATCCCGTCATAGACCTGCCCCGGCTCATGGCAGTCCGATCCCACGTACACGGACACGCCTGCTTCCTGTACTTTTTTCCAGAACCTGTCATGAGGATACTGGAAACGTTCCCCGTCGGCGTACGCCTTCTTTCCCCTGCGGAAGCCGTTGGCATTGTATTCCAGAGGAAAGCCGTACCTGACGGCGCCGTCCACAATCATGTCGCAGGCCCTCTCGCAGTGGATATCCCATGGAAAATCATTCAGGAAAATCAGGTCGGGATGGGCGGCGTACCGGAAATACCCGGTACGCATGCCTTCCACGATGTTGGAGGCGTAGATCTCGTAGCCCTCCGTATTTTCCAGCTGGTACACATTGACCAGCTCCCCGCCGGCCTTCTCGTAGAAATGCTGGCCCAGCAGGAGATAGTCGCAGTCGCCCCGGGACAGGAGCTTTTCGTAGTAGGCATTGTCCTCCCGGACGTACTCGCCCTCGAATCCCCGGGTGATGGAAATCCTGTCCCCGTATGCGTCCCGGAGCGCAGTGATTTCCTCCAGGTAGTCGTCCAGTTCCCCGTAAGGCATGCGCAGGCCGAAGCGGTCGTCGTAAAAGGGCATATGGTCGGAGAAGCCAAGCTTTGACACATTTGCCCTGATGGCTTCTTCTACGTATTCTTCCGCTTTTCCCTTGGCGTGCCGGCAGCGGTCGCAGTGGGTGTGGTAGTTCACGCGCTGAGTTTGTTGGTTTCTATTTTCCATGGGTTATCTTCCTCTTTTTTATGGCTCTTTTCTTTCGGTCCGTCAGCGGACACTGTACCCATTGAGCTGACTCGCCATATACCCGAGTTGACAGCCGCCAGGCAGGGCGGGCAGCCAGGAGCCCAAAGCATTCATCCTTTTATGGTCAGTGATCGCTGTCCACATCAGTACCGCGTTATCGTCGGCAGGCATGTCTGCCGCATTGTCGTCAGCAGACCTGTCTGCTGCATTGTCGTCGGCGGGCGTGTCTGCCGCATTGTCGTCAGCAGACCTGTCTGCCGCATTGTCGTCGGCGGGCGTGTCTGCCGCATTATCGTCGGCAGGCATGTCTGCCGCATTGTCGTCAGCAGGCCTGTCTGCCACATTGTCGTCAGCAGGCATGTCTGCTGCATTGTCGTCGGCAGGCGTGCCTGCCGCATTGTCGTCAGTAGGCATGTCTGCTGCATTGTCGTCGGCAGGCGTGTCTGCCGCATTGTCGTCAGCAGGCCTGTCTGCCGCATTGTCGTCGACGGGCGTGTCTGCCGCATTGTCGTCAACAGGCATGTCTGCCGTATTGTGTGCTTCCTCCGCTTTGCCCGGCGCGGACATCAGGCACTGATGACGCGGAACTGAATGCATCTGTATACTAATATAAGATTTTAATTATCCATCCGCATTTCTTTTTCCAGAAAACTATCTGTATCCAATTTTAAGATAATCGGATTACCGTCATAAACAAGACGCCCTCCCGTCACATTGACCGGCTCCCCTGTCAGCAGGTTTTCATAGGCGCCGTCCGCCATATATGCGGGCAGTTCTCCCCGGAAGCCTCTCAGGCTGAAGATTCCCATCACGCATCTGCTCCCCATCCTGCACCACAGGTACGCCACATCCCTGTCGTCATCCGCAAAGCTACCGTAGATGCCGTCCGCCGCAAGCTCCGTCTTCTTGATGCGGGCGCATCTGGCGATAAAATCGGAGATATCCTCTCCCCCTGCGAAATCCGTGGGATCCTTTTCAAAGATACTGGGCAGGTGGGAAAGCATTTTCTCCTGTCCCGCATAGATAAATGCCGTCCCCTTCAACAGGAAGCTGAGGGCCGTCCAGTTCAGGATGGACTGCCTGTCCTTTACATAATGGGCTATTCTCTCCTGGTCATGGTTCTCCAGGCAGCGCAGCTTCACATAGTTTTCCGGATAAGTCCCCTCCTGCTTCTCGATTTCGTCCAGGTACAGAGAGAGAGGGAACCGGGGATCTTTTTTCACATATCCCATGAAGGCCGGCCAGATATCATAATCATAACAGATATCGAATACCTCGTACAACTGGGAATCCGTGGCACAGTAGCCGCCCCGGCTGCGGATGAACTTGATGAAATGCTTCTCCGTGGACTCTGCCAGCCACAGGGCCCCGGGCCTCACCTTCTCCACCTCCCTGCGGGCCTGCCTCCAGAATTCCACCGGAACCCTTGGGGCCACGTCGCAGCGGAAGCCGTCCACCATCTCCGCCCACATTTTCAGGGTGTCGATCTGATACTGCCACAGCCCTTTTTTGCCGTAATCCAGATCCGCGATATCGCTCCACTCCGGCACCAGGGTCACGGTGTTCCCCCGGCTGTCCCTTTGGAAATAGTCCGGGTGGTTTTCGATCAGCCAGGAATCCGGCGAGGTGTGGTTGTACACCACGTCCAGGATACACTGCATGCCCCGCCTGTGGATTTCATCGGTCAGGTGCTTAAAATCCTCCATGGTTCCTAATGCCGGATCCACCTTCCGGTAGTCCTTTATGGCGTATGGGCTCCCGTCCTTTCCCTTCCGGTTCAGCACGCCTGTGGGCTGTATGGGCATGAACCAGATAATGTCCGTCCCCAGGGCCCGGATGCGGTCAAGATCCCTCTCCACCGCTGCAAAGGTGCCCTCGGCCGTATGGTTCCTGACGAAGAGGGAATACATTGTTTTCCGTCTCAGTTCAATATTTGTATTGATTGCCATTATTTGACCTCTCTTCATTTTGTTTTGTATATTGTATATGAGTTACAAACTTTTCTAAATAAGATACAAACGGCGGCGGGATAAAGCCCCCGCCGCCTCATTCCTGATTCCTTATTCGCTCACGGCTGCCGTGACTTCATCGATGATTTCCTGGCCACCCTCAGCATACCATTTCTCGACGAAGTTGTCAAACTCGTCAAGAGGCGCCTGGCCCAGAATGATCTTCGCAAAAGTCTCTTCCTCCAACTTCTGCAGGTTTGCCCATTTTGCAGCCATGGTATCTGTCTGGCCGCTGTAAACATTGTAAACGGGCTCATATCCCTCCTCCATCAGGGGCCTCATGCCCACCATGATGGATACCAGACGGGGGATGTTGGAATCTGCCATCTCATTGTCCAGATCCCAGTATTCCAGGGAGAAATCGTCCTTGGGATCCAGTTTCATCACTTCGATGGCGTCCAGGTCATTCCGCAGAAGCTTACGTCCCGTGACGTCCACGTCTTCCTTCTTCACCTCGCCCAGGTTGAACTTCTTAAGCCATTCGTAGGAATACTCGATTTCGTCGGCGTTGTCATATACATTGAACAGAGGATATACCCCGGCGGTAGAGGTATCCGCAGTCATGCCCTTGTCCGTCCAATCCTGCTCGTTGGCGATGAGGTAATTGATGATCTTCACCGCTACTTCCGGATGCTCATAGCCCTTACGCACACATACATAGGATGAGGTAGGGTCGGCCATGGGAGAGTAGAACTTTCCGTCCGCAGCCAGCGGAGCCGCATAGGCCGCCCATTCCTGGCTGCCGTCCAGGGTCACTCTGTCCACGGTGTAGCCGCACCACCAGGGGCCGAAGAAGATGCCTGCCCTGCCTGCGGTAACCGGCTCCAGGGCATCGCTTCTGACGAATACCTCGGGGTCAATGGCTCCCGCCGCATACATCTCAGCCAGTTTTGCCAGGGCATCCTTGGTCTGAGGCTGCACGGAGCCATATTCTATGCCGTTGTCGCCCTGCAGCCAGTACTCCGGGTAGGAATTATACGCGCCGAAGAAAGGATCCAGGCCCCAGCGGTTTCCACCCCTTCCGGTGAGCTGGTCGCCGGATGCAGGCCCGATGATGCCGATGGTGTTGTCCCCTCCTATCTTGGCCTCCACGAACTTCTTCGCCACATCAAAGACTTCATCTACGGTCTTGGGCGCCTCCAGGTTCAGCTCATCCAGCCAGTCCTGGCGGATCCACATGGTGTTCACACCGCTTGCCGTCAGGTTGGGGGCAGGAATGGCATATATCTCCCCATTGTAAGAGATGGCATCCATCAGCGTATCTCCGCCGGACCGGACATACTGCTTGAGTCTGTCGGAAGCATATTGCTCGAAGACCCCCGTCAGCGGCTGAATCTGGTCGTACTTCAGCATGGCCAGGAACTGTGTCTGGCCCACGTTCATGGCGTCAGGCAGTGTGTTGGAACCGATACAGAGATTGAGCTTCTGGCCGAAATCATTGCTGGAGCAGACCCAGTCATACTGCACATCGATATTCAGATCCTCTTTCAGCCACTGGAGATAGCGGTTGTTCTCCAGAGTTTCCCCCTCGGCAAAAGTGGTGTTGGGGTTCAGGCCGTGCCCCATCCTGATTGTCACCGTTTCGGCAAAAGGCTGCAGGGCCCTGGAACCGCCTGCATCCGCCTGGGCTCCCCCGTCGCCGGAGACCTCTTCGGAGCCGGTTTCTCCGCCTGCGGTTTCCCCGCCCCCGGCCTCCTGCCCGGACTCCACGGGCGTGTCGGAAGATTCCCCGCCTGCATTCGGCGTACTGCCGCCGTCCCCGCCGCATGCCGTCACAGCCATGGCCATGGTTCCGGCCAGCATAAGCGAAACAAGCTTTTTCAATTTCATAATACTTCCCTCCATTTGTGATGAATATATTTTTGGATATATTGATTCAGATTCCAAACAGGCGTTCTGTCATCCCTTTACGGAACCCAAAGTAATACCTTTGACAAAATACTTCTGTAGGAACGGGTACACAAGCAGTACCGGGATCATGGCAATGAAGATCTTCGCCGCGTCCAGGGACTGGTTGTTCAGCTTTGTGGCTTCCGCGATCTGTTCCGCGTTCATACTGGAGTAATCCAGGGTAACCACCATCTGCTGAATGTAGGTCTGCAGGGGGTAACTGGCCTCCCTGGTGCTCAGTACCAGGCCCTGGAAAAACTCATTCCAGTAGCCCACCATGGTAAACAGCGTGATTGTAGCGATACTGGGCTTTGCCAGGGGCACCATGACCGACGCCCATATCCTCCAGGGCCCTGCGCCGTCCACCAGCGCCGCCTCCTCCAGTTCGGAGGGAAGGTTCTTGAAGAAATTCATGGCCAGTATCACATTGTACACCGGAAGCCCCCCTGCCAGCACCAGGCCCCAGATATTGTCGATGAGCCTGTACTTGCACATGGTCAGGTACCAGGGCACCGTACCGCCGTTGAAGAGCATGCAGAAGATCAGCATCCACATGAACATGTCCCGCTTGGGGAACTGCTTTTTCGTCCTTGACAGCGGATAGGCCGCCAGCAGGATGCAGGCCAGGCTCACCGCCGTCCCCAGCGCCACCCTGCGGATGGAATTCCAGAAAGCTCCGAAGAAAGCGCCCTCCCCGACGATCTTCTTATAAGAATCCAGGTTAAATCCCACTGGCCAGAAAGATACCAGTCCGGCGTTCACCGCCCCCTTTGTACTCAGGGACACACAGAGCACATACCACAGGGGCAGGAAACAGGCCAGACCCACGGCTACCAGCAGAATTACGTTTATCACATCGAATATTTTTGATCCTATGGAATTATCCTTTATATTCATAATATCCTCCTATTCACGTAATAGATAGCCTTTAAAATAATTTATATCCAGCAAACTTATCCGCCATCCAGTATCCCAGGGTAATCAGCACAAGGCTCACCACGGATTTCAGCAGGCCCACCGCCGTGGCCAGGGAGAACTGCAGGTTCACAAGGCCGACCCTGTACACCCAGGTATCCAGAATATCGCCTGTGGAGTACACCAGCGGATTGTACAGGTTGAAAATCTGATCAAAACCCGCGTTCAGCACATTGCCCAGGGAAAGGATCGCCAGCAGAGCCACCGTCATTTTGATGCCGGGCAGGGTGATGTGCCAGATCCTCTTGAAACGCCCTGCGCCGTCCACCGCTGCCGCCTCATAGAGCTCCGGGGGAATTCCCAGCATGGTGGCCAGGTACACGATTGCGCTGTAGCCGAAGTTCTTCCAGATATCCGTGCCGATGATCAGAGGCCGGAACAGGCTGGCGGTGCCGAAGAAGTTAATGCTCTCACCTCCGAAGTAATTAATCACCGAGTTGACGGGACCCACAAAACCAAAAATGTTCAGCACGATCTTTCCCAGGATAACCCATGACAGGAAATAGGGCAGATAAACCACTGTCTGAATCGGCCGGTACAGCTTCCGGATGCACAGCTCGTTCAGCAGGATGGCGAACACCAGGGGCACAATCAGGTTGGCTATGATCTTGCCCACCGCAATGATGATGGTATTGGACATGATCTGCTTGATGTCACTCATCTGGAACATGTACTTGAAATTTTTCAGTCCGATGAACGGCGACTTCCACATGCCCAGGCTGGGGTTGAAATCCTCGAACGCCATTACGACTCCGAACATGGGTACAATGTTGAAAAGCACCAGCCAGACAATGGCCGGTATCAGCATTATGTAGTAATGCTTCAGGAATTTTTTGTTGAACATATTCCCACCCTCCTTCAGGTTTATCAAATTTTTATTTTTTGATAATATGGATTTTATCATTTTAGCCGAGGGCTTTCTATGTGATATTGTCAGAAAATAAAAGTGATCCTTTGGTAACAGGCTCCCTTTTGTGTCAGATTTATAAAATTTGTTTTTAAAAACCAGAACAGTCTTTACGCCCATGGTTCTTCCCCTTCCGGATATCGTAATTACGGCAGTTCAGACTAAGGATTGTAGTCTTTCCTGGTGCTATTGAAAAAAACTCTTTTTCGGCGTATACTGAACTTACTTGAAGCAGGGAGCTTTCATCCTGGTAAGAGCTGATACTGTACCTGCGGACTTGTACGCAGGGAAGGGAAGACGGCCTGGAAGGATAAGGAGAACGGAAAGATGAACAGACCAAAGATGATTCTGTTTGATTACGGGCAGACACTAATTGACCAGGGAAGGTTTGACGGCGTGAAAGGTACGGCGGCCGTCCTGGAATATGCCGTCCGCAATAAGTATCACCGCACGGCGGAAGAGGTTCAGGCAGCGGCGGATGAAATCAACGAGTTTCTGGGCAGGAAAAAAAGAGAGAAACGACATTTGATTCAGGTAGAGGTGCCTAACCGCATGTTTACCTCTTATCTCTATGAGTCCCAGGGGATTGATCTGCCATTGTCGCCGGAGGAAGTGGACAGGGTGTTCTGGGACGGGGCCACACCCGGGCGCAGCGCCACGAAGGGGATCGGTGATTTCCTGGATTTCCTGCGGGAACAGGGAATCCGGACCGGGGTGGTGAGCAACCTGGCGTTTTGCGGGAAAGCCCTGAAGGACAGGATTGACGACATGATTCCGGGGCACGGGTTTGAATTTATCCTGGCAACCAGCGAATATCTCTTCCGGAAGCCCAACAGGCGGATTTTTGATCTGGCCCTGGAACGGGCCGGATTGACTGCGAAGGACGTCTGGTATGTGGGGGATGACTATGCGTGTGATGTCCTGGGGGCTCAGAATGCGGGGATATACCCTGTCTGGTACCTGGGGGCAATCGATGTGCCCTATACCAGGCAGGAGGGCGTGCTTACGGTGGAGAACTGGGCGGAGCTGAAAGCGGTTTTGCAGGCGTTATAGTTTGCTGCTTTTAATCCTCCGGCGCCGTCTTCTGTGCAATCAGCGTATCCATACAGTGCTTGTGCGGCACGCCGCCGCTGTTGCAGTCAAAGGCTTCTTCCCGGCAGGTATGAAACAGCCAGTCGTGATAATAGCCGAACAGTTCCCCCGAGTACCATGGATGGCGCAGTTTTTCGTCCTCCGGCTTGTCCCAGGAACGGGTAATGAAGGGCTTACGGATGCTTTTTCGTTTCTCTGGCGCAAAAAATCCTCTTTCAGCTTTCTCACGCTGAAAGAGGACTATGCTTAAACAACGGCTTTGTATGAGACGATTGCATAGAGAACATCTTGTAATAGTCCACATCTCACACCCCGATCAGCGCATCAAACGTCCCCACCACGTTCAGCCGCCCATACCCCGCTGATGTCAAGTTAGTGTCATGTAAATTTTTTGTTGTTTTTTGTCGGTAGACTCAAAAAAGCTGATATTTTCGTGGGGCTGATGTTAAATTAATCCTGAATCCGTGAGCTTGATCTCAAATTAAAACCGGATGAAATTATCCGGTAA
>CANDMH010000034.1 GCA_947385785.1 uncultured Lachnospiraceae bacterium
TGAAATTATGTGGCATTGTGAAAATAATTTGCGGCAAGGCTCACGGATTCAGGATTCATATATTTTTCCGCTCACCATTAGTCTCTCCTAACTCTGACAAGCCTCCTGCCCCCATAGCATTTTCCATAACGCCAGCTGTTGCGCGGTTTCCGCAGGCAAATTACAAGAGATTCACAGTAAACCTCCATGCATCTCGGCCGCACCACCTTGCATGAAAGTCTGGAGGTTTACTGTGGATGCACACAAACCCGCAAGAGAAGCGGGTTTGGCGCACGGCTGTCTCGGGATTTCGTGCAGGAGAGCCCGAAACGCCTCGCGGTGCCGCAGAGTCCAGTTTGAAGACTTTCACAGTACCCCCCTTGTTCCTTCCCTTATCCCGCCACAGAAATCAAACGCCTCTGTCCTCCCCCATATCCCGCCGCAGCCCCCCGAAATCCAGATAATCCTCAATAAACTGCTTCCGCAGCAGGCCGAAGGGAACGAACTCGTTATACTTCCCCTTCACCTGCACCTTGTCCGGCAGAGGAAGGCTGTACAAATCCGGCTCCGAGCGCAGGATATCCAGAATGATGGCTTCCAGTTCCTCCCCGCTGCCGCTGAAAACCACCTCCAGGTACAGACTGGTGCTCCAGGGCATTTTATTGCTGATGCCTCTCTGAAGCAGGAGAAAATGAAGCGTCACAAGCTGCCTGGTGCCGATCCAGGGAAACACCGCGTATTTTCTCTCGGAAAGGGCCGTGACCAGGTTTTCCAGGATGCCGCTGTTCCTGGCGATGTAACGGATTTCCGTCAGCCTCTCCTGACAGCGTTCGCTTAAATACAGATAGGGGTCATCCTGCTGCATCACGCCGCGGACCTTGCGCACCAGTCTGGTGTGCAGGTCAATCTCGAAATCCATATCCCAGTCCACCGCAGAGATGCCCGGCACCTGCTTCACAAAGAGCACCTTGGACTTCACATTGATATCCACGGTCTCCCAGGACAGCCCTGCCAGGGCAAAGCGGGTGCCCACGGGATAGGGCTTGTCCACCGTGCCGATGGTGCGGTTCTCATCCTTCACCAGAAGATATTCCGGCGATTCGAAAACCGTCAGGAACTTGTGGCTGTTGATAATCTTCTCACCGGCCCGGCCCACCGTCAGGCCGTTGTGCTCCGTGCGTTCTAGCTGCTCGATGTCCACCAGGTGGAGCAGGAGCTTCTTATAATCCTCCTGGGAAATCTTCCGAAAACAGCCCAGGCTCAGCACCGCCCCTGCCAGGGCAGCCGGGGACATCTCCCCGTTGCTTTTCAGGCAGCTTAAGGTCTGGTGGTACAGAAGGTTGTAGGGATGGTGCCTGGGCGGGATGGGTTCAATCCAGTGCTCCCGCAGGTACAGCTCCACAATGGCGATGGTGCGGATAAATTCCCAGTTAATGGGGCCGAGCACATCCGAGGTATTAATTTTCAGGCTCTCCACAAAGGTAAACAGCAGCTGCGGAATCTGTCCCCGCCGCCCGCACCGCCCCAGTCTCTGGGCAAAACTGGACACATTCAGGGGCGCCCCCACCTGCACTGCCTGGTCCAGGGAGCCGATGTCGATGCCCAGTTCCAGGGTCACCGTGGCCCCGGTGACGATCTTCTCCTCCGCCGACTTCATCTCCTCCTCCGTATTTTCCCGAAGCAGGGCGGACACATTGCCGTGGTGGACACGGTATACGTCGGGAGCCTTATATTTTAACGCAATTTCGTGCAGATGGGCCATAATCTGCTCGATTTCCTCCCGGCTGTTGGCGAAAATGATGGTCTTCTTGTCCAGGGTCTGGCGAAACAGATATTCGTAGTGCTCCCTATCGCCGATATCGCCCCCGGTATCCACATCCACCACATTCAGGCTGCCGTCCCGCTCCACCATATCCCGCCTGTCCGCGTAATTCACAAAGCGCTCGATGTGCAGCCGCACCCGCTTTTTCCCCTCGTTCACAATGGGGGCCGCGCACCGCCTGCCGCTTCCGGTATTCAGCCAGTTCTGCGCCAGGGACACGTCCCCCAGGGTTGCGGACAGGCCGATGCGCCTGGGATTCACCCCGGTTAGGTTTTTCAGCCGCTCCAACACGCACAAAAGCTGCAGCCCCCGCACGTCCCGCATGAAATAATGCACTTCGTCGATAATGACAAAACGCAGATCCGAAAACAGGGACAAACAGCTCCCCCGGCGGTTGGTCAGCAGGCTCTCCAGGGATTCCGGCGTAATCTGCAGGATGCCCTCGGGCTGCTTCATCAGCTTTTCCTTCCTGTCCATGGAGGCGTCCCCGTGCCATTTGGTCACCGGGATATTAGAATCTAAGAGCAGCAGCTCCAGGCGCTTGAACTGGTCATTGATCAGGGCCTTCAGCGGGGAAATGTACACCACCCCCACTGAGGCGGAGGGATGATTGTACAGCTCCGTGAGCACGGGAAGAAAGGCCGCCTCCGTCTTGCCCGAAGCCGTGCCCGAGGACAGCAGCAGATTGTCGTCGCTGTCGAAAATCACATCGCAGGCCGCCACCTGTATGCCCCGAAGCTCCTCCCACTTATTCTGATAGATAAAATCCTGGATGAACGGCGCAAGCCTGGAAAACGCGTCCATTTTATACCTCCCTGCGGTCTGCCCTGTCTGCCGCTGTCGCTCATTTATTATGCTTTTTCATCTGGCTCCGAAACTCTGTCTCAGTGAGTTTTGCCCGGAAAGCCGCTTCCTGTACGGTCAATACATTGTCGTGTACGAGCTCGATTAATGTTTCCAATTTGCCTTCTTTGCGCCCTTCTTCCTTTCCTTCAATTTGCCCCTCTTTCCGTCCCTCCAACAGACCCGCAGTCCTTATCCGCTTCGCTTCATAATCAAGAACCTTTCCGCCCATGACAGACTTCACCCCTTTCTTTACTTTTTTGTACTTTTTCGCAATGTTTCTCAAGACCCTCCGCGACATATCCAGAATGGTACATTTGGTGTACTCATCAATAACGCCTTCTTCCAGAAGCTTTTCCAGGCGACGGCAGATATCCTCATATTCTTTTGTGAGCTTCTTACGTTGGCCCGGGTCTTTCTCATAAAGCTTAAACCGGCTTTCATGAGAAAAGATATGAAACGGTATCAGAAACAGCAGTCTCTTCTCAAAAATCTCATCCACCGTAAAACGCTGTGACTTCATGACCGGTATGTTGTAGGACGCATTCGTCCCCGACGTCCGGATTTCCATCTCCATCTCCTCCGGCGTAGAGCTGTTACAGCGCAGGAACAGCACCGCCGAATGAGGAAAAGTGACAATAAGCTTATTCCCTCTTATCTCCCCCTGATCCAATGCAATCTGGGCATCGTACTCAAAAATTCTCACCAGCATGCTGCTGTCCGGGCTGCTCTGGCATTCCCAGTGGTATTTTTTCTCTTTCGTACCAAGAACCTTGAAACAGGTGTCCGTAACCCGCTCCTGCTCCCTGCCGTCCTGGCTGTTCAGAAAATGTTCATTGGGAGAAAATACGATTTTCTCTTCTCCTGTGTACGTCTCTCCGAACACTTCGTTGATGACCGGAAGGATCAGGGGACTGCAATCGTTAAGCAAAGTACGGAACACGTCATCGTATGGCGTATTTGGCATACTTTTTTCCTTTCCTGGTATGATTGGTTTGCTTGTTTCCATCCTGGTCCTCCATCCGGCCGGAACCTGGATGGAGCACTGGAATCAATGGACAGATTCCATGAGCCGGATGCTATATTTCATTCTAGCATAGAACAGAAAGCTTTACAATGAATTTTAGATTGAATCTTCCCCTCTCCTGCGCTATACTGAATAACAGAGAAAATGCGCTGTTGCGCAAGACCCCAGGCAAAAGCAGAACTAAAAGCATGCTTGTAACCGCACGGGATATGAAAAACACTGAAAGGCGGTGTTCCTGTGGCTAATAAGAACAAATATCAGTTTGATAGTAAGATTCATATATACCGGGCCACAAAAAGAATGACGCAGCAAGAGCTTGCCGATTTGGTGGGTGTATCAAGACAGACCATTATGCAACTTGAACGAAATCGCTATAATCCATCTATGCTGCTCGCATACAATATAGCAAAAGTATTTGGAGTTACAATTGAGGATTTATTTGACTTTAAGGAGGAAGGTTAATGGTTGAATGGCTGACCCGATTATTTGACAGCAGAACTTTTGGGCTAATAAATATAGGTTTGGGGTTCCTGTTTTTAGGCTTTTTCATATTCTTCTATTTTTCGAAAGAGGGAAGAGATGAAAGAGGGCGGGGGCTTATTGCTACTGCTTCCCTGATTTCTTTTGTCATGTTGTTTTTTCTCCTGAATATTTTCGCAATTTTTCAAATATGGGCCATGGACAACCCCGTTCGGTTGGCAAATTGGACACAGACTATTTATACCCTGTTTCTTTTAACGGCCGATATTGCATTGTTGATTTTAAGGAAAATCAGATAACATATACTATACAGCACCTTAAGCCTGCCCGCCGCGCAGCCCGCATACTGCTTCAGCAGCAGACTTCCATATGCGGGCCTGCACGTGTCTGAAAGAGAGCGGCAGCATAAGTACTGTCGCCCTCCTGATTACCCGCCTGTGAGGACAGGCGGGACTGGCCGCTCGCCGCTCCGTTCATCTCGCTGCTGACCGGCTCTGCCGACTTTGTCTTGCTGCTGACCGGCTCATCCGGCTTTATCTTGCTGCTGACTGCTCATCCGGCTTTGTCTTGCTGTTGACTGGTCTATCCGGCTTTGCTAAGACGCTTTCTATTGTGGTATATTCCGCAGCAAAGAAAACGTGTTGTCCAAGTTTTGCCTGTGCCAGTTTATCGACTGCCAATCCTTGGAAGCTACGGCTAATCCTCCAACACTCAGAAAACTGTTTCCTGTTGCAACTGTTCCGGCGGAACGAAATTCACTCCATTCTTTTTTCTGCACCGAGAGGCGTATGGTATCCGTATCTGTTGTGAAAGTGACTTCATAATTTAATGTATTTTGGACCTCGGTAATATTAACGGACCGGATTGTGTCATAAGGAATTCTCAATGCAATTTCTTTCTTTGGAAACATACCTGCAAAAAAGATCGCCTGGAGGGGAATAAAGACAATTTCTTCTTCACACAGCTGCATGATGTAATATTCCAAAGTAAAAAAGTTGGTCAACTTGCTGCCCAAAGTATCGTCGGGCGCATATTTTACAACGATACAGGCATGTTCCTTGGGTTCATACCCTAATTCTTTAATGATTTTGCTGACATCTTTTTCGTTTGCCATTGATGTATAGCTCCTTTCAAATTTTGACAGATTTTCTTATCTGCCACATTATAAACTATTCCACTCTAAATGTAAAGTATTTCTTACTATTTAACTTAAATATTTTCCGTTTTTTAGATTGAATCTCCGCCTCTCCTGCGCTATACTGAATGACAGGGAAATGCGCTGCCGCGCAAAACCCCAGGCGAAAACAGGAACGAACGGATATGCCAAGGAAGCAATATCCGTTATTTCCCCACAACTCCCAATTAAAAAAGGAGCACACAATGTCAGATTCCTACTATAAACCCTGTAAAGAGCTTGCGATCTGTAATGAGTTGATTGAGAAATACTTTAACACACAGCAGTATGAAAAATGTTTCCAGGGACACCTGACCCTTGCCGGACAAGGCTATCCTCTTGCGGAATGCCAGGTGGGATACTTCTACTATGAGGGTCTGGGAGTAAAAAAAGACCTGAAAAAAGCTGTCTATTGGACGCGCCGGGCTGCGGAGCACGGTGACCGCGACGGTCAATGTAACCTTGCCTGGTTCTACGAAGAGGCCATCGGTGTGGAACAGGATAGGAAACAGGCGGAATTCTGGTATCGGAAGGCAGCTTTACAGGACCATGACCTTGCCGTCCGAAAATGCGAGGAGCTTGGCATTGACATAAAGGCTCGGGCAGATTGTAAAACGGAGGTTTAGAAAGGTAAGGAAGTTTGTATATGAAAGTAACAAAAGAAACTCCAGACAGCAAACAAGCAGATTTCCCGGAAAAATACATAGACCTGCACACCCACTCCACCTGCTCCGACGGAACCGACACACCGGCCGAAATCGTAAGACTCGCAAAGGAAACAGGGCTGTCAGCCATCTCACTTACAGACCATGATACCATATCAGGCCTGGAGGAGGCGCGGATGCAGGCGGCAGCCCTGGGAATCCGCTTTTTGGACGGAGTGGAGATTAATTCCCGCTGCCACATGGACAATAAAGAGATCAACATTCATGTTTTAGGATATTCCTTTGTCCCCGATGCCCTCAGCGACTACATGGAGACGCTGAAAGCCCTGCGTACAGAGCACAACCGGGCTATTTTACATGCTCTTGGCTCAGTGGGGATTCCCATTGAGTATGAAGAACTGGAAGCCCGGTCCCCTGGCAGCACCATAACCCGTTTAAATATAGCCAGGCTTTTGGTCCAAAAGGGATATGCGGAAAACGTAAAAGATGCCCTGCACAGGTATCTGCACAGGGAGGGCTCCGCCTACGTTGCATGCCAGTACCCTCCCTTTTCCAAAGTAGCCCGGAAAATACATGATGCAGGAGGCGTGGTCTCCCTGGCGCACCCTGCGGAATATGGACTGAGCGACAGCGAAACGGAATCCCTGATCCGGCATCTTACAGGGCAGGGCCTGGATGCGGTGGAATGTATCCATCCCACACAAAATACCGCGTATACACAGAATCTCATGTGAATTGCTTCGAAATACCGTCTGTCCCTGACCGGCGGCAGCGATTTCCATGAAAGCAGGGAAGACGGCACCGGCCTTGGGACTGGCGGGGACGGAATGCGGATTCCCGAAAGCTTTCTGGCCGGGCTTTGCATCAGGCGGCAGATATCGTTATAAAATAACAGCGCCTCCACTTTCCCGTCCTGCGATACATGGGACAGAAGAACTCAAAAATCTCCCCCTATCCCATAGAGCACAATACATTCATAAGACTGCAGGCGGTATCTGCCTCCCCCATCATGGGAACGGTCATAATTTCCAATCACCTTCCGGTAATAGCCCTCCGGGATTCTCACCTCGCTTTCCCGGTTCCGGAAATTGTGAAGCGCCAGAAGCCGCTCCGAAGCCAGGATTCTCTGATAGGCAATAACGCAGGCCTCTTCCACCTCATAGGGCAGGTGTCCTGGCAGAAACCGCATGGTCAAACTTAATATATTCAGAATTTTAAAGAAAGGTATTTACTATGGAATATCTTATAAACTTTACATGGAACGATGAAGCAGGTGTATGGATTGCCACCAGTAACGACATTCCCGGCCTCGTCATGGAGTCAGGCTCATTTGACGCGCTCCTGGAACGCACAAGGTTTGCAGTGCCTGAACTTCTGGAACTGAATACCGACACTTCCCTGCCCCTTTCCCTCACTTTCAAATCAGAGCGGCACGAAAGGACGGGCAGAAGGGATTAAAGCCAAAATCCCTTTCAAATATCTCACCGGCATCAGGATTCCTCTGCACAAACACAATTCCAATCCATTATGCAGAAACTCTCCTACAGTTATCATCCTTTGCACTTTTTAAAAAGAACCCCTTGACATGGAGTCGGCTCCAACCTGTATAATAGAAAAACATTCCAGACTTGCATCCAAACCGGAGGTAACAGACATGACAATCAAGAAGGTATGTGAAAACTACCGGATTTCCCCGGACACGCTCCGCTACTATGAGCGCATCGGAGCCATTCCCCCGGTAAACCGGACGGAAAACGGCATACGGGATTACACCGAACAGGACATCGGATGGGTGGAAAACGCCCTGTGCATGCGCAATGCCGGCGTCCCCGTGGAGATGATTGCCGAATATGTCAAATTATGCCGACAGGGAGACGAAACCTTTTCTGCCAGGCGGGATTTGCTGAAAGAGGCCCGGAGCCAGATTCTGAAACAGATCGAAAAATACCAGACAGAACTGGAGCGCCTGGAATACAAAATCTCCCGTTACGAAGCCGCCGTGGAAACCGGGAAGCTTGTCTGGGACGAACCTGACTGCCAGTCGAATGCTACGGAACTTTAAAACAGCAGGAAGGGAGACTGGGCCCGGAGGATTTTCGGTTGCCTGCTCCTGGCTGCCGAAAATCTCTCCGCTATAACGGCACAGGCTCCCTTCCTGCGGAACTTTAAAACAGTATGGAGAGTGGCTGGGCCCGGAGGATTTTCGGTTGCCTGCTCTTGGCTGCCGAAAATCTCTCCGCCAAATGGCACAGCCGCTCTCCATACGGGACTATAAACAGCAGGAAGGAAGACTGGGCCCGGAGGATTTTCGGTTGCCTGCTCCTGGCTGCCGGAAATTCTCCGCTATAACGGCACAGGCTCCCTTCCTGCGGAACTTTAAATAGGAGGACAACACCATGATTTACAAACAATTTCAGACCCTGCAGCTTTCCGCCCTTGGGCTTGGCATGATGCGCCTGCCCGTCGTAAACGGCGACGACAATGTGGTAGATGAAGAAAAAGCCGCGGAAATGATCGACTATGCCTACCGAAACGGCATCAATTACTTTGATACGGCCTGGGGCTATCACAACGGCAACTCGGAGCTGACTGCCGGGAAATATTTAAGCCGCTATCCCCGGGAGAGCTATTACCTTGCCAGTAAATTCCCCGGCTATGACCTCTCCAACATGGACAAGGTGGAGGAAATCTTTGAGAAACAGCTTGAGAAGTGCCGGACGCCCTACTTCGATTTCTATCTGTTCCACAATGTCTACGAGGGAAATATAGACTCCTATCTCAACCCGGAGTATGGCATCCTGGAATATCTGCTGAAACAGAAAGAAAACGGCCGCATCCGTCATCTTGGTTTTTCGGCCCACGGCAGCATGGACGTAATCCGGCGTTTCCTGAAGGCTTACGGCGCACATATGGAATTCGGCCAGCTTCAGCTCAACTACATGGACTGGCACTTCCAGAATGCACAGGAAAAGGCCGCGTTGCTTACACAGTCTGGCATTCCGGTGTGGGTCATGGAACCCCTGCGGGGCGGCAAACTGGCGGCGGCTTCCGAAGAGCTGACTGCCGCCATGCACTCCATGCGCCCGGAAGAAACCGTTCCCGGGTGGGCCTTCCGTTTTCTCCAGAGCATTCCCGGCGTGACCATGGTTCTGTCCGGCATGTCCAATCTGGAACAGCTCAAGGCAAACATTGCTACATACGAAACCGACGCGCCTCTGAACAGGGAGGAATTTGACACCCTGGTCCGGATTACGGACACGGAGGTGCAAAAGGCCGGACTGCCCTGCACCGCCTGCCATTACTGTACCAGTCACTGCCCGAAGAACCTCCCCATTCCGGAGCTCATCGCCCTGTACAATGAGCACAAGGCCACAGGCGGCGGTTTCATCGCCCCCATGGCCGTCGGCAGCATGCCCCCGGAGAAGCGTCCCGCCAGCTGCGTGGGATGCAGAAGCTGCGAGCAGGTCTGCCCTCAGCAGATTAAGATATCCGAAATGATGGCGGACTTTACTTCCATGATTGGTATGTAGTAAAACTTTTAAACTGCTTATCGATTGTGTTTTCTCACATACCCTGACCCGGACAAGCCGGATCCAAAATTTTGCCGGAATGCACAAAAATACTGCGAAATGCACCGGATCCGTCTTGTTCGGTAAGCGCCTGTCATTTTCTCCGGCCACCGAAACCAGGGGTCATGCTATCTCGTACAGCCTCTGTCCTGCCGCATAGGCTCTCCTGAGAAACGCTTCCGGCTTATCTCCTGCCGGCATGCACACCTCAAGCACCAGTGGATTTTCATAGGCGGAATTTCTCAATACATTCATCAATTCCTTCCAGGGGAAATCGGGATCTTCCGGTATCCGGTGCGCGTCGCCGCAGCCAGGCTCTCCTCCCCATCCGCGGTTGTCATGCAGATGGACGGAGTAGATTCTGTCTTTAAAAGGATACACCAGTTTTTCCACAAAATCCCTGCCCCATACCAGGTTGGCATGCCCGGTGTCAAGACACAGCCCCAGAAACTTTTCCGGATAGCGCCCGAACAGCCGGGTAAACTGCTCTATCTGCAGCTCACCCGGCGCTTCAAATAGATTTTCAATACAGATGCGGACATTTTTTTGCTCACAGAACGGCATCAGCTCATCCAGGGAGCGGTATACCTGGCCGTAAAATACTTCCTTGAAATCCGGTTTCCTTTCAAATTCCTCATAAGGAAGATACATATGCAGCACGATTTCCCCTGCCCCCAGGATATGCGCCAGTTCAACCCGGTTCCGGATCAGCTCCACCCCGGCAATGCGGTTCGGCTCCGATTGTGAAGTGTAGTCTTTCCGGTAATGCCCCTCTATCCGTGCATTCTCAGCCCTGGAGCTGCCCTTGCTTGCATGAAGTGATTTTGCCTGCAGGCCGTACTCTTCCATCCATCCGCGTATCTGCTTCATCTCCGAAACGGCATAAATATAATCTCCATCCCACTCATAGCACCAGTGCATGTGGGAAAAACCGGCCCCGGCAATCTGCTCCAGGCTCCGTTTCATGTCCTCAATCTTCACAAACTCCCTCTCAAAATCCGTGTTGATGCCCAGTTCCATTTTTTGTTTCAAATTTCCTGCCTCCTTCATCCTACGCCATATCGGCTTCTCTGTTCCTTCTTAAAAAATGCCACTATTTTTCCTCAAAATATTCCTGAAAATCATCCGCCTTATTCTCCCCGCTGCCAAAGCGGGCCCACTTCCGGATTCCGGTCACAAGAAGCAGGGTGCCTGCCAAAGCCGCCGCTCCCCATAATACCACTACTGTCATCCATCCCGAGCTTTCCGCCACCGCCCCGAAGACGTAAGTACTCAATGCGCTTCCCACATAGGTGGCCGCATTCAGGATTCCGGAAACCGTGGAAACATTCCCCCGGCCTGCAAAATGCCCCGGCACCCGGCTGATCAGCA
The DNA here is from genome assembly GCA_947385785.1 of uncultured Lachnospiraceae bacterium. Classification (GTDB taxonomy): domain Bacteria; phylum Bacillota; class Clostridia; order Lachnospirales; family Lachnospiraceae; genus Acetatifactor. Next base: position 10,931 of record CANDMH010000034.1, read on the forward strand.
TCAGGTTTACACCGAACATACAGCCTGTAATAAGCATCATCATCACCACGCAGGCCGCCGGATGGCTGTCATAAACGGCGAGCATGGAAATCCCCGCCAGGGCGCCTGTCCCGAACAGCAGGGCGGCGGTAAGCACCTCGTTTTTCAGCCTGTACAGAAGCGCCGAGGACAGCAGTGTGCTGAATACGCTGCATATGGGCAGCACGGCGGTGGACAGGATGGACTGGGAGCTGCTCATGCCGAACATTTCCGTCATATAGACAGGCATCCATGTGGTAATCCCGTCCTTTAGGGTGCCGTGCAGTATGATGGACAGGAGGATTGCCATAATAGGTACGCCTGCGAACAGGGCTCCTGCTTTCGTCCGTTCGGGCCGGGGTTCAGCGGGAGCAGCCAGTATTGCCGATTTCGCTTCCGCCACACTGTCTTCCGCATCTGCTGCACGATTTTCCGTGCCTGCCACTTTTGCTTCCGCATCCACTGCACTGTCTCCCACAACTGCCACATTGTCGTCTGCACTCACCGTTGCGTTGCCCCTCACACCTGCCATGTCGCCATCTGCCGCCTTATTTCCCACGCCATCCGTCTTCGCGTCTGCCTTCCCTTCCAGAGACGCCCTGTCCCCGAACATCCTGCCCGTATTCCGGATCCACACGAAAGCCGCTGCGATTCCCACCGCCACAGCCAGATAAAATGCGGTTTTCCACCCCGATATCCGGATAAACAGCGGTGTCAGAAGATACAGCACAACCGTAGCGCCCGAAGAGGACAGCGATACCCACACGCAGCCCTTCCGATACCAGTCCTCGTCCAGACTCTCCGCCATAATCCGCACCAGGGGCGGCCAGAGCATGGACTGGAAAAAGCCGTTGACAAACCAGGCCGGAATCATTACCTCCATCCGGGGCAGAAGCACCGCCAGGAGATTGCACAGTGCGGAGCCTGTCAGCCCCGTGAAAATCATTTTCCGCGGCTCATGTCTGTCTCCCAGAAATCCGCATATAATCTGCCCCATGCCATAGCTCAGGAAACTGGCCGTAACAGGAAGCCCGGCAAGATTCTTGCCTATCTGCAGGGCGGCCTGGATTTCAACCATGCAGACCGCGTAATTCAGCCTGGTCAGATAGCTTACAAAATAGACCAGGCAGCACAGCAGGCATAAGGTTCCCATCTGCTTCCTGGATATCCTCGCTTTACCCATCAGAAAATTACCCCCTCACCACGTCAACAGAGGCCTTTTTGTATGCCTCCCACACCTCGTCCGAAAGCCCGGAGTCCGTTATACAGAGAAAATTCGGTTCAAATCCGCTTATCTTCAGCGGAGCGTAAGATTCAAATTTGGAGCTGTCCGCCAGGATACAGGCCTGGTCTGCTATTTCCAGATAAGCCCTCTGTATGGCAATCAGCCCCCCATATGGTCACTGATGCCGAATTTCAGGGAGCGCCCGCCTTGTTCTGCCGCGCTTCATGTATTTGCAATCAATTCCACGTATTCGCAACCATATACAAATATATACAATGATTTCACAGAAAAGTCAATAGGAAAATCAACTGATATACAGAAACTGATGCACAACAACCGCAGACACAGCGATATAAACTTCCCCGGTGCAAGCACCCAAACACCGCAGAAGTGTTTGCCTCCTGCTTCGCAGGAACGGGATATTCGCCCAGCCTCGCTACGCTCGATGCCGGTTTGCGCGATGCAGGCATCGGGGAATGTACCCTCCATGATTCAATGACTTCGCAGAACCCATTCCACAGCAGTCTCGGGTTGGCCACGCAAAAATGCGTAATAATACCTCGTTGGATCACCTGGTAAACAGCCGGTTCACTCTTTAGGTGAAAAAATATCACTTTATGTGTAGTTGTATTTTTCGGGAAACAGGGATAAAATTTTATCAATGTGAACGGCACAAATTATACTCACAGCCTGGACCATCTGCCAATGTAAAGGCGTATAACGAATGAGCACTTTAGCAATGCAGACCTAAGAACGATAGATGAATGCGCTCACGATTATATACCCGCGGCCTAAAATATTTACCAAAATAAAGCATTATAAGGAGCCTCCCATCATGAAACTGCAGATCGGCGAAAACATAAAATCCCTCCGCAAAGCCGCAAACATCACCCAGGAAACCCTGGCCGAAATGCTCGGGGTATCCTGCCAGTCCGTCTCCCGTTGGGAACTGGGCGTGTGCTATCCCGACATGGAGCTGCTGCCCGCCATAGCACAGATTTTCCGCTGCTCCACGGACAGCCTCCTGGGCATTGACGATGCCACGGAAAAGGCAAAAGTAAACCAATATCTGGAACGGTTCCAGGCGGCGATCAACAAGGGAAAGGTCCAGGAATGCATCGATACCGCCCGGGAAGGAGTGGCGGAATTTCCCAATAATTACGCGCTGCTCAACAAGTTGATGTACGCCCTCTTCATATCCGGCGACGAGGACGGCAACATTCCGGAATGGAAGGAAAACATGGCGAAATACGACAAAGAAATCGTCGCTCTGGGAGAACGGATTCAAAAATACTGCCCTGACCAGACCATCCGCCTGGAAGCCACCGCCCGACTGGCCTTCCACCATGTGGAGATGGGCCGAAAGGCCATCGGCCGCTCCATTTACGAAACCCTGCCCCCAAAGGCGCTATGCCGGGAAAACCAAATCTGGTGGGGACTGGAGAAAGAGGAAATGCTGCCCTTTCTCCGAAAGCAAATCCTGGCGGATTACGAAAGCCTGCACGGGAACATCTGGATGCTGGTCACCTCCGGATGCATATCGGCCGAAGAGTCGGTACGTGCTATCGAAAAAATGTTTGCATTGGATACCCTGATCTGCGACGGAAATCTTCCTGCAAACGACTGGGGTACAGCCAACCTGTACTGGGAATTGGCACAGCAGCACGCAAGGCTTGGGCAACAACAGCTCATGTATCAAAACTTAAAGCTGGCAGCCCAGGCGGCAAGAGACTTTGATGCCAGGCCGGAAGTCCAGAGCTATACAAGCTTCCTGCTGGGAACCATAGAGGAAAAATCCCTGGATTTCGAGACCAGCGACACCAGGCCCCTGACGGAGATTATGCGGGATAAATGGCTTGCCAGTCCCTCCTTTGACCCTTACCGCCAGGAAGAGCCCTTCCGGGAAATCCTGCGCTCCCTGGAAGCTTAAAACGGAATTCTCCACAGATATGCTGAAACATACTCGTGAGCGCATTCATTTGCCGATATCTGTTCTATACGACAGAAGCACTCACTGGTTATACAATTTCAACTGGCAAATTTTTTGGCCGTGAGTATAAATTCCACTGCGGCTGCTTCAGAAAGGATATTTCCATGAACCAGAAAACGAAAAAGACACCCACCCCCCAAAATGCCCCCACCCCTTCCAGGGACTTTGCCCCAATCCTGCGCCGGGCCGGCATTGCCGCCTGGCTGTTAAGACTCCTGCCCATCCCCATAGGCCTGTGGAACGCCCGTCTGCTTTCGCAGATCGTAACCAGCGCCGTATCCGGAGACAGCGGCGGCGTACTCCGAAAGGGCTGCTTTCTGCTCCTTCTGCTGACTCTGGCGAAATTCTTTGATTTCTTAGCAAACGCAGCATACGGGCAGCTCTCCTCCCGGGCGCTGCACCAATGCAGGCAGCTGCTGTACCGCCGTTTCCTTTCCTGCCCCCTTTCCCTGCTCCATGAGACGAAACACGGACAGGCCACGGAAATGCTCAATGACGATTTTGACACGGTGACAGGGAAATTCCTAAACCTGTACCCTGGCTTATACACCGGGCTCGCCACTCTTTTGGTTTATTTTGCCTTTCTGCAGGCCCAGAGCCTGACCGCTGCCCTTGCCCTGCTGGGGATATCCCTCCTGCAAATGGTTCCGCCCCTGGTGATAAAGGGCTTTCTGGAAAAAAATTACGGCGACACCAGGGATATAGAGGCACAAATCACGGACTGCACCCTGGAATACTATCATGGTTTCGCCTGTATCAAGATGTATGGGCTAAAGCAGTGGTGCCTGGACCGCCTGGCCCTGCTGCACAAAGATTACCTGGTCATCGGAAACCGCTCCGAGGCTTCCTGCGAGGCAGAGATCGCCCTGAAACAGCTCATCGACAATTTTCTGACCTACGGCACCTATGGGCTTATGGGGCTGTTTGTGCTGCAGGGAGCCCTGGAATTGGATACCGCCGTGGAAGCCATCGCCCTTTCCCAGGGGTTCTATACCGCTGTGAAAGCCATATTTGACACAATTCCCTCCTTTGCCGTGGCAAAGACAGCGGAAACAAGGATTGCCGCCCTCTATGAACATGCTGAAACGTCCCTGGACAAAACTGCCGGCCTGCATCCTGGTATTTTCCGGCCTGAACAGGCATCTGCTGCACAATGCGCACCTGAAAACCCAGAAACGCCCGGCAAAACCTGCACAGACGGAGGTGTTGAAACTTCTGAAATCTCAGACGGAATGTGTACCCGCGGGGGCACCGGAACTTCTGGAAGCTCAGAATGCTCCGTTGAAAACGGCACGGAACCCTGCATCCGCTTTGACCATGTGTCCTGCAGCTTTGAGGGCAGACAGGTGCTCAATGACTTCAGCCTGTCCCTCCCGGCAGACCGCACCGTCCTCATCCGGGGAGCCAACGGCATGGGAAAATCCACCCTGCTTCGTCTGGCCTTGGGCTTAATCAAACCGGACTCCGGCGATGTCAGCATGGGCGGAATCCCTTCCTGCGCCCTCCCTCCGGACAGTTTCCCGGGAAAAATCTTCTATCTGCCCCAGGAGGATCCTGCCTTCCATGTCTCCGCGGAAGAACTGTACGCCATGGTTCCCGGTGTGGAAACACTGGAAGCCCTCTCCTTCGCGCATCGCTTCCGCCTGCAGGAGGAACAGTGGAAACAGCCCATAGACACCCTTTCCGGCGGTCAGCGGAAGAAAGTATTCCTGGCATTGGCCCTGGCGTTAGATCCCGGACTTCTGCTCCTGGACGAACCTGGCAATTCCCTGGACGGGGACAGCAGAGAGCTTCTGGCCGGGCTGTTGAGACAGCGGAGAGGCGGTACTATCATTGTCACACATGACACTGCTTTCGACACGGCAGCGGATGCCTTCCATATTTTGGGGTAAACCGGCCTGAGCAGCCTGAAAGCGTATCTTACCGCTGTTTAACACCTTTTTACACTCCACCATAACATTTGCCAGACAAGATGTGCGGCAAATGAGCAGGAGAAACATCTGCAAAGTCAGCCGCCTGGGTATTCTCGCAAAATTCCGGATCCGGCCTGTCCGGGTCAGCCATCCGGAAAGGAATACTCACCGACACTGACTTAATAAAAAAAATGTCCAATAGCAACGAAAAATACCAAATAACAACAAAAAATGCCAAATAGCAACAAAATGCTAAATAGCAACAAAATGCCAAATAGCAACAAAATGCCAAATAGCAACAAAACTCACATAACAGGAATATCTTCATATGTCCAGGAAAGAGGCTCCAATGAATATGAATATGTGCTCGAATATAAGTACAAATATAAACGAAAATAAAAATGCAAAAATCAAAAAGAAAATATACGGCGACGCGCTTTATTCCATGCGCATCCCCATCCTGCTCCACACTGCCGTAGCCTGCGCGGAAGGCATTCTGGCCGTTTTCACCGCCACTATACTGGGACAGTTCGCGGATTCCGTCTTCCGGCTTGATTTTGCCCTGGGGATGGAAAGCGCTCTCTCCCTGGGTCTGGCCTTGTGCGGAATGATCCTTTTCCTGCCTGCCCTGACGCTGCTTGCCAATGTTTTCATGCTGAAGTACTCCCTTGTCCACGACCGCATGGTTCTGGGAAGGTTCCTGGACAAGACTTACGACTCCATCCTCCCATACGAACCGGGGGATATCCAAAACCGCCTGGATTGGGATCCCACCAGACTGCGCTGTTATCTGGTGGAATACTTTGACAAGGGGCTCATGGTGCCGGTAACCTTGGCCTTCCTGCTCTTCCACGCCCTGGAATTGAGCCCTGTTTACACCGCGGCGGTTTTCGGCATCTCTCTGCTGAAACTGCTGGTTCCCCTGGCTGTCAGGAAAATGGAAGGCCGCTGCGAACAGGAAACCCGGGAATATACCTCCGCCCGCCGCTCCCTGGAGGCGGAAATCACCCAAAATCCCTGCATGGTAAAGCTTTACGGCCTGGGGGAAGCCTTCGGCGGCAAAGCTGACCGGCTCTATCAGGATTTCTTCCGACAGACACAAAAAACCAGCATCCGCCTGTCCGCCGGCGCACAGGCCCTCTCCTCCTTTACCGGAACCTTCTGCCTCCTGGCCATCCTGCTGTCCGGCTCCCTGTTGGCGGCGAAAGGCTTCATCACCCCCGGCACCGTGGCGGCCATGTACGGATACTCGGCGGTTTTCAATACCTTGTTTGAAAATACCGGCTTCCTGCTCCGGAACCTCCCTGTCCTGCGAAATACGGCTGACAGACTGTCCATGTTCTATGAGAATGCCGAAGAAAATTCCGAGCATATTATGGAACAAAACGATAAGAACAAACAGAACAATTTTACAAATAAAGCTATTCGCGAGTACGTACAAAAAAACGTGAAGAATGTCTCAACAGGGACTACGAAGAATACCTCAACAGGCACTGCAAAGAATGCCTCAACAACAACTGCTAAGAATACCTCAACAGCAACTGCTAAGAATACCTCAACAGGCACTACAAAGAATGCCTCAATAGAAACCATGAAAAACGCCGCCGAAAAAGCCGCCATTCCGACAGACGGGACATCCAATGACCGAAACCAGATTACACAGTTAGACTGCCAGAACCTCTCCTACGCCTACGGCGGTCAGCAGGCCCTGTCCCGGATCTCCTTCTCCCTCCGCCCGGGCGGAAAAACCGCACTCTGCGGCCCCAACGGCAGCGGCAAATCCACGCTCCTGAAGGTTATGGCATGCCTGCTCACAAATTACAACGGAAAATTCCTTGTAAACGGCATGGAACTGCGGGAATGGGACACCTGGGCTTACCGCAGCCACATCGCCTATGCGCCCCAGGAGCCTTACCTCTTCCAGGGCAGCGTCCTGGAAAACATTAAAATCGGCAATCCCTCCCTGTCCGATGCCGCGGCACAGGCCCTTATGGAAAAAATGGGCATCGGATACCTGGCACAGACTCCGATTTCCCCCGGGAACAGCGGCCTGTCCGGCGGGGAAAAGCAGAAAATTTCCATAGCCCGGGCCGTGGCCAGTGACAGGCCCTTCCTCTTCCTGGACGAGCCCGGAAACCACCTGGACGGCGACACACTGGACTGGCTTTGTGCCTTTCTCCGGAAAAGCAGCAAAACCATCGTGTTCGTCTCCCACCATGAACGCCTGACGGCCTGCGCTGACAGACAGATTTGGCTTGGATAATATAAAGCTGCCCGGATTGGCAGGGTTGTAGAATGACTGCTTCGTCTGCCTTTCGGGCCGCACCTGCTTCCTCTTCTGTCTGCCTTTCAAGCTACACCTGCTTCTTCCATTCTGCGTATCTTTCAGACCGTATTTGCTTCCTAATCGCATGCCTTTCAAACCGCGCCTGCTTATCGCATACCTTTCAAACCGCGCCTGCTACCGCATGCCTTTCAAACCATACTTGCTTTCTACCGCATGCCTTTCAAACCGCGCCTGCTTACCGTATGCCTTTCAAACCGTACTTGCTTTCTACCGCATGCCAAACTTCAATAATGATATCTGCAGGTATACACGATTATATTTTTTCCTTCTACCTGATAAACCAGCCTGTGTTCATCCGTTATTCTTCTGCTCCATTTTCCTGCCAAATCATACTTTAAAGGCTCTGGCTTCCCATGTCCTTCAAATGGACTCCTTTTTATATCCTTAATCAACTCATTGATTCTTTTCACTATTTTCCTGTCCGTTATCTGCCAGTAAAGATAATCTTCCCAGGCATTTTCTGTGAAAGATACATTCATGTGCTAATCCTCCACAATAAATTCCACAAGCTTTCCGTCTTCTGCCTGCTGAATGGACTCTTTCAGCCATTCATAATTGGCTTTGCTTTCTCTTATATGAAGATTTTCCATCAGGTTATCATACTGCGCCTGTGACATAAGCACTACATTTTCATCATTTTTCCGCGTAATAACCGCAATATCAGAATCATGTACCACCCGGTCACATACTTCCTTAAAATGATTCCTTACATTTGAAAAATTCGTTGCTATCATAAAATCACTCCTTTGAACACAGTATATTCCGTTTCCATAATGTTGTCAATATTTTGTACAACAAGGTGCAGCCCTGTTGTGCTGTACAGTTACTGTTCACGGGTGCCTCCGCGAGGCGTTTTCGTGCGCACTTTGCACGAACAATCCCAAGCAACTCATTAAGTTGCTTTGCAACCGAAGCGGTTGCTTTGACTGCAGGCGCCAAAATGAGCGCACTTTGCTCAATTCATGACAATAGAATTCTGCATTTGAATTCTATCATAGAATCCCAAAAGGATTCTATGATCAAAGGTATATTGTATGTGTGCATCATGTTGCTGTGAGCGGCGAAGCCGTGAACAGTAACCTGCACAGCTGACGGAAAACGATTTCGAACTCGCTCTATCCAATCTCCAGAAACCGCCCTGCCGTCTCCGCCAGTCCGTCAAAATCCACTTTTGTAAAGTCCGTGGTATCCACTCTGACCACCTCTCCTCCCACGTCGAAAGCGTCCAGGTTATGGCACCAACAGTCAAAATCCTCATAGGAAACTGCAGTGCCGATTTTGTTTGCCTGACCTCTCTCCGGGGTCTTTTCCCGCTCCACAAACCGCCGGTGCAGCACCCTTGTATCGCCCCGGAATTGAAAAGTCAGGGACTCATATCCGTACTGGCGGAGCAGACTGTACAGCACCGCCGCCTCGTCTATGGCCTTGACGCCCCCGGGCACGAAATTTCCTTCGAGCAGAATGGGAAATCCGGTTTCAAACATGCGCTCTGTGACATACATCATCCCGTCAAAAGCCAATGTGGAAAAGCGGCTGCTCTCCTTTCTGTCCGCTATTGTGATGCTGCTGCACAGGGCAGACTTAAAGGTATCCTTAATCAGGCAGGGAATCCGCAGTTCCCCGGATAACCGCTGTGCAAAGGTTGACTTGCCTGAAGCAAGATAACCCTGGATTATGATGGCTTTACGTTTCGTGTTTTCCATTTCCTGATTCCTTTCTCAACACAGTAAAGTCTGCTGTATCCCGTTTTACAAGCGCCCCGGTTATTGCACCCCCACAGCTTTCAACGCCATCTCCGCCAATTCCTCTACCGTCCTGCCGTCGGTATCGATGTGGAATCCGCCGGGAAGGGCTTTTGAAGCCGCCCGGGCCATCTCGATATTTTTCATGCACCAACAGTCCTCGTCCTCCCCCCGCGCAAGGATACGGTCATGGATGCTTTGCCAGGAAGCTTCCAGGATAATCAAACGCGTCTCGATCCCCTCCCGGATGAGGGCTTCGATGATATTGGCATGGGACTCGCGCCGCACCAGTGTCATGGGTACCAGAATATCCTTCCGGAAACTATGGTGTATGTCTTTCAGCAGCTTCCTGCAGAACTCGCCCCACAGAGGATAATCCTCGAATATAAATCCATACGGGCAATCCGGGTAATTCCCCCGGACCGCATTGCCCACTTCCTCCGCGTCGAAAATCAATGGTTTTTCCATTCTTGCCGCCATGGCGTCAGCCAGGGTAGACTTGCCCACGCCGTAGGCTCCGCTGATCCAGATAATCATTTGCCTCTCCTTTTATTGCTCTTCCTGTTTGTTCCCAAATTGCCACAGTTGCTTCCCTTTACGGAAACCACGCCCCTCCATGTATCCTTTTTAAGAGCCCTCTGCTTTCCTTCTTTTACCATATTACTGCTTTCGCTAATATTTATCAACATTTATGCCATTTTAGATAAATTTCGGTGCAAAAAGGTAAGTTGCTTTTGGCTATCCTGATGAATTTCCGGGCAAAAGGCCGCACAAAAGGCTTGATGATATCGTTGAATGGAGAAGCTGAACCACCAACAGACCGAAACGACCAGCCCAAAGGCAGCGCAGATACCAAACCTGGAGCGGCCTTCTCAAGCCTGGCTCTCTCAATGGTAAAGGGGCGGGATAACCGCCCCTGTAAAAACATTACTTTTCGCTATATTGATATTTTTTCAACTTTTTCCCAGTGATGATACAAGTGAAACTTCCGCTTACTCCAAGTATCAGCATCATAATTGCGGCGCCGGAACCCTTACCCGTGCCAAAGAGTGTTTTTAGAACCGGTAAATCGCCATACATTCTCATAAAGGGTTCGCATACATTATCTACCATAAAACCACCCAAAAACAGTCCTATGGGAATCGTAAAAAATTGAAGCGTATTACGGCACGCATACACACGTCCCTGCAGCTCCACCGGAATGGTAGTTCTGAGAATCACGTCCATATTTGCACTCATAATCGGTACCAGAATCCATCCAATGATCTGTCCAATGCACCATAATGCCGGTTCTCTGGAAAATGCCAGTAAAAAATTTTCAGTACTCAGCGAAAACAACATTGTCAGGTAAACAACTTTTACCCTGTCCTTCGGTTTTGGCAGGGCCGAGGCAATCAGGCTGCCGATGACCGTAGCAATGCCCGAACAGGATGTGACAATTCCCAGAATAAAGGAACCGCCTTTCGGATTAGGAAGCACATAACCGGGCAATGTTGCATCGAAAGCGGAAGCCACCAGATTAACACCGGCCATAAATAAAATCAGCGCCCTGATAAGCGGCGTTTCCTTCAAAAATACAAGCCCCTCTTTGGCAAGGACAAGTACGCTGTCTCTCCGATTACTCTTGTTTTCCGGAATTTTGATGAAAAACAGCAATGCCGCAAACGCGACAAAAAAGCTTCCCAAATCAATGGCTATCACACCGTTAAGCCCTATCAATGTATACAATGCCGTAGCAACCAAGGGATTCAATATGGATACCAGACTGCTTGACAATGAACGAAGCCCGCTTGTTGCCTGATAGTATTTTTCCGGCATAATCAGCGTCATAGCCACCTCGGAAGCAGGCTGCTGTACGGTGTTCATTAACCCGGAAACCGCATTCAGAATATATAAATGCCATACCATCAAACGATTTGTCCTGAATAATACAAATACAATAACCGTACACATTGCGGCAAATACATCACAGCCGAGCATTATCTTCTTTTTGTGAAACCGGTCTGTCAATGCTCCGGCAAATATGCTCATTAATACATATGGCGCATAAGAGCATATGGTAAGCGCCGCTGTACCAAGAGAGGAACCTGTCTTCTCATACAGCCACAATGTCAGTGCAAATCCCGTCATGCTGCTGCCAAGCTGTGATATACTTTGTGTACTCCAGAGTATCAAAAAGTCTCTCAACTCAAACAATTCATTCTTTTTAATTAATTTCATTCCTTTGCTCCTTTTGTTTTATTCTTTCTTAAAACAGAAGCAAAGTCTGAGGATATCCGCTTAAGCGATTCCTCCATGCAGTCTCCTCAGACTCTGCATGGAGCTGCTGCAATGCAAAGTATCATTTTATCTCCTTTCATGCTTTTACATTTCTATTTCATTCTATACAAATAGCTGTATAGGGACAAGCAGTTTTATTTCTTACTTTTTTGAAAGCATTTGGCATTTCCATCCGTTCGCCGCTTTCTCTCAAAAA
>CANDMH010000035.1 GCA_947385785.1 uncultured Lachnospiraceae bacterium
ACGGAAACCTGGAATGCGGAAAATGCCGCGGAACAGCTGCTGAAACAGATCAGATATCTTCTGGGAGCGGGTAGAGACGGACAGGCCCCGGCAGAAATCGGTTCCTGTATCCCCTGTGCGCCTGCGCCGATTCTGTCGGAGCGCAGGGCCGGAAGACGGTTCCGTAATGGCGTACCGCATTTTGAATAGACGGTTGGGTGCGTCCGCGAGGTGTTTTCGTGTGTATCTTGCATGAACAATCCCGGGAAATCGAAGCGATTGCTTTGATTGCGGGCATCGAAATAAGCGTACTTTGCTCAGTTCATAGTGTGTATCATGTTGCTGTGAGCGGCGAAGCCGTGAACAGCAGCAATAGATTTGCGGGCGACAATTCCCGGGCCGGAATCGGTAAAAGAAGGTGCTGCGGGTATAGTTATACTGCAGACCGCCACAATTTATACTCACGGCCAAAAACATTTGCCAGGATAAAGGTATAACGAGTATACATTGATATCTCCGGGAAAGTACCTGGCTGGCGGTCTGCAGTCGGGTGTACTGCAAATTGAATCGGTGTGCAGTATAAATAGAAGACAGGAGACATAGATTTATGAGCGACATGCCTCTGATCACGGTCATTGTTCCGGCATATAACATTCCGGAATATCTGCCAAGGTGTATCCACTCCATCACGGCGCAGACCTACCGCAACCTGGAGATTCTCCTGGTGGATGACGGTTCCACTGACGGCACGGCCAGGCTGTGCGACGCTCTGGCGGCACAGGATGGCCGCATCAGAGTGTTTCACAGGGAAAACGGAGGGACTTCCCGCGCAAGGAATCTGGCGCTGAAGCATGCGACGGGGGAATATGTGGGCTTCGTGGACAGTGACGACTATATATCACCGGATATGTATGAAAGTCTGCTTTGGGGAATTCGTACTTTTCAGGTTCCGGCGGCACAGGCTGCCAGGGATGAGAGAGACGAGGAGGGGAATCTGCTGGCAAATATCTGTGAACCTCCTGCGCGGCCCCGGGTAGTGGAAAGCGGAGAGTTTCTGGAGGAACTGCTGCTCCACCGGGGAGACTGTTCGCTGTGTACGAAGCTGGTCCGCCGGGATCTGTTTCCGCCGGAAGCTTTTCCGCCGGGAAAGCTGAATGAAGATTTTCATTTACTGGTGCGCATGCTGCCTCAGATGAAAAAGCTGGTGTCCCTTCCCGGGCAGTATTATCATGTATTCTACCGGGTGGGAAGCAATTCCCGCAAGGCTGACAGGAGGGAATTTTCCCGTGTGTATGCCGACTGTGTGGAAAATGCGGATATGGCGGCGGAAATTGTGGGCAGGGACTACCCGGAGCTGGCGGATACGGCTTTCCGTTTCGGGATTTTTCAGAGACTTGAATATATGCTGCACATACCTGTCAGGCAGATGACGGGAGACAACATCACGTACCGGGAAATCGTGTCTTATTTGCGGAAAACCTGGTTCAGGTCCATGAGAAATCCGGTTTTGACAGGAAAAAACAAGGTTTACCATACGCTGTTTGCACTGGCGCCAAAGGGAGTCAGAAAGCTGCATGCGCGTTTGAGGCTGCACAATGCCTGAGAGGGCGTATTACAGGAAGCTGCCTGGTGAAATCATTTCCCGTAAATGGTTTCGTATTGGCTGATCCTGCAGAAAGGTACGGTGTCAAGATGAAGAAAGTAATAAGGTTAATATGCGGCGCGGCAGCAATCATTGCTTTGCTGAATGCAGATATAAAATGGCCGATACTGACGGCGGAAGCCGAGGGAACGGAAGATGCGCTCCCGGGGGATGCGGCAGTTTTCGCGGAATCCGTAGAAAGCGGTGAAGGATTCGGGGAAGCTGCAGACGGAAGCGGCATGATCGGGAGCTCCGAGGGGAGCACTGGAGAATCCGGGGAAGCTGCAGACGGAAGCGGCATGATCGGGAGCTCCGAGGGGAACGCTGAAGAATCCGTGGAAGCTGCAGACGGAAGCGGAGAATCCGGAGATTCCGTGGGGAGCGAAGAAGCACCCGGGGAGTCTGCGGACGGAAGCGGTGAAACCGGAGATCCTGGGGAAAACGGCGAAGTACCCGGGGAGTCTGCGGACAACAGTGGAGAAATCGGAAATCCTGTGGGAAGCGGTGAAGAGTCCGGGAAGCCTGCGGACGGAAGCGGAGAATCCCTGGAATCCGCAGAAAGCGGCGAAGGACTCGGGAAAACAGCAGAGGGCGCAGTGAAGGTCGGCGAGCCTTCCGATAATTTGAAACGCACTTCCGGAAATATGGATGAGGAAACTGCGCAATGGATTGAAGAGGCCGGTGAAAAACTGACACAGATTGCGGCAGAGAGGGATATCATGGCTCTGGTATACCTGAGCGATACCTATCCTGTCCGGACAATGCCGTCTGAGGAGAGCGCCGCGGCCGTTACGGTACTCAGCGGACAGACTGTGAATATTCTGGATGTCTATGTAAACGATGAGCCGGAGGTCTGGTACTATGTGAAGCTGGAGTATGACGGCGGACTGGTGTATGGCTATGTCCAGCAGGCTTATCTGGCCTGTTCTGACGCCCGCTTCCTGGAATGGGAGGGGGAGTACGGGCTGAATTTCAGTGCGGTTGCTTACTCGGTGGATGCGATGGACGCACGAACCTTTCCGGATATTGAACAATTTCCCGAGAGCTATCGCCCGGCGCTGGAGGCACTTAAGGCAAAGCATCCCAACTGGACTTTTGTGAAGATGAACACTACCCTGGACTGGGAGGTTTCCATTTCGAAGGAGCTGCAGGGGGGAAAGAGCCTTGTATACAAAACCCTGCCGGACTGGACGAAGAATGGGCTGTACGATACCGGCAACTGGTACTATGCTTCGGAGGCGGCCCTGAAGATGTACATGGATCCCAGGAACAGCCTGTCGGAGAGCGCCATTTTTCAGTTTGAGCAGCTGACCTACAATGAAGCATATCATACGCTGGAGGCCGTGAATACATTTTTGAAGAATACTTTTATGAATGACAGCAGTCCGGCGCCTGGAACCAATACCACATACGCCAATCTTTTCTGGACAATCGGCCGGGAGGAGGGGCGGCAGGTAAGTCCTTTCCATCTGGCGGCGAGAGTGCTGCAGGAACAGGGTGCGGGCACATCGCCTCTGATTTCAGGTACATATCCGGGATATGAAGGCTATTATAATTATTTTAATGTGGGAGCCTCGGGCACCACGAACGCGCAGGTTATCAAGAGCGGACTGGAATATGCCAAAAAACATGGATGGTCAAATGTGGAGGCATCGATTCGGGGCGGGGCGGACTTTATTTCTGCCAACTATATCAGAAGGGGGCAGGATACGCTGTATCTGCAGAAATTTAATGTAAATCCCAACGGCTTCTATGCGCCTTATACGCATCAGTATATGCAGAATATTACCGCGCCGACCACGGAGGCTTCCAGCATAAAGCGGCTTTATGAGGGGGCGGGAGCCCTGGACAGCACCTTTGTTTTCAAGATTCCGGTCTATGAAAATATGCCGGCACAGCCCTGCGGTGTGCCGGGCGTTTCCAACGAGGTGGTGCTGCCGCTTCCGGAAGGCTATGGCGTGCCTGTGATGTGGCTGGATGGGGTGGCATATGCGGGAGAGATCAGGAACGGAAGTCTGGTTGCTGTGGCTGCTGACGGAAACGCAAGGACCGCGGTGCTTTATAAATACAATGAAGCCGGTGTGGCCACAGGTATGTATGTGTGGGAGCTGCGCCATAACGGAGTGGTTTATACGGCCACGCCGCTGCCGGGGCTGGAGGACCTGCTGACTTATCATGGTTTTTCCATCCGGATCACGGGCAAGTCGGGAATTCGGTTTAAGACGGGTATCTCGGCTGAGCTTCGGGGAAGACTTACTTCCGGAGGGGTAGACGGATATGCGTTAAAGGAATACGGAACTCTGGTGACCAGCAATGCAAATCTCGGACAGTACCCTATGATAAAAGGCGGGGAAAAGATTGTCAGCGGTTTGTCCTATGGGATAGACGGAAACGGGACATTGCAGGATGTGGTTTTCGAGACGGTGAATGGAAGGTATCGTTTTACCTCTGTGCTGGTAGGACTTCCGGTGGAACAGTATAAGACGGAATTTGCGTTCCGTGGCTATGCTGTGCTGGAGAAGGACGGCGTACAGACAACCGTATACGGGCCTGTGGTGGCCAGAAGTATTTATGCGCTGGCCGGACAGCTGATAGGACAGGGGACATATGCGGTCGGTTCGGACGCGGATGTCTTTCTGCGGAAGCTGATCACCGATGCGGATGCCCTGACACCGTAAGCGGGACGGTAAATGCGGGCAGCTCCGTGCCGTCCTGCAGATGATTGTATGGTTTAGTCAACGCCGCTGGGCGGCATGCATGGAATTGTGGAGATTATTATGAAAAAAAGATTGATATATTGTGCTGTAACAGGTATTTTGACGGCAGTTCTGTTTACGGGCTGCGGGGATGGAAGCGAAACCGGCGAAGGATTGCTTGATGCGCTGGAACCCATTGCGCTGACGGCTACGCCGGATCCGGAAAGCGCACAGGCTACGGGAGAGCCGGACAAAACATCGGAACCGGGAACAGGGGAAAGCGGTTCCCAGAGCAGCGGTCTGGAGGATCTTGGCCCGGAGGTGGCAGCAACGGTACTGGAAAGCCTGAATAATCTGAAGCAGAACATGGAGCTTCCTGAATATCTGGGGGAGGCGATTCACCTGGTGAGCAGTGAAGAATGGTTTGCTTCGGTGGCTGTGGAGCTTCGTGACGGAAGCAGAAGCTATCTGATTGGCGGAGCGGGAGGACCTTCGCTTTCCGTACAGGTGGGATATGACACGGAAGACAAGC
The DNA here is from genome assembly GCA_947385785.1 of uncultured Lachnospiraceae bacterium. Lineage (GTDB taxonomy): Bacteria > Bacillota > Clostridia > Lachnospirales > Lachnospiraceae > Acetatifactor. The sequence goes on from CANDMH010000035.1 coordinate 4,850, forward strand.
CATACGTGAATGCAAGCTATCAGACGGAGGGGCAGATTCTTCTGCTGACATATGCGAAAGAAGCGGCACGGGTGCTGCAGACAGGAGTTTCCGGGGGCGCTTACAATGGTGCATTTGAAGAGTGGCAGATTAACGGCGGCACCGGATATATGCTGAAAGAGACTGGAACCTATGTCAATGGCATTCTGGTAGGACAGTGTACAAAAGCCGAGTATACCGGGGGACCGGGAGATGTATTTGATCTGTGGACGAACAGGGAGAATTTTGAATACAAGATTACTGAGCTGAATTATAATGAACAGGGGCAGGTTGAGCCGGTTCCTTCTGCAACGCCTGCGGTAACGCAGAAACCTGCGGTGACCGACCGACCGGTGCGAACCACGGCGCCGTCTGCGGCACCCACCGTAAAACCGCAGCGCCCGACACAGGCGCCGCCGCAGCCCACACAGGAGCCGCCGCAATCCACGCCGGAGCCGCCGCAGCCCACACTGACGCCACCGGAACCGACGCAGGCGCCGCCGGAACCCACACAGGCACCACCGGAACCCACACAGGCGCCGCCCGAACCGACGCAGGCACCGCCGGAGCCGCCTCAGCCGCCGCAGCCCACTCCGGAGCCGCCATCCGAGGGAGGGGACACGGATATTGAATGGTCTCCGGATATGATGTAAGAGCTGGGAAGAAAGATACCGGTAACTGGTATACATAAACCTTTGTGGTGAGGGAAATAATAAGGTAAGCGCGAAGAGATGCGCCTTTTCATCCAAAAGAGGGTTCAATTCCCCACAGCTTGCTGCAGGGAGTTTCATTCCATCACGGGTCTGATACCCCGCTGCTTGCAGCGTTCAGAAAGAAGAAGCCAGGAGCGGATACCCCGTTGCTTGCAGCGGGGTGGTTCATTTCAGAAGCGGAGGGATTGCCTCCGAATAAGACATGAGGAAAAGAGGACAGTATGCTGAATCATAAATCTATTTTAATCACAGGCGGAACAGGAAGCTTTGGCAAGGCGTTTACGAAATACGTTCTGGAGCATTATGAACCGAAGAAAATAATTATATATTCCCGGGATGAGTTCAAACAGTTTAACATGCAGAACGAATTCAGGGAGTATGCATCCAGACTGCGTTTCTTTATCGGTGATGTGCGGGATAAGGAAAGGCTGCGCAGAGCTTTTGAAGGAGTGGATTACGTGATACACGCCGCTGCGCTGAAGCAGGTGCCTGCCTGTGAATACAATCCGGCGGAGGCAATTAAAACCAATATCAACGGTGCGCAGAATGTGATTGACGCGGCATTGGACATGGGTGTGAGGAAGGTGGTGGCGCTGTCCACGGATAAGGCAGTGAATCCGGTGAATCTGTACGGAGGCACAAAGCTGGTGTCGGACAAGCTGTTTATTGCAGCCAATGCCTATGCGGGCACGAAGGATATTTCGTTTTCTATCGTACGTTATGGCAATGTGGCCGGCAGCAGAGGGTCAGTGATTCCTTTCTTTCATGATATTATTCAGCAGGGAGGGACGGAACTGCCAATTACCGACTATCGCATGACCAGGTTCTGGATCAGCCTGCAGCAGGGGGTAGAGCTGGTGATAAAGGCTTTGGAGGAGGCAAAGGGCGGCGAAACTTTTATTTCTAAAATTCCCTCTTTTAAAGTCACGGATTTGGCGGAGGCCATGCTTCCGGGGTGCGCCAAACCTGAGGTAGGAATTCGGGAAGGTGAGAAACTGCATGAAATAATGGTGACAGTAGAGGATTCGCTGAATACTTATGAATATGATAAACACTTTATCGTATACCCGAAGATGGTTTGGAGTGAAAGCCGCAGAGTAATTCCCAGCGGAAAAAAAGTTCCGGAAGGATTTTCCTACAGTTCCGGCAATAATACAGAGTGGCTTGGGGTGGAGGAAATCCGTCAGCTGTTGGGCAAGGTTCACTTTGAATAAAAAGCGGGTTTGTGTGCATCTTCAAAACTCTCGGACCTTCATATATGGTGGTGCGGCTGGCTGCATGGGAGTTTTGAACATAAATGAGAGGCAGATGGAAGGAGGTGAGAGCGGAATGAAAGTCAGCCAGAAAATAACGGAGACAGAGCGCAGCGTTATGGAAGTATTATGGGAGCGCTCCGAAGCTGTTGCGACCAGGGAATTGCTGGATCTGATGGAGGAGAAAGGCAAAAAGTGGAAACGTCAGACGCTGAATACTTTGCTTTTTCGCTTAGAGGAGAAGGGAATTGTCAGCAGGACGCGCGCATTTGTAAAAGCGGCCATGTCCAGAGAAGAGATCCTGCAGGCGCAGACACAGGAAATACTGGATGAGTATTATGGCGGCAAGCCTGCCAATTTTCTGATCGCGCTTGTGGGGAGTGGAAATGTGACAGCTGAGAATGCGGCGAGACTGGATGCGCTGCTGGAGGAAATGAAGAACGGGCAGAAAGGCGCTGTCGGTTGAAATGAGCAGGATAAACCGGGAATGCACAGGGTGGTTCCGCGAAGCGTTTTTGTGCGCGTCATGTTGCTGTGAACGGCGAAGCCGTGAACAGTAACGTTGTCGGTTACTGTTCACTCGGTGCCTTCGCGAGGGTTTTCGTGCGCATTATGCACGAAAATCCCGAGACTGCAGGCGCCAAAATGAGCGCACTTTGCTCATTTTGTGTGCATCATGTTGCTGTGAACGGCGAAGCCGTGAACAGTAACCGTTGTCGACAATTGTCGATGGAATTTTCTTTACATTGGTTAGGAAATGCACTATAATGCACTACATAAAAGGGGAATTTGAAATAGTGGCTCAGGCATTGCCGGGCCGCTTATTTCTTGCTTTTTGAAGCCGTTTCTTTTTTTCTGTTATTCTATTACATCCATTTCGTCGTTCCTGTTTCCGTTTTGTGATTGGATTTGGCCTCCGCAGAAGAGCAGAGTAAGGAAGTGCTCAGGTTATTTCTGCAAAATTCCTGATAAAAATGAAGGAATCGGGATTTTGTAATTGGAATTGCAGATAGAATCTGCTATAATGGAAAAAGTTTTAAGTATTTTCCCGGAGGGTATGATTATGAAGAAAGCATTGATTACAGGTATCACAGGACAGGATGGCTCTTATCTGGCGGAATTTCTGCTGGATAAGGGATATGAAGTGCATGGAGTGATAAGGCGGGCTTCCATGCCCAATACGAAAAGGATTGATCATCTGATTGCCCGAAACGCGGTCACGCTTCACGACGGAGATCTGTCAGATTCCTCGTCCCTGGTCAATATTATCAGCATAGTGCAGCCTGATGAAATCTATAATCTCGCGGCCCAGTCCCATGTACAGGTGTCCTTTGACGTCCCGGAATACACCGGGGATGTGGACGCCATCGGCGTGCTGAGAATCCTGGAGGCGGTACGGATGCTGGGACTTACGGAGAAGACCAGAATTTACCAGGCGTCTACTTCGGAATTATTCGGAAAAGTGGAAGAGATACCCCAGAAGGAAACTACGCCTTTCCATCCCTACAGCCCATACGCAGTGGCGAAGCAGTACGGTTTCTGGATTGTCAACGAGTACCGGGAGGCTTACGGCATGTTTGCGGTCAATGGAATTCTGTTTAACCATGAGTCGGAGCGGCGGGGAGAGAATTTCGTCACCCGCAAGATCACTCTGGCGGCCGGACGGATTGCGGAGGGAATACAGGAGTATCTGGAGTTGGGAAACCTGGAATCCCTGAGAGACTGGGGCTATGCGAAGGACTATGTGGAATGCATGTGGATGATGCTGCAGTATGATAAGCCGGAAGATTTCGTGATTGCGACAGGGGTGCAGCATACGGTACGGGATTTTGCGGAGAGAGCCTTTGCTGCCAACGGGATGCGGATTCGCTGGGAAGGGACAGGCATTGAGGAAAAAGGATATGACAGTGAGACAGGAAAGCTGTTGATCCGGGTCAACCCGAACTGGATTCGTCCCACGGATGTGGACAATCTTCTGGGGGACCCCGGAAAGGCAAGGCGGCTTCTGGGCTGGAATCCCCAGAAGACCAGTTACGAGGAGCTGGTGCGCATTATGGCAGAGCATGACCGTGAACTGGCCGCAAAGGAAGCCAGAGTGAAGCGTGCGCTGGAGGAAGCATAATGAAATATGACTATTTAATTGTAGGTGCCGGTCTGTTCGGTGCAGTGTTTGCCCATGAGGCAAAGAAAAAGGGAAAGACCTGCCTGGTGGTGGAGAAGAGGGGGCACATCGCCGGGAATATCTATACGGAGGAGGTTCACGGGATTCAGGTACACAGATACGGCGCCCATATTTTCCATACCTCCGAAAAAAGAATATGGGAATACGTGAACCGGTTTGCGGAGTTTAATCAATACATTAACTCTCCCATAGCCCGCTGGCGGGACGAACTGTATAACCTTCCTTTTAACATGAATACTTTCAGCAAAATGTGGGGAATCGTCACCCCGGAGGAAGCGCAGAAAATCATTGCGGACCAGATTGCGGACCTGCATATCACTAAGCCCCGGAATCTGGAGGAACAGGCACTCTCTTTGGTGGGACGGGATGTGTATGAGAAGCTGATCAAGGGATATACGGAGAAGCAGTGGGGGCGGGACTGCAGGGATCTGCCTGCTTTCATCATCAAACGTCTGCCCCTGCGCTTTACTTATGACAATAATTATTTCAATGACAGGTATCAGGGAATTCCCATGGGCGGTTATACCCGGATCGTGGAGAAGCTGCTGGAGGGCGCGGAGGTCCGGCTGAATACAGATTACCTGGCGAATCGGGCGGAACTGGACGGGCAGGCGGACAGGGTGATTTATACCGGCATGATTGATCAGTTTTATGATTACTGTCTGGGTGTGCTGGAGTACCGCAGCGTCCGGTTTGAGACAGAAGAACTGGAACAGGAGAATTATCAGGGCAATGCCGTGGTAAACTATACGGAGCGGGAAGTTCCCTATACCAGAATCATTGAGCATAAGCATTTTGAGTTCGGGAAACAGCCCACCACTATTATCTCTCGGGAATACTCCAGTGAGTGGAAGAAGGGGGATGAGCCGTACTATCCTGTAAATAATGAGAAGAATGATTCGTTGTATGCGGAATATAAGGCAAAGGCGGAGAGCGAAAGCCGGATTATCTTCGGCGGAAGACTCGGCAGTTATCGATATTACGATATGGACAAGGTAATTGCCTCCGCGCTGGAGCTGTGTGAGCGGGAGCTGTAAACCAGTCGGCGGCAGTGCGCCGGACCGACCCGTAGGAGATCGGGTTTGGCGCACGGCTGTTTTGCAAAATGAGCACTATCTGGAATGGAACGGAATGTGGATGACAGGAGACAGATGAAGGTGACGATGACAAAGGAAACGAAATTATGAATATTATTTTACTTTCAGGAGGCAGCGGACAGCGGCTGTGGCCGCTTTCCAACGATGTCCGCTCCAAGCAGTTTATCAAAATGTTTCAGAATGAAGACGGTGAACTGGAGTCCATGCTGACCCGGGTATACCGGCAGATTACATCTGTGGACGCGGAGGCGGGCATCACCATCGCCACCAGCAAAAAGCAGGTGAGTTCTATTAAGAATCAGCTGGGAGACAGGGTGAATATCTGTGTGGAACCCTGCCGCCGCGATACGTTTCCGGCAATCTGCCTGGCCGCCGCATACCTGCGGGACGAGCAGAAAATTAACGAAGACGAACCTGTAGTGGTCTGCCCTGTAGACCCATATGTGGAGGACAGCTATTTCGAGGCGCTGAAGGAGCTGAGCCGGATGGCGGAAACCGGAAGCGCAAACCTGTCGCTGCTGGGGATAGAGCCCACGTATCCCAGCGAGAAATACGGTTACATTATTCCTGCATCCGACGACAGGGTGAGCCGGGTGGAGACTTTTAAGGAAAAACCGGACCTGGCTGCCGCGGAGAAATACATTGCGGGGGGAGCGCTCTGGAATGGCGGTGTCTTTGCGTTTCGCCTGGGATATTTGCTGCGGAGAGCACATGAGCTGATTCCCTTTACGGATTATCAGGATCTTTATGCCCGCTATGAGGAGCTGGAGAAGATCAGTTTTGACTATGCGGTGGCGGAGCAGGAAAGGGAGATTCAGGTGCTCCGTTACAATGGCGGCTGGAAGGATCTGGGGACGTGGAATACTTTTACCGAGGCCATGGCGGCTCCCGTCCTTGGCCGTGGAATCTTAAATGAAACCTGTGAAAATACCAATGTGGTAAATGAACTGAACATTCCCATCCTGTGCATGGGATGCCGGAATATGGTGGTTGCCGCCAGCAGTGACGGCATCCTGGTATCGGATAAGGAACAGAGCAGCTATATCAAGCCTTTTGTGGAGCAGATGGAGCAGCAGGTCATGTACGCGGAGAAGTCCTGGGGAAGCTTTACGGTGCTTGACGTGCAGGAAGACAGCATGACCATCAAGATCGTTCTTCTGCCGGGGCATGGACTGTACTATCACAGCCACGACCACCGGGATGAGGTCTGGACCGTGATGAGCGGCAGGGGAAAGGCTGTCATCGACGGTGTGGAGAGAGCCGTCATGCCCGGAGATGTCATTTCCATGCCGGCCGGATGCAGGCATACGGTGTCCGCGGATACGGAACTGAAGATCATCGAAGTCCAGCTGGGCGGGAATATCACGGTGGAAGACAAGCATAAATATGCGCTGTAAGGGGAGGGTGCAAATGGAGCAATTGGCAATATTCGGCGGGAATCCGGTGAGGAGCACACCGATCGGTTACGGAAAACAGTATATTGACAGAGAGGATGTCACGGCGGTGACAGAGGCGCTGCTCAGCCCGGAACTGACCTGCGGACCCAGGATAACAGCCCTGGAGCAAAAGCTCTGTGAGGTGACGGGGGCAAAGTACGCGGTGGCAGTGAGCAACGGGACGGCCGCACTGCATCTGGCGGCTCTGGCGGCAGGCTTTCGGGAGGGGGACGAGGTCATCGTCAGTCCGATTACCTTTGCGGCTTCCGCCAACTGTATTCTGTACTGCGGCGCCAGGCCGGTTTTTGCGGATATCAATCCGGAGACTTATAATATTGACCCGCAGTCCATTGAAAGATGTATCACACCCCGCACCAGAGGGATTGTGGCTGTGGATTTTACGGGACAGTCCATTGAGCAGGATGCCGTCCGGGAAATCTGTGAGAAACATGGCCTGATTCTGATAGAAGATGCGGCGCATGCCATCGGTACCAGGTATAAAGGACAGCCGGTGGGGAGCATGGCCGACATGACATGCTTCAGCTTCCATCCGGTGAAGACGGTGACTGCGGGGGAAGGAGGAGCCATCACTACCAACGACAGTGAAAAGTATCACAGGCTGCTGCGTCTGCGCGCCCATGGAATCACCCGGAACAGGGAGGAGATGGTCCATCCTGCGGACGCGCTCTGGTATAATGAGCAGGTGGAGCTGGGCTTTAATTACCGCATGACGGATATTCAGGCGGCATTGCTGCTCAGTCAGCTGAATAAACTTCCCGCATTTGCGAAACGCAGAAAAGAAATTGCCGAAATGTACGACAGGGCATTTTCCGGGATACCGGAGCTGAAGGTGCAGAGAGAGATTCCGGAATCGGATACAGTGAGACATCTGTATATTCTGCGTCTGAATCCGGACAGGCTTACCTGTGACAGACGACAGTTTTTTGATGCGCTGTGGGGAGAGAATATACACTCACAGGTGCATTATCTGCCGGTTTACTGGCATTCTTATTATGAGAGCCTGGGCTATGAGAAAGGACTGTGCCCCAATGCGGAGGCCTATTACCGGGAAGTGATGTCCCTTCCGCTGTATTATGCGCTTACGGATGAGGATGTGGAGACGGTGATTCATGCTGTCAGGAAGATTCTTGCGTACTACAGGCGCCAGTCCCCTGCCTGAAGGTGAAGGGTTGCGATTGGGGAAAGGATTTACGGATACATGGATAAAATAGCAGTATTGATTCCCTGTTACAATGAAGCACAGACGATTTCCAAGGTGGTGCGGGAGGTAAAGGAGGCGCTGCCGGGAGCCATTGTCTACGTCTACGATAACAATTCCACAGACCGGACAGCAGAGCTTGCCCGGGCGCAGGGGGCCGTTGTCCGCCATGAATACAAGCAGGGGAAGGGCAATGTGATACGCCGCATGTTCCGGGAAATCGAAGCGGAATGCTATCTGATGATAGACGGCGACGACACCTATCCTCTGGACTGTGCGGGGGAGATGGTGCGCGGGGTGCTGGAGCACAATGCGGATATGGTAGTGGGGGACAGGCTTTCTTCCACCTATTTTTCGGAAAATAAACGCCCCTTTCACAACTTCGGCAACAGTCTGATGCGCGTGGGCATCAACGGGCTGTTCCATGCGGATATCAAGGATATCATGACCGGATACAGGGCTTTCAGCTATGAATTTGTGAGAACCTTTCCCGTATTTTCCAAGGGATTTGAGATAGAGACAGAGATGACCATACATGCGGTGAATTATCATATGCAGGTGGAAAATGTGGTGGTGGAGTACCGGGACAGGCCGGAGGGCAGCGTCTCCAAGCTGAATACCTACAGGGACGGTGTGCGTGTGATCTACAAAATGCTGCAGCTGTACCGGAATTACAGGCCGCTGCGTTTTTTTGGCGTATTGTGCATGCTGCTGGTAGTGCTGGCGTTGGTGCTGATGCTTCCGATTCTGGGCGAGTATCTGAGAACAGGCATGGTGCCCAGGTTTCCTACCTTAATTGTGTGCGGTTTTATGGCGATGGCGGGGATTCAGTCCTTTTTTGCGGGAATGATTCTGGAGGTTCTGGCAGCCAAGGATAAACGGGATTTCGAATATCGCCTTGCGGCTGTCAGCGCCGAGAAGCGGGAGAAGATGGCCGCCGGAAACGCGGCAGGGCAGAAGGCTGTAAGGTAAGACGCAGCAGGGCAGAATAGGCAGCAGGGCAGAAAGCTGGAAAGGAATGCGCATATGAGTAAGGGACGTGGGGGACGGCAGGATGACAGCTGCCGGGAACAATTGACAGGAGGCCTGCTGAGATGTGCAGAGGGGCAGAGGTGTAAGGATGAAAGAATATATTGACCAGGAGGCAGGGATCTATCTGCGCCCTATGGCTCCGGAGGACACGGATCTGATCATTCGGTGGCGGAACAGCGACAGTGTGCGGAAGAATTTTATCTATCAGGCGCCCTTTACCAGGGAAGGGCATGAGAACTGGATCAGAACGATGATAGATACCGGCAGGGTGGTTCAGATGATAATCTGCCAGGTTGGGGAAGGAACGCCGCTGGGCAGTGTCTACATCCGGGATATCGACAGAACCCATAATAAGGCGGAATATGGAATTTTCATAGGGGATGCCGCCGCCAGGGGGAGAGGGCTGGGTACAGCCGCCGCCAGGCTGATGCTCCGGTACTGCTTCCAGGAAGAGGGACTGCACAGAATCTACCTTCGGGCGCTTTCTGACAATGCGCAGGCCATTCGCAGTTATGAAAAGGCCGGATTTCACAGAGAGGCATGCCTGAGAGACGATGTAAGGATAGACGGGGTATACCGTGATATCATATGGATGGCGGTTCTTCGGACAGACTGGGAAGAAGCTGGAGTTTGAGAAGCTGGAGGTTGAGAAACAGATGGAACAAAGGAAGAAGGTCAGTTTTGTAATTCCATGTTACCGGTCGGAGCATACGCTTCCCGGGGTGGTGGCGGAGATCGAGGATACCATGAAATTGCTGGAGCAATACAGGTACGATATCCTGTTGATTAATGACTGCTCTCCCGACAATACTTTTGATGTGATTCGGAGACTCTGCCGGGAGAAGAAGCATATCATAGGGATTGATTTCGCCAGGAACTTCGGGCAGCATTCGGCGCTGATGGCGGGGCTGCGGTACTCGGACGGGGATTATGTGGTGTGCTTGGACGACGACGGGCAGACTCCGGCTGACGAGGCGGGTAAGCTGCTTGCCGCACTGGAGGAAGGCAGCGATGCCGTATATGCGAAATATGACCACAAACAGCATTCCAGATTCCGCAACCTGGGCAGCAGCGTGAATGAGCATATGACACGCATCATGCTGGAAAAGCCGGCGGAATTGTATATTTCCAGCTATTTTGCTGTGAAGCGCTTTGTGGTGGAGGATATGGTGCGTTATGAGAATTCCTATCCTTATGTAATCGGGCTGGTGCTGCGGGCCACAAAGAATATTGTCAATGTGTCGGTGAAACACAGAGAGCGGGAGGTGGGCGTCTCCGGCTATACATTCAAGAAGCTGGTGGGGCTGTGGTTTAACGGGTTTACGGCCTTTTCGGTAAAGCCGCTGCGGGTTGCCACCGTTTTGGGCTCGGTCAGCGCCGGGGCGGGCTTTCTGTACGGCATTTATACCATTATAAAGCGTCTGATTAATCCTGATGTGCCCATGGGTTTCAGCTCTCTGATGTCGGCGCTGGTGTTTTTCGGAGGGATGATTATGCTGATGCTGGGACTGATTGGGGAATATATTGGCCGTATCTATATCAGCCTGAACAATTCGCCCCAGTATGTGATTCGGGAAAAGCTGAATCTGGACGCCTGCAGGCAGGAGAAGGATGGATAGGACGGACAGATTTTCGGAATGAGTATGAATGGGACGGACGGGGTTTCGGAATGAGTATGGATGGGACGGACGAGTTTTCGGAATGAGTATGGATGGGACGGACGAGTTTTGGAATGAGGTTGGATAGGACGGACGGGTTTTCGGAATGAGGATGGATAAGATGAACAGGTTTTCAGATAGATATGTTACATTGGTAAAGTCCTTACTGCTGGCGGCGCTTCCGCTGCTGTGCTGCCTGGTTTACTGTGCCGGGGAGGGGCGGAGCCTGGCGGAGGTCTATGTGCCGGCTTCCGAGTGGAATGACGAGCTGTTCTACTACAAACAGGTGGAGAGTATTCTGAACTTCGGGTATCCGCAGGGATATTTCGGCTTCAATGAGAGCCATGCGCTGAAGCTTTCTTTTGCGGCATGGAGTCCAGTCCTGGTTTTTCCCTGGCTTGCGTGGGGGGCGGTGTTTGGCTGGAATCTTATGTCGCCGATTTTCTGCAACATTTTTCTGATGAGCCTTAGCTGCTTTCTGTTTGTGTGGCTGGTAAGACCCACATGGAAGCAGATGGGAGTGCTGACATTCCTTTTCTGTCTCTATAAACCATTTGTACGCTATATGCTCTCCGCCATGGCGGAGGTGATCTGTTTTGCCGTATTGATTCTCTTTTACTCACTGGCTGTCAACTACCAGAGGCGGGAGAAAGACTACAAGCTGATAATATTAATGGCGCTGTCGGGACTGATGGTTCTGATGCGGCCGTATATGGTGCTTTTCATGCTGCTTCCCATATACTTCTGGATCCGAAGGGGGAACAGCCGTGCCGGGAAGTGGCGCAATGCGGCTGCAGGGGTGATTTTGCTGGCGGTGGTGCTGGGAATCTATGCCTGTATTAATCATTATCTGGGGGCGGAATATTTTACGCCATTGTTTTACACAGATTGGATTTCAGCCTTTTTTGAGGAAGGGCTGTTCGGCGGAATCTACTTTACGGTGAGGAAGCTTTACTATGTAGGGCGGGATTTCCTGGGGCATATTCAGAGAGGCTTTACCGACGGGCTGGCTTCGGGGGCGCATTTTGTGGGATATCTGGCTTGTATGGCCGTGCTGGTGGTTCAGGGGTTCCGGGACTGGAGAACGTATCGGCGCCTGCGGGCGGAGCCTGGCGAAGCTGGAAGAGAGCTGGAAGCAATCGGCGGAGCGGGAAGTGAACCGGAAGCGGAACGGCGAAGGAGAGAGCTGGAAGCGAACGGTGATGCCGGGAAAAATCCGGAATCAGCCGTCGGAACCGGAGGCGGTTTGGAAGCGGCGGAGAAAGTTGTGAAAGCGAGGGAGGAAGAGGAAGGAAAAGGCGTGAAAGCGGCGGAGGGCGGGACGGGAATGGCCCGGAAAGCAGATACGCCGGGGCAAGAACCGGATGGCGGCAGAAGCACCCGGGCTCATGGAGTATGGGAAAAGCTGGTGATTGAAGCGCATATGGCGTTTTGCTTCGCGGCGATGTTCTTTGCTCTGCTGCTGATGTATAAGCTGACGGAGGGCAGCAGACATCTCCTGACTTTTATGGCAGCGGCCGTGTTTGTGGTGGCGCTGATGGATACGCGGTTTTATAAAAAAGCGGTGCTGATCGGCGTCTGTTTCGGATATTTTTACTTCTATGTACCGCTTGACCCGTTTGATTATCAGGTGCCTTATGTGGAAGAATCGAGAGAAGCTTCTGTGGAGACATGGAGGGCAGCGCTGGGAGAGCAGCTTGTTCTGGAGAAGGAGGATGTGCCAAATTACGACAATGTTGTAATATGGGTGTTCAGTGATAAAGTGGGCGGAGAGGATGTGCGCACATCCTATCAGCTGCTTTACGGCCTGCCGGAGGGCTTCGGAATCAGCTGCTGTATGCGGGAATTTATAATACCAAACATCGATACATTGAAAAGCCGTTATATCGCGGTGCCTGCAGGGGGCGAGATTGCCATGCTGTGTGAGGAGCGGGGCTGCAGCCGGGTGTATGGCGACGAGGAGCTGGCGCTCTATGAACTGCATGGCGGCGGGCAGGAAAGGGCAGAAGGCCTGGAATGGCAGTGGCCGCGGGGCAGGTGAGAAGCGGGGGAATGGGGACGGCGAAGCCGTGAACAGTAACAACAGGAGGCAGGATATGAAAAGCAGGATGTCAAAATATGCGGCATTTATACTGTGGGGCGTTATACTGATATACGGCGGACTGTGTTTTTATCTATTTTACATGCAGTCCATTCAGCCGCTGGATTACAATAACCGATATTTTCAGTCGGATTTACCCTATCATATCAGTATGATTATCGATGACGGGTGGTATTACAGCTTTACCGCTTACGCATATCAGCTTCTTTACCGGATTGGAGGAAACGGAACCGTGCTGATCGCCCTGTTTCTGGCGGCGGCTTCCGTATTGTGTGTGTTTCTGACAGAGAGGCTGCTGGGGCTTTTGCTGGGGAGAAAGAAGCCGGATGCACTGACTTTGGGATGCGCGCTGGCGCTGAATCTGGTGATGCCGTTTTTCTGGCGTTATGCGGGAGAATACCGGTATGTGAGTTATCAGGCGGGGAATATCTGGCACAATTCTACATACCAGTGCATGAAGCCCGCTGCGCTGGCGGTGATGCTTTTTTATCTGAAGACGGAGAAGGGCAGCGTGAAGCGCCTCTCGGGCAGGCAGTGGCTTATCCTAGCGGGGCTGCTGGTGTTATGTACGGGCATCAAGCCCAGTTTTCTCACGGTATTTGCGCCTGTGCTGGCGGTGAAGCTGCTGGCGGATTTGTGCGGGAAGGTTCCTTTTCGGCAGGTCTTTTTGCTGGGGAGCACGGTGCTGCCGGCCTGCGGCGTGGTATTGTGGCAGAATATGGTGCTCTTTGGGGGGGATACCGGACATGGAATTGCGCTGGCGCCCTGGTATACCTTTTCCCTGCATGCCAACAGGACCAAGGTGGCGGTGCTGTGTTCCATGGCTTTTCCCTTGGTGGTGGCGCTGTTTTCGCTGAGAGAGTTTCTGCGTGACAGGCAGTATCTTTTCGCGTGGGGGATGACAGGCGTGGGATTCCTGGAGGCGCTGCTTCTGGTGGAGACGGGAAGCCGCTCCCGGGACGGGAATTTTCTGTGGGGTTATTCCATGGCGCTGTTTTTGATCTTTGTCTTCAGCCTGGAGAAATGGCTTCTTTTATGGAAGAAAAAGGAGCATTGTCTGTTTTACAGGATTGGCTTTGGAGTCTCCGGGGCCGTGCTGGCTTATCAGCTTTTCTGCGGGCTGGTTTTCTTTGTCAGGCTGCTGCAGGGGGAGACTTATTTTATGATGGGGTAGGGAAGTGGTCCGGAAGGACTTCTTTCTCTATAAAATCTATGATTCTGCAGGCAATGACAAGGCGGCCTGATTCATTGGGGTGAATACCGTCTCCCAGATAGATGTCCAGAGTTTCCTCCGTGATGACGGAAGTGTTGTAATTGTCTATCAGACAGGCGCCGGTTTCTTCTGCAAGGTCTTTGACTGCATCAATATAGTCAGAGAAACAGCCGCCGTTTTCTCCATTGCGCTGTGTTCCGGACTGGAATGCGCTGGTATGCGTAGGGGTCATAAGAATATAAATGGCATGGGGAAAAGCCTCCCGCAGCCTGGAGATGCAGGTGCGCAGCCCTCCCTTGAAGCTGTGAATATCATAAGGATCCTCAGGATTTTCCACAGGTGCGCCGTCAAAATAGTCGTTGAAACCATAGCTGATGAGAAAGCAGAGCTTTTTCCCCGCAAGTTCTGCCTCGGAGGCGTTCTCCGGGGTGAACCGGACGCCGCTCTCTGAACGGGTTGTGTTTTCCGCCAGAAAATCATCGACGACACAGGGAAAGTCACAGCGGTTTCCTTTCAGGCTGTAAGAGGCGGACGTGCCGCTGACCGCGAAATTGAAGGAGGCAGCATCTGACAGACCTGTCACATATCCGGGAATGGAGAAGCTTCCGGGATGGTTTCCCAGAATGCTGTCGCCGAAGAAGACAAGGCACCAGTCAGACAAATCCGCATGGCGGGTGGGGGAAGTCTTTTCCCGGCGGATGGTTTCCCGCAGGCTTTGCCAGCAGTCCGTTTCGGTTTCCGGGGTAATGGCGTAATCACCGTCACAGAAGACATGCAGAAGCAGGCTTTCCGTGATGACTTCGTTTGTATCGAAAAAGGTATCCGTATAATTCCCGGGATTCAAAGTAAGCCACTCCTGAGAGCCGGGGAAAAAGACTCTGGTATTTGGATAAGCTGCCAGTTCCTTCAGCAGAGTGTGATAGAGGCTGAGGATCGTATCCAGCCTGTCCGTGTCCATTTCCAGCCAGTAGCCGATATAGGGGTGGGGCAGCAGAACGGAAAAGGTGATGTCAGGATGGGACTCCAGGTAAGAACCAAAATCCCGCTCCAGGCTTTTCTTCCAGAGCCTGTTATTCCGGCCTGCGGCGTTCCAGAGAAGTTCGGGGTCCGGACAGAGATAGAGGTCGGAGACGGTGTTGCCGGATTTCAGGATGCATTCCAGATATTCGGAGAATTCTTCCGTGTTTAAGAGGGCGTGGGCCGCCACCAGGGTGTCCAGGCCTCTGTAGCTGAGGAAGTCCTCTTCCCGGAAACCGGCGGTGGAATGCATGGAAAGTAAAACCGCACTGTAGGTTTCTTCCGAGAGCCGCAGGAGGTCTCCGGCCTTTTTTCCGTCGTCCGCCTGCAGGATGGGGGGGTAAGAAACTGATTGATTACTGCGATGTAGTATGAAGGCGAAAAAGAGAACTGCTGTTGTCAGGAGGATTCCCGCAGCCGCGGCTATGCGGACAAACGGATTTTTAGCAGGGATGTGGGGCTTCCGTTGGGACATGAGAAATTCTCCTTTCGCCGGATTTTTTGGAATTGCCGGATTTTATGAAAAGTGTTGTTGGGGAAAAACGCACCCAATGGCCAGGGGGATACAATTCCAGGGGCCATGGATGCGGTTTTAGGTGTTCATGCCAGCTTCTGAAGCTGCTCGCTATGTTCCATGATGATCTGCTTCATGATTTCATTGTCAGCCTGGAGCCTCTCATATCCCTCTACGGAATCCCTGTATCTGTCGTAGGTGGAGGTGTAGCAGGACTGAATTGTGTTCAGCTGCGGCATGATTATATTTTCCTGGAACAGTTTTATCTGATGTATTTCGCTCTGCAGTTCAGCTTTAACTGACTGTATTTCGCTCTGCAGTTCAGCTTTAACTGACTGTATTTCGCTCTGCAGTTCGGTTTTAACTGACTGTATTTCGCCCTGCAGTTCAGCTTTAACTGCCTGTATTTCATTGTGCAGTTCAGTTTTAACTGCCTGTATTTCGTTTTTTATCGGCTGTATTTCTGCTTTCAATTTTACATCTAATAATTGTGAGATTGCCAACAGATCGTCATTTGTCAATGCCATAATGAGGCGCCCTCCTTTCAAAGACTATGTCCATCATATCATAAATGGGTGGCATTGTCATTGTTTTTTTCAGGATTTTCAAAATTGACGAAATTATGGACATTGTCGAAATGCTGTGATACAATTAACAGCAGATGACATGTGTGCAAGGAGGCCGGCAGTGCTGTTCAATTCCGTGGATTTTTTAATCTTTTTTCCCATTGTTGTACTGGTCTATTTCCTGATACCGGCAAGAGCTCGCTGTTTTTGGCTGCTGGCGGCCAGTTACTTTTTCTATATGTGCTGGAATGTGAAATATATTCTGTTGATTCTGGCATCGACAGTTGTGACCTGGGTCTGCGGCATGCTGATCCACAGGTACGGCAGGCGGAAGAAGCCGCTGCTGATATCCTGTCTTGTGTTTAACCTTGGAATTCTGTTTTTCTTTAAATATTTCAATTTTTTTCTGGATACCTGCGGCAAAGTGTTGGGGAGGTTCGGCCTGACGCTGACGGAGGGGCGTTTTGATATCCTGCTGCCGGTAGGAATTTCCTTTTATACGTTTCAGGCGCTGAGTTATACTCTGGACGTCTACAGGGGAAAAATAGAACCGGAGAAGAATTTTATCCGGTATGCGCTGTTTGTTTCTTTTTTTCCACAGCTTGTGGCAGGGCCGATTGAACGTTCCGATCATCTGCTGCGGCAGATTGCTCAGACGCAAAAGCGTAAGCTGTGGAACTATGAGCGGGTCACGGACGGGCTGATGCTGATGGTGTGGGGCCTGTTTCAGAAGATGGTCATAGCGGACAGGGCGGCGATTCTGGTGGATACGGTTTTCGACAATTATTTTATGTACGGAACCGTGGGGCTGGTCGCCGGGGCGTTGGGGTTTGCATTGCAGATTTACTGTGATTTTGCCAGCTATTCCGTCATAGCCATGGGAGCTGCCAGGGTCATGGGCTTTGAATTGATGGAGAATTTCAATACACCCTATTTTGCCGTATCTATCCGGGATTTCTGGCGCAGGTGGCATATCTCGCTGAGCACCTGGTTTCGGGATTACCTGTATATTCCGCTGGGCGGGAGCCGATGTTCCGGAGGCAGGAAATATGCAAATCTCCTGATTACCTTTACGGTCAGCGGACTGTGGCACGGCGCGGGCTGGAATTTTCTGGTATGGGGGATGCTGCACGGAGCCTATCAGATCGTGGGAGATCTGACAGGAAAGCTTCGTTCGGATATCAATCGCCGTCTGAAGACAAAGACGGAAAGCTTCAGCTATCGAATGGCGCAGACCGCAATTACGTTTCTGCTGGTGGATCTGGCGTGGATTTTTTTCCGGGCGGACGGTGTCCGCGCGGCATTGGAATATTGTGCGCGTATGGTGATGAAATGGGATCCCTGGTCGCTGTTTAACGGGGAAATTTACACGCTTGGGCTGGAGAGGCCGGAGTTCAATATTCTGCTTGTGGGTGTCCTGGTGCTCTTTCTGGTGGATTTGCTGCGGTACCAAAAGGGGCTGAGCTTTTCCGGTTTCCTTGCTGGGCAATGCATCTGGTTTCGGTGGGGCGTATTGCTTGCAATCATGTGGGCGACACTGGTCTTTGGCATTTACGGCATACAGTTTTCTTCTTCTCAGTTTATCTATTTCCAGTTTTGACGC
>CANDMH010000036.1 GCA_947385785.1 uncultured Lachnospiraceae bacterium
ACCGGATAATTTCATCCGGTTTTAATTTGAGATCAAGCTCACGGATTCAGGTATAACTGAATAACCTGTACGCCAGATGGCAGAAACTGGAGCAGGCTTTGGCATATAAAAATTTATACATTGAATGTTCCTGCCATGTCAATAACATTTTGGTTGCCATGAAAGTTAGCGAAAGTTAAATTATGCCCAATACGGTATATATTTTTTATATCTCGGTGCTGTTTCCGGATCAACTGCCTTAATCAGCCCCGCGGCTATTGTATTTTGAATTAAACGTGACGCTTTTGTCATTTCTTGATCCGATAATCCGAACAATTTCCTACCAACTCGAATATATTCCACTCCCGCAAACTGAACCGGCTGTTTCTCGGCACATGGAATTTTAAGCATTACAACAATTTTTCTCCCATAGGAATTTCATAGAATTTAAAATTAATTCTTGGGGATACCATACGTGAAAGCCATGCTTGCAGCTCCTCATTTTCCTTTTTCATTTTCCGATATTAAAACTCTGTACCGATTATTTCATGTGTATCATTCTGAATTCCCCAAACAAGATATCCCTTTGTCCTGCCGCATAATGCGGCGGAATTGCTCAATGATGATATATATTCCCCAATCAACTGCGGTTCTTTATTATTACACTTGAACTCCACCCATTCCGTTTCCGTTGGCAGTTTTACAAGTTCTCGTATAAGGCTTTGCAAATATTCTATGGATGTAATTGACACAAAATCACCTCTTTCCGTTCCTATGTATCCAACATATCCCTTTCATCTCATACTCACCACCACCTAATCAGCTTCTTCCGTTTATACCCTATGTCAGCAGGTCGCTGCCATACCACTTCATCTGATGATACCTGGATTTCGCATCCTTAAACCCCAGTGATTTATACAAAGGGTACCCTGCATCTGTTGCTTTCAGTTCCACCATGTCCACATTCATATCTAATGCATCTGCCAACAGCATTTCCATCAGCTTTCGCGCATATCCCTTATGGCGATATTCAGGCTTTGTGTATACATTCAAAACAGTACCTGTTTTACCTGTAATAAACCGAGGACTCATTGGTCTTTCAGTCAAAAGTAAAAGTGCACAGGCAACTATTTCCTTCTCCTCTCTTGCTACATAGCCATATATGGTATTGTTTAAATTACGAACAAAATAATTTGGCAGGCTATGTTTGATGATATCCAAATCCTTTTCTTCCAATTTGCCGTTATCTTCTATTAAATAAGCAAGTCTTAATTCAGACAGTTGTCCTGTATCTTCTATTACCGCCTTTTCAAAACGCATCTCTTTCCCCACTCCCCTTGTTTTTAACTATCCACTTCCTTCATAACGCATTCCTTCTTCATAAGGATATATATACGCCGGTCCCCGCTCGATGTCCGCTCCGATTATAAATCCTGAGTCCTTTCAATGAGGCAGCTGTGAACCTTCGTCTTTGCATCGTAATGGATGCCCGCCATGACCACCTCGCCGCCATATTTCTCCAACACTGCCGGATAATTCCTTTCCTTGATTTGCCGGATCGCTCCCTCGGATGACCCATTCCATTTCAGCTCCACCACTAACGCCGGGAGCAGGGAATTCCGTTTCGGCAGGTACACTACGTCCGCAATCCCCTTTCCGGACGGCAGCTCCTCCACTTTCAGATACTGATCTATCGCAGCGATGTAGGCAAACTTAATCACATACCGCAAAGCCTGTTCGTTGTTGTAGAAAGTCGGGGCATACTGGGTATCGCGTATTGCTTCTATAGCCGTCGCCACTGCCTCTCCGTCGCCTGCAAGCGTATCCTCCAGGAGCTTCCGGGAACGATTGATCAGCTCCATCCATGTCCGGTTGGCATTGGTGCCTTTCAATATTTTCCGGAACTCGCCCCTCACCTCTTCGTTGGGGATACGCACCGTCCCGTCTTCCTCATTCCATGTCAGATACCCAAGATGGATCAACAGCGTCAGCACATCGTCGCGGCTCCGGAATGTTTCAAAATCATTCTCAAAGCTTTCCGTGTCAACCTCTATTTCTTCCCCGGAGATTAGTCGGGAGATTATCTCCTGCAGCCCTTCAAAATCCATGTTGATATACGTCATCAGCGATTCCGCCGCCGAGGTCTTCTGCCAGTAGGAGCCAAACTTCCTCTTCCGCATCGAAAGCATCACCGAATAGGGATTGTAAATTGCCCCGATTTCCGGAAAGTCATACCCATCATACCATTTTCTGGCCTCCTCAAAACTCATTCCATAGCTCTCGCACAGCCTCTTTACCTCACCTTCCGTGAAACCGGTAAACTCTGCAAAGCCGTTCGGGTCAAGAATCGGATATTCCGTAAAATCCGAAATAGCCGACTGGGAACCGTCCTTCTTGATAGGCAGAATCCCCGTCATATAGGCGGCCGCCACCACATTGGGCGTAAAATTGTTATTCTTAAACCATCCCCGGAGCAAATTTAAATACGCCGACTGAATTTCCCCATCTCCCTTTGCCTCCCGGATTAGGGCATCCCATTCGTCGATGATGAATACAAATTCTCTGCCTGTTTCTTCCACACAGCGTATCAGGTCATTCATAAGGCTTTCCTCCGCAGACAGCTCCGGAAACATGTCCCTCAGCTCCTTATGGACAGCTTCCACGATTCTATCGGGTACATCCGCCAACGGTTTCCTCTGCCTCTTTGCCTCGGAAATAAAACCGGTAATATCAAGATTGATTACATGGTACTGGTTCAGATGTGTCAGATACCCTGGAGTCCGCGCAACCTCCTTGTCGTCAAAAAGCCCTCGGGAATCGCAGGAACAGTCGTAGTATGCACAAAGCATCTTTGTCGTGTATGATTTGCCAAAGCGCCTTGGCCTGCTGATGCATGTCAGCATCCCCGTTGTCCCTATGGTCTTATTAATCAATGCGATCATGCCGGTTTTATCCACATATTCTGACTGTAGTATTTTCTGAAATCCCTTATTCCCCGGATTCAAATATGTTCCCATTCAGTTCACCCTCCATATAAAAACGCACATGCCGATGCTCCATAAATGCTCTTTCGTTCAGTTTATGGCCCGACAGGCCAAAAGTCAATGGGATCTTTTCGGCTAAGCAAACCCATTCTCCCGCTTCCATTCCTTCCATGCAGCCTCATCCATCAGCAGCCGAAAGCCTCCCCGGTAGTCCATGCCAAAATAATCAAACTGCCGCATCAGGTTGCTTGTAAGCTGCCCTTCCGGCCTGCTGGCTCCTAAACAGCCTCCGCCCCTTAAGACCATCTGGCTGCCCTTATAGTCGAATTTCGTATTTTCATGGGTTCTGTACCTGTCCATCAGCCGCACATAGAGTTCCTGCAGCTGCCGGTCCTCCACGCCCTCCGTGCACCAGACGGCATAGATCAGCAAAGTGGGATTTTCCTCTGTGAACAGATACTCCAGGAAATAATCCAGTACCTCTTCTTTTCCCTTCAGCTTCTGGATGCAGTGGAACAGCGAGATTCTGTCATTCCTGTCCAAATCGCTCCGGTTCAGGGCTTCTCTCAGCCTTCCCGCGTGGACATTGGGATAATCCTTCACGGCGCTGATGGTATGGCAGGCATCCCGGAAGCCCTCCCCCCGAAGCCTGGGCAGTATCTCAAATACCCTTTCATACCATGCTTCCTTCACCTCCCAGGTCCCTTCATAAGTGATGATGGAGACAGCCTCCGCATAGGCCCCGTATTCCCACAGCTTTTCAAGTTCTTTCGCCATCCCCGGCACATGGAAGCGGGCCAGCATCTTGATCAGCTTCATCCGCACCTCCATATTGTTTTCCCTGGCGCAGGCCTGTTTGAAATATGTTTTCTGTTTTCCCGGCAGAGTCTCAAATTTATAGAAGCTGTCGATGATCTCGATTTTTTCCTCCGGGACTTCGGTCTGTTGGTACAGCTCCATCAGCTGATTTGGGGTTCCGTCCATGTTCAGGCCAAATCCCACTTCCTCTTCATTGTAGCCTGCGATCACCTCCCGCAGCCACCGCTCATACCATGCCAGGAATCCCTTTTCCCGCACGAAAAAGGGCGGCCCGCAGAAATCCTCGTCATAATAGACCACCTGTCCCCGGTAGGGTCCCGTGAGCATGATTCCCGTCATAAGGGTACAGCCCTGGCTTCCGATGGGCAGGACGCCCACATACGGATGCGCTTCTTCTCCTCGCCTGCTGTTGCCCGGCCCGCCGCCCGGTCTGCCCTCCGCGCCGGACACCATTTCCCATTCTGCATCGCTCATCTTCGGGTAAATCACCGGCTCCTCCTGAACCCGGTAAAGGCGGGAGCCGTGGGAATCATGAAGCTCCTTTTTCTGCGTCTCCAGCCCATACAGCCCATAATAAGGGCCTGCGCCGCCGTTTCCCACAAAAAGCAGAAAGTCCCTGTATTCCTCCGGCAGCCGGATGCCCTGCTGCTCCTCAAAGTTCTGGATTACCTCCTCGCTGGCAGGCGCAGACACCTTATATTTGTGGCTGTATGCTCCAAACCGCACAAGGTCAGGGTCTTTCGCCCTTGCCCGTTCCAGTAGTTTTAAAATGCGCTTTGCCCATGGGGGCTGTCCCGTCTTTCCTGCCTGCTCTGTTCTTCCTGCCTGCCCTGTTCTTCCTGCCTGTCCCATCTTTCGCCTCCCGTTCCCAACCATTCTTCTAAATGCCTCAAAATATCGCCGTTTTTCAATTCTTCCAGCGCCGCCGTTGCCCACGACGGGAAAACGGCACACTCACAGGCGCTTACCAGCGTGACCAGAGGCGCAATAAAGGCATCTGCTTTTTTCTGCTCCTCGTCCACATCCTCGCCGTACTCCTGCAGGAAGGCTTTGGCCGCTTCAGGGGAAAGCGAACTTGTCACATTGCGGATATCTCCATATGCAGTGCCTTTGCCCAGCAAATTGTAATCAAACAGGAACGCTCTCTCATTATCCTTCGATACAATCAGATTCGTCCAATAAAAATCGTTGTATGCAAGCGTCCGGGGCAGCGCATCGATTCGGCTGCGGATTATGCCGTAATTCTCCGCGACTGCCTGCCAGAGCATATCTCCCCCGGTACCGGTCTTTTCCGCTATTAAGCGCATATTTTCTAAAGTAATGCTATCGGATTCGTCATACATGGAAACCCTGCTGCCGGAAAGATAGGTACGTCCCTTTTTGTGAAGTATTTTGTACCATCCGGCAATGGCTCCCGCTATCTTCGGATCGCTCAGATCGCTTTCTTTCCCAAGCCTGTATTCGCCGTCTGCCTCTACATCCGGCAACAGGATTGCGTTTTTGGTGCAACCCAACAGAGGCAAAGTCTGTACTCCAAGCTTTGAAAGCGTCAGGTAATTCTCTATTTCCCGTGCATCTTCCCGACTCTCAAAAACCTTCAGAATCAGCTTTCTCCCTTCCGATTCCACCCGGTACACAGAGATTCCGGCTTTTGACCGAATCAACGAACAGATTGGATTCCGCACTCCCAGTTCCGTAAGCTGCAGAATATGGGAGGAAGGCAGCAGCTTACCGGGCTGCCCCAACTGTGACAGTATCCCGTTGATCTTCGCCAGAAGCTGCTCGTCCATCCCGTCCCATTTAAGTAATTCCGCACCGCTGAACCGCTGCAGCTGGGATACGAACTTGATCCCATGCTCCGCAAATGCCCGTTTTGCCCGTTGGGGAAGATGGTCAGTCAGCAGATTGACAGGGGGAAGCTTCACCGGTTCTTTGAAAGGAAAGGTTTTCTCAAATTCAGCCATTTCCTCCGGATCGACATCATAGACTTCGTCTTCGATATACCGGCCGGTAATCCCATCCAAAGCGCCGTCGTACAGTTCCATTGCCATCAACGAGTCCCAGCTGTCCCCGCCGGCGGACACAATCCCATAGTGCTTCGCTCTCCTGAACCCGAATCTCGGGTAGTAATCGGGATGCCCGTAGAAAATAATCGCGCGGTATCCCAGTCCCGCCGCCTCTTCAATGGATCGATGCATCAGAGCCGAACCCACTCCCCTTCTCTGATAGCCCGGACTGACGCTGAGCGGGCCAAAGTTCAGAACTTCTATCTCCCGGCCGTCCGGCGTTATCACCTTCGCCAGACTGTAAATGACGTGGCCTACAATTTTTCCCTCCGCTTCCGCAACAAAATCCAGATCGGGCACAAAAGAGGGGAGATTTCTCAATTTATGCACTAGCAGGTGCTCTCCGTCGCAGGTGGGATGATTCATATTTCCCCAGAACGCTTCTCTTGTCAATTCCTCTACAATACGGTAATCCGCAGGTATTTCATTCCTGATACTGATATTCAACCTTTACTTCCTCCGTATATTTTTATAGTAAACGACTTTAAAATACTTACTTTGACACGCTAAGCCGATTGTCGCTGCTGTGATGGCTTTCGGGCAAAGTAAAAATGGTTATGGATTCCGAGAGCTGTTTTATCGAATAAACTTCCCCGGTGCAGGCGCTCAAACACCGCAGGGGTGTTTGCCTCCTGCTTCGCAGGAGCGGGGTATTCGCCCCAACCTCGCTACACTCGGCGCTGGTTTGCGCGATGCAAGCATCGGGGAATGTACCCTCTATGATTCAAAAACGGGTGCAAAATGCCGCAGAAAGCATCCCTTCTCTCTGGATACTTCCTGTGGCTTTGCGGCATGGATTCTCAATGGAATATCATGGCCACGGTCCCGGCTGTCAGAACCGCCACAATCACATGCCTCTTCCACGTCAGGCTCAGATACCCCGCAAATTCCCGAAGCAGCGCGTTCAATGTAAAATACCACCTGGTCTTCGCCCCAAAGCCCACGCATTTCATCCCCTGCTGCCTGGCCAGGAGCAGAGCCCGAAATACATGATAGGCTGTGGTGACCAGGATGACCCTGGGCTTCTCCCCGCTCATCAGCTCCCTGGAAAACCGCAGATTCTCCTCCGTGGATCCGGACTGATCCTCCACCATGATTTTCTCCGGGTCCACGCCCTTCCGGACGGCGTAGTCCGCCATGGCCCTGCCCTCCGCCAGATCCTCCCCGGGCCCCTGGCCGCCGGACAAAATCAATACCGCCTTGGGATTGCGGGCGAGCAGCTCTATCCCTTTGTCAATCCGTGCCGCCAGCAGCGGCGTCACCCTGGCGCCGATCAGGCCTGCTCCCAGGACAATGATGTAATCCGCCCTCCGCTTCTTTTTCAGATGAATCAGGTTGAGCACGGCGGAGAGGGAGTAGACAGCCAACAGAGACAGGCAGTAAAAAGCCAACAGACTGATCAGGATATACAGCCTTGTCCCCAACAGGCTCCTTCCCAGGCGGCCCATGGCAGGCCAAACGGTCAGATAGACGAACAGCATCACAGAGAACGCTATGGACAGCATATTCGCCGGCTTCATGCCCTCACGCCGGATAACCTTCAGCCCCTCTGCGAAGAACGTGATAATCAGGGCGAAGGGGAGCAAAGCCACGCACAGCAGCGCAAACATCAGCAATATGATGAGAACCCATCTCAGAACTGTATGAGATGCCATCCATTCCAAATAGCCCGCCAAAAAGAAAAGCAGAAGAACGGCCAGCCAAACCATCATCCAGAAAAAAGAAATACCGCTCCACAGCGTCCTGGGCTCCCGCACCATAACACCTGCGAAAAAACAAAAAGACACCACAAATAAAATCAAAACAATCTGCCACATAGTCTACTGCCTCCCTGCGCCTGCACCTTTTGCAAACATCCCTCTGTCAGCATTATCTTTTGCATATCCCATGTCCCGCGTGGCCGCCATTCACCACATGCCATCAGGCATGTTCTCTTCAGCAGCACTCATTTCATCATGGGAACGGTGCCGCGAACCTTATGATCATGATTCTATGGTAGAATCCAAGATAGGATTCTATCATCAAAATTGTATCACATATTATAACCGAAAACATTACAATCCGGTGACATTTCCATGACAATTTCGTAATGTGGCAGAAAATCAGCGTCCTGAGGCTCCGGCCGGCCCCTGCTCTCCCCTATATCCCTTCCCCAAGGCCTTTCAGATAAAATACACCGTCTCTGCCCTGTTATCGGCCAATCCTGAAACTCTCAAGGAAATTTTCATATTCCTGCTCTAACTGTCTTCCATAAGGATCCTTCATGGCATTCGCCGCCTCAATCCCCTTTTTGTATAAATTCCCGTATCTGCTTGACTGCGGCACTTTCTGAAGCTCTGCCTTTGCCCAGTTCCACAAACCGGCGCCTGCCTTGGCATCCCCGGCTGTAAGTTCAAAGCAGACTTCCAGAATATCCTTAAACAGCCGCAGAGTCCTGATCTGCTTATAATCTGTAGTTTCTACTACCTTTTTGCAAAAACACAGCGCATTCCCATAATCACCCATATGTAAGTAATACCTGATCAGGTCTTTGTACCCGGAAATAATATCTCTCGTACTACTGTTTTCCGTTGACAGAATCTCTTCCAGCTGTTCCCGGTAGAGTCCTTCATTTTCCATATCCCTCCCCAGAAATGTATGGAAGTCAATCAGCGTTTTGCGGTTAGAACATGACCACTGTGCCGTATTCTTCTTCCACTCATCCACCAGGACTCCCATCACATCCTTATATTCCATTTCCCGGCACAGATAAATACAGTCCAAAATGCTGTTGCTCCCAAGGTCATCATCCACTTCTTCATCCGGATCATAACCGCAGGCACAATCAAAGTTCGCATTCTTTGCCCGTTCCAGCAAAGCCTTGTATTTACCGTCCACATTGTATTTTCTGATAAGATGCGTCAACACCTGCAGCGTACTTCCTATTCCCTGGAAAGAATTTCGTTCCCTGTCCTTCAGTTCTTCCTCAAAAAGGCCGGCAACCGCCTCTTCATCCTCAATATGACAATACAGAAGATAATAGGCCAGCCGTAAACGGTTCGTATAATTCTCGTCATCCGTGCCCCACTCCCCGTTTTGAAATTCCTTATAACAGACCATGCTGTTATCCCCTTCTTTCAGGGCGTGATAGACTGCCTGCTGCTCTTGTATTTTAGATTTTAACCCTTCAAATTCCATAAATATCTCCTGCCTTTGCAAGATCTTTGGCAATGCCTGCAGATCTCCGCCGAGTATTATCTCACCGGGAGTTCAGTTGAAATTTCGCCATAGCTCTTTACTCTTAATCAGGTCTGCTGATGATGCATCGAGGCCACCCGGCACTCCGGACATACCTCCACATAACAGTTGCCCTCCATAAAGTCCAGCATCTCCCATGAAAGCTTGGCCACAAACTTCATGGGTCTGCCGCAGTCAGGGCAGGGAGTGTACTCCCAATCCTGAATCCAGAAGGGAAAGCCGCCGATGGTGCTGGTCTCGTCCCAGTCCGCCCCATAGAAGAGGGGAGCCGGCCCATCGGCCAGCACATAGGGATTCTCCCCCATCTGCTCCACATCCTGGTCCTCCATGGCCTCCTCGCCGCTGCCTTCATAAGGGAAAATGGGGGTGCTGCCCCCGTCCAGTGTAAAGCGGGAGTAAGACGGGCTGGCCCAGGGAATGCAGCCAAGGCAGGCGGTAGCGGTAAAGATGCCGTCTATCCCCAGAAAGCGCAGACGCTCGTCCCTTCCGTCCAGCACCAGGAAGTCCGACAGCCTGCCGCCGCACTCCGGACACCGATCCCTTCTGGGGCGGAAAATACGGACGGCGCCATCCTGTGCCCTGTCCCCCTTAACGAGGGGATAACAGGTATCGAAATTCAGCTGCCGCCGCTTTCCGGCTCTGTCAAAGGTCCAACATTTTTTCGATACTATCTTTAAATCCATGCTGCCACATTCACTCTGCTGTTTTCTGCCTCCTCATTGATATGGTAAATTTCTCTGCAGGCTTCTATCTGCTCCTTGCTGCCATCCAATAAGCAGAAATAATACCAAAAGCTCGGTTACTGCTTTTTCCTATATCGCTTCCCCGAGGCCTTCCATGACCTCCATCAGTTTCCTGTATCCTGTCTCGCTGGCTGCCCCATAGAGCGCCTCCAGGTCTCCGCAGTCCATAATGACGGCCATATTGTCGGGAGCATTGCTGTAAAAGCTCATTTCCATTCCCAGCCAGCCGTGAAGCCCAAAGGGCTGTCTTTCAAGGCCGGAGCTAACGGTTTCCATTTCCTCTTCCGTAAGCCAGTACATAAGCTCCTCCCCATGGAAGGGGAACGCAAAGACTGCTTCATAGGAAAGAGCGGCCTGCAGGAATTCGCTGAGCGTCCCGGCGCACAGTGTCCATTTGTTGTCCTCTATCGAATCTGCAGCCACATAGACCGGCGGATCTGTTTTCCCAAATCCTTTCTCCGGATCCCTGCCCGGCAGCATCCCTGGTTTTCCATCAAAATCACCAGATAATCGCTGTCTTTCAGCCAGTCCCATTTGTCAAAATCCTCCGGCCTGATCCATCGGTCCTGTACGTGATGCAGCGCCTCCGTGCGTGCAGCCTCCTGCCAAAATTCCTCCAGCGCCCCGGGGAGTGGATCGAAATATTTTTTCACTATGGCGATTTCATCCTCTGTATATCCCTGCAGCTCTTCCACGCCATACAGCTGCCGAATCATTTCCAGATGGTCCCTTCTGCACTTTCCCCGCATGTCAGTCTCTTGCATATTTGTTTCCTGCGGTTCCGACTCCTCTCCCTCGGTAAACAGAAAATAGGAGGGAAGACGCACATCCTCTATTTTTTTGACAGCCGAGAAATTTCTCCTTCTGCTGTCCAGGCATTTGATCTTCGCCAGATCGCTGAACGTCTGCAGGTCACGCCCCGTGTTTCTCTGAATCCAGATCACAAGCCTTGGATCGATCCCATACTGTTTTGCCATCCCGAAAGCCCTCCCTATCATTTGCAGGAAAATTTTCAATTCCTTCTTGTATATGCCATTATTCTACAGTTTCTGCTGTCAGCCCTGTCAATTCTGGCAGCAATCAGCAGGCGCTTTTCCCCGTCATATGCACAGCCGCATACAGCATCTGCCCCATATTCAGATCTTTGCTTTAATAAGGCATTCATGTCAAGGGCAGAAACATCCTCTTGATGCGCTTCCTCCGCAGCCCAGCCCATTTTTTTCAGAACGCGGGCGGCTGTATCATACTCCCCGCAGCACAGGACATCACAAATGGACCGCATCAAAAAATCGGACAAATGATCGTCAAGCACATTCCATTCCGTTAGAGTATCCTCCTCAATCAGTATATAAACAGGGGGATCATCCTGCCCAATTTCATTCAGACGAATCCCTGATTTTGAGATTCCTGCGCCGAAGTCGCTGCCAATCAGCAAATAATTCTCTACACGGCTTCCCCATTTTTCTCTGGGAAGCTTGTAAAACTGATAATACTCATTGTCTGCATATTCCTGGGGCGCTTTATCCCAATATTCCTTATCGCTGTCAATCCATTCCTGAATACTGTCATAGGAGAACCAAAAGAAATCACGCTTTTTCGTCCAGATGTCAGCTGTCTTAAATAAGGGGCTGTCTGCCGCTAAGCTCCAAAATTCAAACAGGGCGGGAGGCAGTTTCAAATTCTTTTCACCCTCTGCCCTCAAAAGGGCATCTTTTCCCACTGGCTCCGTATAGCCCAATAGTTTTAAGATATCAACAGCAGTTAAATCGTACTTAAAGCCCATGGCTTTTTCCTCCCTTGCATATTATCTTCTTCACTAATAAACTTTTGTCCCAACAGGATTTTTCAGTTTATCCACCTTTCAAATCCTGCGCTGTCTTCTGCTGCATGGATTGCATCGGAAAGATGCTCATAATACCCTGCTCCGGCACAAATACTGCCTGAATTTACCATATCTTCAAGCCATATACAGTAGCAATCCATTTCCTTATCATTTCCTATCATAGGACTGTCCTCATAATCTCCAGTACCTGGGAAAAAAGTGCTTGTACAAAGGAACAGGCGGTATTGCCTGGAGCCATAGCTGCATATTCCTGTTTTAATGATTGTATCACCTAATTCTGCCACATTCATGCCAGTTTTTCCTCAATCCAAGTTATCGAAAAGATTAGATTAATTTGTAACTTTTTGCTATCTTCAATGCCAAGCATGACGCAGAGATATATTCTTTATGCTTCCATTCTCTTTCCTGTAAATAATCACTGTCACGAGTGCTGATGATATGGTCTGTCAGCTCTGTGTAAGGAGCTGTCTTTTTTACAGTACGGACTAATTTCTGGTATGTCCTGGTCAGGCAGTCCGGCCTTGCAATGTATTCCCCCGCCTCATCATAATATCCGGAGATTACAAATAAGCGGCTTCTTGTAATCTCCTTTTCACTGTCATGTATAAAAGAAAAGCCTGCTTCGATGACTGTATTGCCTGCCGCGTTATACCCTATCATTTGTCCATCCGGAAACGGAACCTTTTGCGCCATCAGTGAACCTGCCTCCGGCAGATAAAAGTAATAACGGCGGCTGTCCTCTGTAATGATGTCCAGGGTCTGCCCATACTCCGTTTTTCCCGGTCCCGGCTTAATAATGACACATCCACAGTCCAAAGCTGTCTGTGCGATATGCAGAAATTCTTCCCGATTCAACCAATAGTTGATCTGCTTTCCCATTTTCGATGCACCTCTTTTCCAATCAGCGAAATGTCTATTCCTGGACGGCACTCCGATTGGCCCAGGCGGCCGTCTTCTTCCCCTGCAATATCGGAACCTTTTCCTTCAGAATTCAGGTAGATCAATTTATCCTCTTTGCTACTTTCCGGTTCTCTTCCAATATTCCGTTCATACAATTCTTTCCTTTCAACGCAGTTTTCCGGCCAGCTCTTCCAGCTGCAATTTCGTCAAAGGTGGAATCAGGATGTGGTCTGCGTCGAACTGCCGGATGCCGTATCTGCCCAGCTCCTCAATAAAACGCTCATAGGGGAACAGCCCCTCCAGCACACGCTGCTCGCTGTACAACACAAACTGGACGAAGCCCTCTGTCACCTTCAATTCGCTCAGGTTGAGAAACCCGTCGGCACGGACGGGAAAGACACTCTCGCATTCTTCCGTCAGGGCATAAAAGGCTCCAATCTCTTTTGTATCGTTCTTCTGCAGAAGCCTGGGCTTTGCGTAATAGACATCCCGGGCCTGAATGTCATGCAGCGTATGCTCGAAATCCGAAAGGTCTGTACAGGTTTCCCATGCGGCTGCCTTGTCTTCTGTCAGGGTGTAGGGCCACCGCGCCAGGGTGAGAATGTGGCTGCGGAATTCCTTATTCCCGCAGAACTGGTTCAGGGACTTCCGGCTGAACTCTGCAAAGGCTTCAATCCCCTGCTCCAGTTCCCTGCCGGTGAAACTCCTCTCCTCTTCCACGCAGTACATCTCCGCCTTGCTCAGGCGCAGCTCTATCTCCCCTGCAAGCCGGGCAAAGTCTGTGATCTCCGCTTTGGTTGTGGGAATATTATAGCTCATTTCATAGCACCCTTCCCGGGCCTTGCTGCCGTCAAAGTAGATTCCCCGCCCAATATGCCCAGGGTTATAAAAAATTGCCGTTCCCTTTTTCTGTTCATTTTCCTGTAGAATATAAAATTCATTGTTAGAGCCGTAGCAGAGGCCGCAGGCGCGGGCCAGGGACGGAATATCCAGGACTGTCTTTCCGAATCGTTTCTTCTGTCTGATCTGCAATGTGAATGCCATAATAAAATCTCCTTGTCTTTTTATCCTAATAAATGTCTTGAATCCATTACCTGCAAACGCTTTTCCCAGTCACGGAGTTTCTCGTTTCTCCATATCCTTCTCACCAGGCGGAAATCAGTCATCTTGATTTCACAGCTCCTACTCTCTATTATAGGAAGCAAGTACAGCTTCCTATAATAGAATGCGGCGCAAAGGACGCGCCTTTTATCAGAAGCCAAAAGATTGCTTCTGATAAGTTACATTATATCATTCATTCCAGAGAGCGCAAACATAATATCTGCTAAAGTTGGCAGTTATTGACCCCGGAAATAAGAACAGTGTTTTCGACTTGTATGTGACCAGTGATAAATCAAAGTAAAATCTCTCCCCTTATTGAATTCAGCCCATTTTTCATGTATAATCTACTCATAGAAAGAAACACTTTTCCTACAGTCCCAAATCATGAAAGGAGGCTTACTTATGAGCACTTTAGACGCAACCGTATCCATGCTCGAAGCAATGCCGGAAGATGCAAGAATCAAAGTCATGGAATTCACCCAAAAGCTGTTCACATCCAGGAAACCCGCAAACCCATTCGTGCCTGTCAGTCAGGAACAAATCCTTTCCGACCTTGCTGAATCACGCCAGCAGATTTCCGACGGCAAAGGCCTTGACATGGAAGAGGCATTGAAAAGGATGGGTAAACAGCATGGATTCATTTGACGTAATCATCTCACCAAAAGCGCTGTCCCAGCTGAACGACTATATCGACTACTTACAGTACACCCTGCTGAATGACCAGGCAGCCTGCAACGTATGGCAGGATGCCCTGGAAACACGCGACAAGCTTTCAAAAGTCGCCGGCAGCCTGAAATTCTGTGCCCATCCCCAACTGAAGAAGCATGGGTATCACATCATCCATTTCATGCGGCACCGCTACCTCATGCTTTACCGGCTAGAAGGCACAACTGCTTATGTGGATGCCATATATCACCAGCTCCAAGACTATGAAAATACTTTTGCGGATGAATTAGACCAATAAAACAAACACCGGAATAGGAATATACTTCCCTTTCCGGTGTTTTGCTTTATCCCTCCAGTTCCGAATCAAATGGTGTTCGTCTGGATTGCATTCAAGCCCTCTCTTGCAGCATCAAGCTCCTGGCATCTTTCGGAATCCATTCCCGCCTGTGGGTCACGAATAATATACAACAGTTCAGATTGCATAACTCCTGTATTGCGCGCTCTATTCCGGGAATAGCCGCGTTGTCCAGGGATGCGTAAATTTCGTCCAATAAGATGACGGGGGTTGGCTTGTAAAACGCCCTCGCAAGGGCAATCCTGCTTTTTTCGCCGCCGGATAGGTTTTTGGAGTTATCCTGGATGATGTATCTGCTTACAGTTCTGAGATGTTTGCCATGCATAATTTGTCAAAACCCTGAACCTCATAAACTCTCGCAGTTCCTCCTCGGTTTCAATGAATTTTACATTTGCCGGAGTACGCACAGGACGGTTCTTGGCAGATTCTTCAATCGCGTTGACAAACATCTCCACCTGTTCCTTACCGGAAATGACAAAATTCTTTGTGATGCTTGAAGTTGCCATATTAAACACTTCCTCTTAGCGCATGACTAAAGTATGGTTATTGACTTTAGTATGGTTGGTCATATCGTTCATCGGTCGAACATTGAACCTGTGCCGCTATGTGTACTGCCATCATTTTCTGTATATGTTGAAATGAGGCGGGGCTCACGCTTCGTGCAATGATAGAAACGCATCAATATATCTGCAACATCCTCTTTCCTCTCTATCCCCAGACGATTCGCTAATTCCTGTTGCGCTTCCGGCAGATTGAAGTCAATGTCCTGGGCGTTTTCCGCATGTTCCTCAAAGATTTCTTTGGCGAATTCACCAAGGCCTTCCATGTCCTGATATTCGTTCTCATCCAGATAATCCATCCAATAGGGACAATTTACCATGAATTCAAAAAAATCGTCCAGGTTATCCGCAATCCTGCCGCATTCCCCTTCGCTTCCCCAAAATCCGACAGAACCGTCCTCCAGCAGAATGTATTCACTGCCGGAACCGGTTCTGGCAAATGTTTTTCCCGGAATGCTATAAGTCAAGTGCCCGAATTCATCCTCCGGCGTCTTACATTCCGGGAGAATTTCGATATCACATACATCACAGAGCAGGTCGGACAAATCGTTATCCTCCCGCAGCATTTTAATATAATCCATTCCTTGCTACCTCCAAATTTCAAATATTTCACTCTTCTCCAAATCCCTTTCCAGCATATCAGCCAGTTCGTCCTACCCGCCAGATTCTCCAGTTCACCCCTGCCGCCTGTACCACAAGCTCACACCATGCCTGCAGCGCAAACACAATCGATTTTAACTTATGCATGGAACCTTCCCTCTGGCGCCAATCCTGCGGCAATGCACCCGGAGACGCTCCGGCACAGGCCCTCCGGAAAATATTTTCCCATCTGCGCCCCAATCTCCCTCCGGACAGAATCTATCTCTTCCGGCCTTATCACCGCCAGCGGCAATAACAACAGATATAACTGGCATCCATTTTCCAGGGTGAGCAGCTGTCTCACCTCTTCATAGGGAACGGTCTGTACCTCCCAGTGGGGCCCTGTACTTCCCATCTTTTCACCGTTTATGTAATAGAGGGTGTCCTACATGCCTTTCTCAAACAGGAGCCGCTCTAACAGCCCTGCCGCTTTCTCCCGCTCCCGCAGCCCCAAAAACCAGGACTCTGGTATCCCCTGCATGCCATACAGGATTCCGGCAAGCCCGCCTGTCACGCAGGCAGTGGTATCCGTATCGTTTCCCAGCAGGACAGCCTCTTTTACGGCTTCCTCATAGCCGGAGGTCCGCTCCAATATCATAAATGCGCTCCTCAGGCAGTCCGCCACATAGCCCGTCCCATTCCCCTCCCATGAAGTCCCGGGGCGTATGCTCCACTCCAGTTCCCGCTCATGCTCCGGCATATCCCGATAAACCTCCCGCAGACCGGCAGCGGCCTCCCCGATTGCTTCCCGGGCATTCCTGCCCTCCAACAGGGCTTTGGCCGCAAGGCAATACAGGGCACAGCAGACCTGATTGCAGATATGACCATGCGTGATGAGACACTGGAGATGGGCATCCTGAACCAGCCCTTTCCTGTCCTCATGCCACAGCGCAAGGGGCAGAACCCTCATCAGCGCGCCGTTCCCCTTGCCCTCCGGATTCAGCAGACCGCACTCCCGGGCAGGCAGCCCGCCTTTGTATGCATGAAGCGCCCGGGCTGTCTGAATGCCCACATCGAACACCTTATTTCCCACCGCCCAGGCTCCCTCTTCATACCAGGCCAAAAGCATGTCGGAAAAGCTGTCCAGCGAAAATTCCTTCCTGCTTAAAAGGCTGTCCAACAGGCACAGCGCCTGCGCCCCGTCATCCGACCATGTCCCGGCTTCCACCTGCGGATAGGTCTTTTTAAAACCGGCCGGCGGCGTCATATCAATCTTTTCATAAGCCGGCAGTTGATTTGCCTTGTAAAACTCATAGGGCACCCCAAGGGCATCCCCGATAAGAAGTCCGTAAAATCCTCCTGCAATCCTGTCTCGCTTTTCCATGGTTACACCTCCCTGCCCGCCTTGGCGGGCACCGATTCAATAGTTTGAAAATGCCTTATTTTCAAACTTCCCCCTGCCTTTCTGAGTCTTTGGGGCTTATGCCTGCCCTCTGTCCCAGTTCGTCTGCCTGCACTCCCTGGTCCTCATCAAAAATACTCCGGATTCATGAACGGCACTGCCAGGCAGACCGCCTCCCCCTCTGCGTCCAGCCCCCAGTAGCCGCTGAAAATCCCGTCCCCCATGCCGCTGGAAAACAGAACCGTCCTCAGGCCGCTCTCCGGCAGCCTCCACTCCAGAAAGCTCCCGCCCGGATTCTGGAGCTGGGGCCTGGCTTCATAGCTTTTCCGGAAAAGAGCGGCAAAGTAGTCTTCGTACTTATTTTTCCCCGGATTCTCTCTCATCCACTTTTCAAAAAACAGCCGGTTCTCCTCAGAAACCTTCCTGTCCGCAAAGCAGGCAAGCCCGGCATCCACGCCAAGGAAAGTAAAGACTCCCGGCTTTCCCAGATCCTCTATCTTCTTTCCCTCAGGCATGGCAATCTCATATCGGACGGCCTGCTTCCCGCTGAGCAGAAGCCTTGCGGCGGCAATCCGGAGGCCCGCGATCCGTGAGAGGCACACCGACAGCTCCACCGGGTAGCTTCCCGCCGGAACCTTCCTGTCCAGCGCCGTCTCGTACCGGGTGCCCAGATAGGCTATCGGGTCTGCCAGCACCACCTTCCCGGTAGGGAAGTCCGCTTCTCCTGCCCGGACTACCTTGATCTTGCTGCTCTCTGTAAAGAGCATCCGGAAAAAATCTGCCGGATAGGTCTCCTGGTTCAGAAATTTCAGGTTCTTCTCAAAGGGGATCTGGGCCGGGTGCTTCACCGGCTCCCGGATCTCCTTTCCGGTTCTCGTGTCCACGAAATATTTCCCCGTTTTATCCGACCGGAATTCCAGATCGCTGCCCACGGGCATATAGAATACATCTGCCACGGCGGGTTCGATGTTGGCCAGAGTGTTGAAGTCCACGATTGCCATGTTCTTCGCATCGTCCACATATTCCTGGCTGTCCCTGTCCCCGAAGGCCACCCAGCCGTTGCCATGCTCGGTTTCCTGCCGGAACAGCCATTTCAGCTTCGAGGTGCCGTTCAGGATGGATTTGGTGACGATGGTCCCGCCGGCACCCTGGATATAGATTTTCATTTCCTGCTGTCCCGGAGTCTCCTTCTGCTCCGCCTGCCCTTTCTTTCCCTGCGGCTGCTTCTCAGCCTGCTGCTGTTCTTCCTGTAACTGCTTCTCGATCTGCCGCTGTTCTTCCTGTATCTGCTTCTCGGTCTGCCGCCTGGTTCCCTGCTCCAATTTGCCTTGAGCAGTCTTTTCTTCCTTCTTTTTGCCAAACAATCCCATAATCCTTATTCCTCCTTATTCTTGTCATATTCTCTCGGAATCTCCAGGCCTTATTTTATGCGGCTTCCAAATCACCATTTTGATAAATTCTCCCACCTTTTACGGAAAACCCGAATCACCCACAGCCTGCCCCTCCATGGCCTGATAAAGCTTCCGGGTGTTGCCCTGGGCAATCTGCTCTGTAATGCCTGCGATGGGGGACAGGCAGGCCTTCAGCTTCCCGCCCTCCTGCAGCATCTCCGGCTCAAAATCCGGGAATTCCCACAAGACCAGTCCCAGCTCCTCGTCACAGGCCAGCGCCCACAGGAATTCCGCCGCCAGGAACCCGTCCAAAATGCCATATTCGCTCCACCCGGCAACCCCGTCATTGGCGCGGCGGTATAGAAAAGGGCTGTTCAGCTCCGCCGCCCAGTGGTACACTGCCTGGTTTTCCTCCAGGAAATTCAGCCTGCCGTCCTTTGTGGGCTTCAGGCCGGACAGGGGGCGCAGCACATTGCAGCTTGCATAAAACCTGCCGGGCAGGCAGCGGTAGAATTCCGCCAGGGGAAGCGGCAGCGGGTTCCCCAGCCGGGCTTCCGCACGGTTCAGGCTTTCCTCCTTTGCCCCCCTGCCCTCGATTCCGGCAAAATCGCAGAGGAACCGCAGCACCGGAGCAATGGAGAGAAGCTCCCTCTCCTGAGGCGGCTGGGGCGGGGCGGCATTGTAGACAGGATGCCCGGACCGGCTTTTGATCCAGACGTATTTAAAACCCATCCGCTTCATGAGCCCTTCCAGTTCCTCATCACTTTTTCCGCCAAAATAAGCCATCCTGGAATACAGAATACTGCCGCACAAAATCCGGGAAGGTTCCTCCGTACAGCTTACCACGAAATTCCGTCTCCTTTTTGCAAGCTCTTCCATGGACATATCAAAAAAGTTATGCGGGAAAAAATCCCGTCCCTTTTTCCAGTAGTCCGGCGCCTTATCCTTATTCACGGCCACAACGCCGGGCTGTGCCAGGGTCTGCTGGTATCCCAGCCATTCCACGATCCATTGGGAAAGCACCGCCTCATTGCAGGGAATGTCGCGGCTGTCCAGGTGTTTCTTCTCCTTGTTTGTTTCCGGTTCGATATAAAGGCCCCACATCCGGGGATCCTCGGATGTAATGCAGTCTTCGCCGCCTGCTTTTTTATTGTGCCTGCTCACCTCGAACCCATAGCCGTATCTCTCGTACCGACAAAAAGGAAGGATTGTAACCTCCGTATCTGTCCAGTAGATGCGCTTGTAGGTTCTCAGCTCCTCAAGAGGGATGAGTTTTCCCTTTTCCGAAAATGCAGGGTCACCCGGGTGGAAACACAGGTACAGCTCCCGCAGGGCTGCAGGCAGGTGGAATCCCAGTTCCGCCTCCTTCTGTGAGATGTCCCCCTCTGTGACAGCGCTTTTCCTGCCGCTGCCAAATGATTTTATCTTACGCAATTCTTCTGATATCACTGCAGTGCGCCCCCGTAATCATTTTTCTTCCGATGTTTTTCTGTCGGTATTTTCCAACATTTCCATTGACATTTTAATCGACATTTTCCCGATATTTCCACCGATATTTTTTGCATTTCCATTCAATTTTTTCGAAATTTCTTGTTTTATGCAGGCAAATTCTTTCCCCTCTTACTCAACCTTAAGGTCATATTCTTCCGGCGATTTTATGTCGATGGTGCAGAACCTGTAGTTTTCCCTGTTCTCATATGCCCTTCTGCATATAAAATATCCGTTCCCGGTTTTTACCGACTGCCTGCGCACAATCCCTTTCAGCCCGTCATACAACCTCTTCACCGTCTCGTTTTCGTAATGCATGGCGGCTATCTGGGTGGGGAAAATCGCTTTTCCCTGATAAACGCCATTCAAATCGATATCTATTCTTTCCGTGTTCCCCTCGCACAGCGACGTATGCCTTGTCCCGCTTTTTTCATGGTCGCTCCACCTGTATTCCCTCCAGAGGCACGCAGTCGTATCCATAAAAGCCAGAACCTGCCGGTTTCCCAGATGGGAGCCGAAAAAGTTGGCCCCCAAGCCCTCCAGGCTCGCTGCATCCCTGAAAGAAACAGGGCCTTCATCAGAGTATGTGGGCACATAATACACGTCAAACTTCTCCTGAAACTCTTTCAGGATGTCCTGCAGGTCTTCCCGTTCTGCATAAACATGGAATCTCCCTGTTCTCATATCTGTCCTTTCCCCTTCCATGACATATGATCAGAGCTGCCAATTCACCAGTCCTCCCGCACCTCATAAAGGCATATATTTCTCCCGGCCTCGCTGTGCGCTGCCCCCGCCCATCCGTGGGATGCTTTTTATCCATGGCTCCCTCCAGTTAATGCATGAAATCGTCTCCGATTTCGTTTTATTGTAGAAATCCATAAATAAATATGGCTGAAAGAGCCACCTGCCCTGCTGTCAGAAGCCCTGTCTTCCACATTTCCGGGACTTCTCCCAGCACGATGCGGTTCCAGAACGAAACCGCAAAGAAATAAACGGCACAGCAGGCAGCCCCTGCCAGAAGGCTCTTTGCAATTCCATATTGCGGTATCCTGCGCAGCAGGCATTGATAGCCGAAAAACACAAACAAAACCGGCGAAACGGTATGGCAGATGCCAATTATTATGCTGAGAGCAGTATATCCTGTATTTTCAATCAAGCTGCATATGATAATAAAGGCGTATACCAGGCTCAGGATCAATAAAATGATTCCAACTATTACTGCCACCCAATGAAACATCGCTTTTCCTCCTTATTTCCTCCGCCATACCCCAAACAGGCTTTTCTTGTAATGTTTCAATGCCTCGATTGCCGGCCCGTAATTTCCCGCCGCTTTCAGATACTCCACGCCCTTTTCAATGTTCTCCCGCACACCAATGCCCTCGGCATACATCATCCCCAGACCATAACTTTTATAGGGCGAATCCTGGCTTT
>CANDMH010000037.1 GCA_947385785.1 uncultured Lachnospiraceae bacterium
CTACAAAAGATTGAGTTTGTATCTTTTATTTTAA
This sequence comes from uncultured Lachnospiraceae bacterium, assembly GCA_947385785.1. GTDB lineage: Bacteria > Bacillota > Clostridia > Lachnospirales > Lachnospiraceae > Acetatifactor. Next base: position 35 of record CANDMH010000037.1, read on the forward strand.
AAAAGTTGTAAACTGCTGTATTTCTCATTAAATTCAGCATAATTTACGGGAAACGGGCTCCCTTCGGCTTCGTGCAGTCTGGAATATGCCAATTCGGACACGATACAATACTGAATGCCCAAGCCGCCCAAAGACAGCAGTTCCTCCAAAATATCCATGTCAATATTGTCCCGCACAAATTCCTTTGCAATGTAAAAATAGGAGGCATTGGCTCTCCAGCCCCTGATAATATCACATTCTCCCGTATCCACGCCGTATTTCTCAATAAACTTCCCGGCAAGCATGCGATATCGTCTGGTATCAGAGGCATCTCTGTGCTTCATCAATTCCGCCAGCCATGCAAGTACATTCAACTGCTGAAAATCCTGAATTTTCAATCCTTCGGTGTCAAGCTCATACTTGTGTACCCAACCATTCTCTTCATTCGGCCTGCATACCGCCCATTCTCTGGCAAGTTCAATACTTTCCGTCAGGTAAAACCCTTTTCCGTAATCATGCTTCTCATTGCCAAGTCCATATGTTGGCACTATATTTTTGTCAGGAGAGCCATGAAATAAAGTTAATTTCCCCATTTTCATTCTCTCCCCTGTACAAACATATTTTGCAGCATAAATTTCTTGATATACTGCAGTTTTTCACACTTCCGCTGGTGAAGGGTGATGAGGTGGTCAATTTCTGCAAAATATGCACCAATTTTCATCTGTTCTGGTACAGAGGGCATAAAAAATTCTGTCTTTAGAAAATTGTCATTATATAATCTCTTAATCGTACTTCCCTCAATACCTGACCATTTCACTATAGCATATATACATTTCAAGAATGTATTGTCTATTCTTTCATCGTGCTTAAACCACACAATATTAGAATCCTGAAAATATGCTTCTTCTCCTGTATATTCAACTGTTCTGCCTATAGTTCCAGAAGCCGAAATCAACATATCTCCAACCTCTGGATATTGAAACTTTTCCTTATACTCTACAAATAGTTCACTTGAAATAAACGCATCTGGCTGACTTCCAAAAGTTCCTATTTTATAAAATGGTATATCTCCTTCGGACGCTGTCTGTTCTTTGAAAATTCTCTTACACATTGCAACTGTACCTAAATCACCAAACTTACGCTGTTCCCAAGCATCAGTAAAACCATCAAATCGAATTTCCGGAACGTTAGTTCCATTTTGAGGGAACATTTTTTGCAACATATATTTTTTCAGTTTTTTTGTTTTTTCGCACTTACGCTGGTGAAGGGTGATGAGGTGGTCAATTTCTGCAAAATATGCACCAATTTTCATCTGTTCTGGTACAGAGGGCATAAAAAATTCTGTCTTTAGAAAATTGTCATTATATAATCTCTTAATCGTACTTCCCTCAATACCTGACCATTTCACTATAGCATATATACATTTCAAGAATGTATTGTCTATTCTTTCATCGTGCTTAAACCACACAATATTAGAATCCTGAAAATATGCTTCTTCTCCTGTATATTCAACTGTTCTGCCTATAGTTCCAGAAGCCGAAATCAACATATCTCCAACCTCTGGATATTGAAACTTTTCCTTATACTCTACAAATAGTTCACTTGAAATAAACGCATCTGGCTGACTTCCAAAAGTTCCTATTTTATAAAATGGTATATCTCCTTCGGACGCTGTCTGTTCTTTGAAAATTCTCTTACACATTGCAACTGTACCTAAATCACCAAACTTACGCTGTTCCCAAGCTTCTGTATACCCTTTGAACCTGATCCTTGGTTTATCCATCCCCATCACCCCTCAATCATCTTAATCAAATCATTTAACGTTTGATTGATACTTTCATCAGAAGAAGTCAGCTCTCTCATCATAGATACAAATTCCCCCTGAGTCCGGTTGATTTCTTCCTCCGTCTGCTTCATATCGTTCAGGAGCGCCTTCATGTCTATTTCTTCCTCTTGCTCAAAATTATCCACATATCTGGGAATGTTCAGGTTGAAGTCATTCTTTTCAATATCCGCAAATTCCGCAAGGAAAGACTCTTTTTCCACGGTTTCTCGCCTGTTGTACAAGTCTATGACAGAATCAATATGCTCGTCCGTCATTGCATTCTGCTTTTTGCCCTTTTCATATTTCCGGGATGCGTCTATAAAGAATACATCCCGTCCGTCCCTGTGTTTTTTCAGCACGATAATACAGGTGGGAATGGACGTATTATAGAATAAATTTGCCGGAAGCCCAATCACGGCATAGATATTTCCGGCCCGGAGCAGCTTTTCCCTTATCTTTCCTTCCGCTGCCCCCCGGAACAAAACCCCGTGAGGCAGTACGATTGCCATTGTCCCGCCGCTTTTCAGGTGGTACAGGCCATGCAGAAGAAACGCATAATCGGCTTTCGACTTTGGCGCCAGCACGCCGTAATCACTGAACCTTTCATCCTGCAGAAATCCGGCTGCTGCGCTCCAGTTTGCCGAATACGGCGGATTCATAAGTACCATGTTAAAATCGGTTTCCTCATCCGTAGGCCAGTCCTCATCAAGGGTATCGCCGTTGCGGAGCTTCTGGTTCTCCGGCACGATGCCATGCAGGAACATATTCATTCTTGCAAGGTTATAGGTAGATGTCATCAGTTCCTGCCCATAATATTTAATGTAGTCCGGCTCTGCGGCATACTTTTTTGCATTCAGCAGAAGGGATCCGGAACCCATGCAGGGATCATACACCGACAGCCCCCGCTTTCCTTCCTGTCCTGCAATCGCAATCCTGGTCAGAATTTTTGACACTGCCTGAGGCGTGTAAAATTCCCCCGCCTTCTTGCCCGTTTCAGAGGCAAACTGTCCGATTAAATATTCATAAGCGTTTCCAAGAACGTCAGAATCCGTATTCAAAAGATCAGCCCTGTCAATTTCCCTGATCAGGCTTGATATGGTATCGCTCTGTTTCTGGTCCCCTGTTCCAAGACGATTGGAATAAAGGTCAATATCGGTAAACAAATCCGCAAACAACGGATCGCTTTGCTCGATGTTGTTAAAGGCTTTCTGAAGCTGCTCACGGCTGAATGCGTTATTCCTTGCCGCATCCGCAAAACAGGTGTAGGTCAGCTCCGGCTCAATAACATAATGACATTCCTCCCGGACCTGTTCTTTCAGTTCTTCCGCACTCTCATCCTCCAGCGCTTCCCTGTATGCCTCCAGCGCCGCCTTTAAATTTTGCGGCTTTTCATCATAAATCAAATCATACACCTTAATTAGAAAAGAGTCTGACAGGTATTTGTAAAATACGATACCCAACAGATAATCCTTATATTCATTTGCATCCATTTTGGAACGCAAAATATCCGCACCGCTCCACAGTACACTGATCAAGTCCCTGCTGTTTTCCAGTTCCGCCATCTTAACCCCTCCCTTGTTACCTCTCACTCCACTATGTCATACGTTCTGTGGTCAGGAGCCATAACCGAAAATATTTACACCGGAAAATGCTTTCGGCCATGCGTATTAATTCAGTGACAGGGTAAATTATAGCATAAAACTCTATACTTTGCTATCAAAATTCTGAAGGCTGCCTCCATTCGGGATTTTTATTCCGCACTTCGCTATTATGCAGTTTTTTCCCGGCAAAAGAAGCAGAAGTTTTGCCGATAAAAGACCCCCCTTGATATGTGTAACAAAAATATGGTATTGTGTAATTAAAAATCCGAACAGATTATACACCGGGCCGCAGCGGAGAAAGAAGGCAGGATGAGAAGCACTACTTACCACAGATTGGACAATCTCTATAAAAAATACAACGGATATATCAGCACAGGGCAATTGCTGCAGGAGGGCTTTTCCAACTGCCAGATTGCAGGCCTGACAGAAGAAGGCTATCTGGAACGAATATGCCACGGCCATTACTGGATGATGCAATGCGGACGTGAGAAGCCGAAGGAGTATAAATGCATAGAAGTATGCCTGGGTTACCCCCGTGCAGTCATTGCCATGAAAAGCGCCTGCTTCTATCAGGGGCTTACGGAAACGGAGCCGGAAGTCCTGACTGTTGCAACGGAACGTACGGACCGCAGCAGGATCAATATGCGATTTCCGGTAGAAAGACACTATTTTTCGGGCAGTAATTTCCGCGCGGGGATGAGAACCGTGGAGACAGCGTTTGGGAACTATCATATTTACGACGTGGAACGGAGCATCTGCGATATTCTGCGTCTGGGCGACAGAGCATCACAGGAAACGTTCCTCACCGAAATCTCCTGCCGCTTAAGCCAGGAAGAGGAACAGTATGAGCGAATCTTAAAATATGCGGAAATGCTCCGGCTGAACAGTTCGCTCTCTGTGTTCCGCAAACAGTAACAGTATTGTCCATCAGGAGGCGCAGCTCTGTGAAAACCACCAAAAAAGGACTGCGGGAAAAGCAGCTATTTCCCGACAGCCCCTCTATCAACTTTATCGCGTTTCCACAACTGCACCCTGCTGATTACCTGTCATACTCCAGATAAGCCCCCTTCATAGGGCTGGCAGCCAGTTCGCTGAACAGGCGCAGCACTCCCTTTTTATACTTCGGCGCGCGGGGTTTCCAGTTTTTCTTTCTTTCCGCCAGGACGGCATCTATCTCTTCCGGTGTCTTCCTCTCGCCTGCGATGCCTATGATATTCAGCTTACGTTCCATGACATCGATTTCAATCAGGTCCCCTTCCTCCACCAGTGCGATGGGACCGCCGTCCACCGCCTCCGGGCTGCAGTGCCCGATGACGGGACCTGTAGATGCCCCGGAAAAACGTCCGTCTGTAATCAACGCAATACTGCGGCCCAGTTCCTTATCGCTGCTGATTGCCTCAGAGGTGTAGAACATCTCCGGCATGCCGCTGCCCCTGGGGCCTTCATAGCGGATAAATACCGCGTCCCCTTTTTCCACCTGATGCTTCAGCACCGCATCCAGGCATTCCTCCTCGCTGTCAAAGGGCCTGGCCCTGAGAACCGCCCTGAACATTTCCTTCGGGCATGCGGTATGCTTGATCACCGCGCCCTCCGGTGCCAGATTTCCTTTCAGGATTGCGATGCTGCCGTCCGTTCCGATGGCTTTGTCGTAGGGACGGATGATATCCTGCCTGGTGACTTTCACGCCGTAGCGGCTGTTGAAATCCTGAAGCCATTTTTCACAGCGCTCGTAGAAACCGTTTTCCCTTAATTCCTTCAGATTCTCGCCCAGGGTCTTTCCGGTCACGGTCATGACATCCAGGTGCAGATGAGCCTTAATCTCCTCCATTATGGCAGGCACGCCGCCCGCATAATAGAACACCTCCGCCGGCCAGCATCCCGCCGGGCGTACATCCAGAAGATAGCGTGCACCCCTGTGGAGACGGTCAAAGGTATCACCCGTGATTTCGATACCGAACTCATGTGCGACAGCCGGAATGTGGAGCAGGCAGTTGGTGCTTCCCGAAATTGCGGCATGAACCAGAATCGCATTTTCAAAACTCTCCATGGTCACAATGTCACTGGGGCGCATATTGGGCGTGGTTGCAAGCTTCACTGCCTGTTCTCCCGCCTGACGGGCAAAGCTTAACAGGTCGGGACTGTTCGCCGGCATCAAAGCGCTTCCCGGCAGGGCAAGCCCCAGCGCCTCCGCCATAATCTGCATCGTGGAGGCCGTACCGATAAAGGAGCAGGCGCCGCAGCCCGGACAGGCATTGCATTTTGCCCAGTTCAGCTTCTCCTCGTCGATCTCGCCTCTCTGATATTTTGCGCTGTACATGCCCAGCTGTTCCAGTGTCAGCATCTCGGGACCTGCGCTCATGGTTCCCCCGGGCACCACCACCGCCGGGATATCCACACGGGCAAGCCCCATCAGGTTCGCCGGCATTCCCTTGTCACAGCTTGCCAGGTAGACGCCGGCATCAAAGGGTGTGGCATTTGCGTGGATCTCAATCATATTGGCAATCATTTCCCGGCTGGCCAGGCTGTAATTGATGCCGTCCGTTCCCTGGCTCTCCCCGTCGCAGATATCCGTCGCATAATATCTGGCTCCGTGGCCGCCTGCCGCCTCGATGCCCTTCCGCACTTCCTCCACCAGAATGTCCAGATGGCCGCTTCCGGGGTGGCTGTCGCCGAACGTGCTTTCGATCAAAACCTGAACCTTCTCAAGATCCTCCGGCTTCCACCCGGTTCCGATACGAAGCGGATCCAGCTCCGGCGCCAGTTTTCTCATTTTCTGACTGATTAATTCCATAGGTCTCTGCTCCTTTCCGTATTCTGTATCTCTGTCCTGTTCAACCATATACTTATACTCTGAATCTGTTTATTTATACTCACGGCCGAAAACATTTGCCAGTTGAAATTGTATAACGAGTGAGCGCTTCTGTAGCGCAGAACAAAAAGCGGTAAATGTATGCGCTCACAAGTGTAGGTATCGTCCGAAAATAACTGATACACTTTCCTTATACTCACGCCTAAAAACATTTTCCTACTGCGTGCAACAAAGTTCAAAACCATTCCGGACTAACTATATACGCTGCAGCATATTCCGTATATAAATTTCGCATCTGCATCATACAGTACTGGCAAGTATGCTATCCATATAAAACTCCCGGCTTATAATGCCCCCAGCAAAAACAACTTCAAATAAAGCATGTATCGCCCGTCTGCATGCCGAACCACAACCTCACGCAAAGAAAGATATAATCAATGCCACCACAAACCCCGTGGCTCCCACCAGTGTCTCCATTATCGTCCAGGTCTTCAGTGTCGTCTTTTCATCCAGTCCCACCAGAGATTTCACCAGCCAGAAGCCGGAATCGTTAAAGTGAGAGCATACCGTGGAACCGCCTGCCACCGCCGCCGCGACACAGGCGAGATAGATGGGCGACAATTCGGAGATGCCCGGCATTGCGGCTACGATACCCGCTGCCATTGTCATGGCCACGGTGGCGGAGCCTACGCAGATGCGTACCAGCGCGGCTACGATAAAGGCCACCAATACCAGCGGAAGGCTGGCGGATGCCACCGCGTTTCCGATTACCTCGCCAAGCCCCGAGTACTGAAGCATATAGCGGAGCACACCGCCGCATGCCGTCACCAGAAGGATCAATCCGGTGGGCTCCAGGGACTTTGTCATTATTTTCTCCAGTTCGGGCAATGTATATCCATGTCTGGTTCCCAGCAGGAACATCGCCACCAGCGTCGCAATCAGAAGGGCTACAAAAGGCTGCCCCAGGAAAGTCAGCACCGGTTCGATGCCGGAAAGCGCCGGAATCACGCTGGCCAGGGATTTCAGCACAATCAGGACAAGAGGAATCAGGATAATGCTTACCACCGTTCCGAATCCCGGCAGCTTCGATTCGTCAAAATCTTCCTGGTTTGCCACATGCTCCGGAATCGCCACATAATATTTCTTACCGCAGACAGCGCCCCATATGGGTCCGGCCACAATCATTGCGAAAATACCGCAGAAAACACCGATCAGAATCACCCAGCCAAGGTCTACACCCAGCATGGTTGCCACCAGCACCGGCCCCGGGGTGGGCGGAATGAATGCATGCCCCACGGCCAGGCCTGCCAACAGCGGAATCACATAAAACAGAGAAGATTTCTTCGTCCTCTTCGCCAGGGAAAAGGCGAGGGGAATCAGAATAATCAGACCCGCGTCAAAGAACACCGGCATGGCGATAACCAGGCCTGTAATTCCCAGCGCCCAGGCTGCTTTCTGGTCCCCGAACTTGTTCACCATGGTGACAGCCAGCGTCTGGGCGCCGCCCGAAGCCTCCAGAACCGCTCCGAACATGGAGCCCAGACCCACCAGAAGCGCAATTCCCTTTAACGTATTGCCAATTCCGTCATCCACCGCCGTGACAATGTCCGAAAAGGGCATTCCGGCTATCAGTCCGATGGCAACCGCACCAATCAAAATCGAAAGCATCGCATGTACCTTAAATTTGATGATAAGCAGTAAAAGCAAAGCCAGGCCAATCACCGCCGCAATTACCAGCCTGGTGGGGTTTAATCCTACAACAGCTTCCATATCCTATTCTCCTTTTGGGTTTTATTGGTTTCATTTCGTTTTCTAAACATCTGACGTCTGATGAATTGATGTCTTTATTATATAAATAATCTTTGGAATAGTCAATATGTCTGATGTATTTTTCTATCTTTCTCTGTTTTCCATAAAATAAGGCGGGATATATAACCAAATCCCACCTTACTTTTGTGAATTATTACCATATGGAAACTGTTTTTCGCTTTTGTCGCACTGTCGCCAGGCAAAGTCGTCTGACCTGCAACGGACTGTCACAAAATAACAGGTCAGTTCCTTACTGCCCGTTTCTTTCCTCCATCATCTTAATCAGCGCCTGGCGATTGTAGGTCAGATGCATGATCATGGCACACCTTGCACCCACGGGGTCGCTTCTGACTATCGCCTCCGTAATCGCCCGGTGGGTTTCTATGGTCTCCTCCATCAGGCTTCGGTGAGTCAGGTTCACGAAGGTGACTATGGCTGTCTGCATAATCGGCTGCAGCATCTCCACCACCCTGTTCCTGCTGCATCTTGCGATACAGGTGTGAAATTCGATATCCTTCTTCGTGTGGTTTTTTCCGGCCCTGTAAATCTGCTCCACTTCACCGCAGAGACGTTTCAGCTCTTCCTTCTCCTCCGGGGTGGCGTAATCGCTGGCCAGAGCCGCAATCTCCGGCTCCAGCATCAGGCGGACTTCGAAAAGCTCCAGCCCCAGCTTGTACTTATCCGTAAATTTTGACAGGCCCAGGGGGTCCTCCTCTATCGTGCTCTTGCTGACCACATATGTCCCCGAGCCTCTGCGCACCTCCAGAACGCCCTTCGTCACCAGGCTCTTCACGGTCTCGCGGACAGTACTCCTGCCCACTCCGAATTTTTCCGCCAGTTCGAATTCATTGGGAATCTTTTCTCCGATGAGAACCGATTCCTGCTGGATATAATGCATCAGTTCTTCCTCAACCTGTGAAGCAAGCAGCTTCCGGTTCATTTTCTCCATCTCGCTCATGCTTTCCGCTTCCGCCATTCCTTTGCTGTCACGCGAATTTTCCTTTCCGGGATATTTCACTGCGGACTGTTTCCATGTCAGACGTCATACCTTTTATCTGACTAATGCCAGCCGTTTTGATACGCGGGGCTTCCAGGTATTTACCGGACCGCCTGTGACATCTACAGCCAGCGGTTTTTCGTTATACATTTTGTCCGTCAAATGTATAGCACATGATATTATTTCCTATACCTGAGCATTTAAACTCTAACGCTTTTTATTAGGTATACCATTTCCCAAAAAGCCAGAGAAATCAAGGCATTCCACAATTCATGACATACCTGATCAGGTATGCTGTTGCAGAATCCAGTTTTATGAAATGATTGATTTTACGGCACTCTGTAGCTGGCATACCTAATCTGAATTCGTTACAGTTTAAATGACATTACACCCATGGCTGCACCCATATCCCTTATTGGCAATTATACAATATTTGACCGGCAAATGGAACAGGCATTTCCAAAATGAACTGCGGCTAAGCAAAACTTTCTATGATGAATGAACTACTTATAAGTCTTTCCGTTTCCTCCTGAGTTATACTTTCCGGGAACCCTCTGATAGCATTTTACTGCAAGCAGGGCAGCAAGCGATACCACCAGGCAGACCGCATAGATGATTTTATTTTGTGCTGTCATACTATTCCGTGTTGTCATATCTATGCCGCCGTCTCCTTTATTTTCCGGTACTCCGGACATTCCGAATCTGGGTACTCCGGAACCAAGCACTTCAGTAGCGGACTCTCCGGCGCCAGGCACTCCAGTGTCGGGCTCTCCGGAACCGGGCTCTCCAGTGTCGGCCTCTCCGGAACCGGGCTCTCCAGTGTCAGACTCTTCGGCACCGGGCACTCCAGTGCCGGACATTCCGGCACCAGGCACTCCAGTATCGGACGCTTCAGCGCCGGCTACCCTGAAATCCTGCGGTACATCGTCGTTCATAACCGGTATCGCATCTGATATTGTACTTTTCCGACTGCCCGTTCCCTCACCTTCCTGCTGTGAATTCCCAGGTCTATCAGACGCCGCGCTTCCCTGCCCTGTTTCATCCCTATCTTCGGAAAAGCGGACCTCCACTCCGTTAAACTGAAAGCTTTTTCCGCCCATATTAAATACACCCATCACGCTGACATCAATGCCGGAAGCATCCACCAGGCCGGAAGCATCTGAGCGCTGATCGGCGTCAGTAGAAGGTATAGTACCGTTCAGCTGCCCCAGGATACTCTCCGCCCTCAGCAGAACCGTCCGATAGAGCATTTCGGCTCCCGCCTCATATTCCTCATAGGAATAGAACGCTGTGGGATCCGTTTCAACCAGGGCATCAATCCGGCTTCGGATACCGCTATAAACCTCCTCAAACCTGCCGCCCAGGACATACTCCTCCGCCAGCTTCCGCATATATTCGTGATACCTGGAAAGGTACTCCTCGTTCTCCAGCAGTGCGTCGAAAAAATCCGTCCCCTGAAAAGGAGTGTCAATGGCATAATTAACCATTTCGGACGCGCTTCCGGCAGCTCCCATGCTCATGCCCCCGAAAGAAAGATTGTAATCCCACGGAATCATATTCAATTTTCCGTTATACTCATACAGATAGTAATTATGGGCCATATTGCCGGACAGGCTGTCCATGTTTACGGAGAACGTATGAACTGCCATATATTTCAGCACATTGTCAACATCCAGATAAGTTTCCAGTTCCGTTCCCTCACTGATATTTTTCAGTGCGTTGACTACTCTGCGGTGGTCTTTTTTACCTGTGTTTTTTACTTCTCCTTCCCATATGGCGGAATAGCTTTCAAGGTCATCATCCGTATAATTCAGGTTGGCGCCGCTGCCCCCCATGGACGGGCCTCTGCCCTCTGCCGCGTTTCCTCTGCCTGCAGGCTCAAAACCGCCTCTCTCTCCTCCATTATCAGGTATGTTTTCCGGCTGCCAGGGCATATTTTCTCCGGATGCAGCTCCATTCGTTTCGAATATCCCTTCTCCGGGCGCACCCCCACCCATTCCGGGCATTCCCCCGCCCGGAGTGCTTCCGTCTTCTCCCGGTATTCCTTCACCAGGAAAATTATGCATCTCCGGCATTCCGTTTCCAGGGAAAAATCCATCTGCTTCCGATTCACCGTTTCCAGGTCCCTGTCCTCCTCTTTCCCGATTCCGGAAGCCGAAATCCGCACCGTCAAAGCTTCCGCCTCCCCCCATACTTTCAGGCTTATAGAGCGCTCCGTTCCCTGCGCCGTAGTTACGGAGTAAAAAGCTGTCCTCCACCGCCTCCAGTGCCAGATAAACGCCCCAGTATTCACCATTCACCGAAATTTCGGCATAGTTGTACAGGGATGCATCCGCCCCCAGATACTGATACATGTCATAGATGACAGCCTCTTTCATATTCGTGGCGTCTGCGTAATTATTATTCAGAATCAGCTTATCCAGTCCCAGACAGGTCTGCCCGTCCACATAATGGTCAAATTCCAGTTTCAGGCTGTACCTGTCTGTATCCGGGTCCTGGACAATGGCGGACAGACTGGTATTTCCCTTCGGGCGAATACCTGCATGATTCACTCTCTGGCCGTTGATGACTACATCACAGGAATAGTATTTTTCCGCAGAGGCATTTACAAGCATGTCCTCCCATTCCGTTTCCTCCATGATGATGTTAATCTGCATCACCTGTTCCGTATCAAACAATTCCGACCGGTACTGCATCACCAGAGCGCTTCCGCCGAACGCATCCACAAATTCCCGTGAAAAAAGCATCGCCAGAAAACAACCCAGAACGGCTGCCGCCATGGCGGCACTGATAATCCTGCTTATGTATTTGCCGGTAATCATGACATATATTCTCCATTATAGTTTACAAGAGTAGCACAGCTTACCCCGTCTACGGAGCTGAGCTGGTTGACAAAAGCCGTTCCCGCATCTTTCATACGGATTTCCGCTGTCAGCTCGATTCCCGAGGCATTTACCGTCTTGGACTTCACTGCAAACCGTGCTACTGCTTTTTCCGCCAGGTTCAGCGCCGCGTCCTCCGCTTTCTCGTCCCTGCAGTTTAAGATCAGAAGATAGGGATTTTCATGCACCTTACGGTTGGCAAACAAAATCAATATAATTCCGATAATGGCGGAACCGATGACAGCCAGCGGTATCATGCCTGCGCCTATCACGATTCCCACCGCTATTGACCAGAACAGATACACGATTTCCACAGGTTCCTTAATGGCTGCGCGAAAACGCACAATGGAGAGCGCGCCCACCATGCCCAGCGAGAGCACCACGTTGGAGGTTACCGCCATGATTACCAGCGTGGTCACCAAAGCAAGCCCTACAAGCGTCATGGCAAATCCTGTGGAATACATGACCCCGTTGAAGGTCTTTTTATAGACCATAAAGATAAATAAACCGATAACCAGCGCAAACACCATGCCAATCAAAGTGTCCACCGCCGAAAATTCCGTTACGCTTTCCAGAAAACTGGATTTAAAGATATCGTTGAATGTCATTTTTCCTGTCCTCCTGTTATTATAGTAAACGTCATAACTATTCCTACTTTGCCTGAACGCCATCGCAGAAACAACAATTGGCATAGCATGTGCGAATGTATGTTCCTTCCGGCCTGTTTCGGGCAAAGCTCGGAAAGACATGGGAAACGGCTGAAAAACCCCTACCCGAATCGCCTGCATGCTTCATATTTGGAAAATGCCTGCTGCCGTAGAGAATTCGTCTGAATGATGCCCCTGATTACCTCCGGCAGAAAGGCATCATATTTGACTTCCAGCACCATATCCCGAGGATGCTCTGCAGTGCTGATATCCGCTGCCTTATTCTCCAGAAAGGTTCCGTGATACAGCGTAGTCCGGATATCGGAATCGAAAGTAACCCTCACGTTTCCGGCAGCGTAGACATAAGGCTCTCTGATGTAGGACACCAGCACCCTGGGGCGCAGTATCTGATACCGCATCTTGGCATACAGTTCCTGTACCAGGGCCGAGGGGTGCCCCCTCATCCAATTCAGGCTGCCCTCCAGGAGCTGACGGCATTCATCCTCTGTGATTTCTGCATCCAATTTCATACAGAGGTTATTGTTTTTGACCTTTTTCTCCATGGTAATAAACGAAAAATCGTCATTGTAGTACCTTATTCTGAACTTTTCCCGTCTGGAAACCCCGTTCCGTTTCTCGCGCAGCGCCTTATCCGCATAATTATCAAAGTAGATGCTGCGTATCAGATAACGCCCATCTGTTCCCGCATGGGGGTCTGCCTGCATGACGGCCCGCAGGCGGCTTCTGAGCTCCAGATATTGCGGGTATCCGATTCCGTATTTTAATTCGTGGCGAAAACATTGCCTCTGATTCATTTTTATACCTCCATATCTGTCTCTGACGGGTGTACCGAGAAAGCTCTGTAACCTGCCCTGCGGAAACCGCGCAGTCCGAATAAACGCTCTTGCTTATTAATGCCATATTTGTGGCATGCAAGACAGCAGTGCGCCAAACCGCATGCCCCTGCGGTTTGTGTGCATCCCAGTGTGTCAAGAAGCAGACACACGGTAACCCCCCCGGGCAATTCTCTTTATTGCCTTACTTTCCATGCAGGGTGGAGCAGCTCGTTGCATGGGGGTTTACTGGGAAAAGTATAAGAATGCTTCCTGAAATGTACCTGAAAAAATATGTGTTTATTTTCTGAAAAATAAGGGATTACCAGGGCATCCACCGGAATCGTGAACGGGAACCTCTATGCCATCATAAAGCAGAGATTAAAAACAGCATATGCCTGGTCTCCATAGAAAACCTGGATTTCAAATATCATCCGGGCCAAAATGACGACTATCTCTGCCCGGATATCATGATCATCTGTGACCGGAAGCATTTAAAGGGCGGCGCCTGCAGCAGTATCCCCAAGTTCATCGCTGAGACCTTAAGCCCTTCCACCGCCAGGCGGGACAGGGCAGAAAAAAAGGATATCTACGAACGGGCGGGCGTGGAGGAATGCTGCAAAATCACCTTAAACCAAATCCTTTTCCCCTCCTCGCTCCTCACCTCAATCCGCCCCCCATGGGCTTCCGCGATCGCCTGCGCCATGGACAGCCCTATCCCCGTGCCGCCGGTACGGCTGGAGCGGGATTCATCTATCCGGTAAAAGCGGTCAAACAGCCTGTCCAGGTCCGAGATGTCCGGAAGGCTGCAGGTATTGAACACCTCAATGCATACTTTCCCTCTCCTGCGGTAAATATCCAGGCGAATTTCACCGCGCTCGCCGGAATATTTCACCGCATTGTCAAGCAGGATAGATATCATCTGCTGAATCATGCCCCGTTCTCCGTACAGCGTCAATTTTTCTTCTATATTCAGTGCATATGTCTTTCCCTCCGCTTTCGCCAGGACGGCAAAGGGCTCAGCCGTCTCCCAGGCTGCGTCGCTCAGCGAGAAGACAGCCTTTTCCGGCAGCGGCGTCTCTTCATCCAGTCTGGACAATGCCACCATATCCCCCACCAGCTTTGCCAGTCGCGCTGTCTGTTTCCGAATATTGTCTATCCACTCATCCCCCTCATATTCCATCGCCGCAATGTCAGCGCTGGCGGCAATGGAAGTAATCGGCGTTTTCAGCTCATGTCCCGCGTCCGTGATAAACCGCTTCTGCCGTTCCATATTCTTCATATAGGGTCTGACTGCATATCTGGAAAAGAACACTACCAGACCCAAAACCACCAGCAGGCTGACTGCGCCTATGGCAGAGGACACGAAAAAAAGCGAGCGCATGTACTGCAGCGGTTCCGCCGCATTGAGAAACAGCACGGTAATCCCCGCCGCCTCCTCGCTCACCCCGTAACGATATTCCCGCCAGTACCCTTTCTCCCGTCCTTTTCCCAGAACCGCCCCCGCATACGCTGCGGCCGTTTCCTCATCTACGGATGAAATATGATCCCTGGAAATAAAATGAACCCGCCCTGAGCTGTCGCAGTGAACCGCAAAAAAGCGGGTGGTAAATTCCGCCTCCGGACCGCCCGGATGCATGTCTCCCAAAGGCGGCGGGACGGCCCCCGGACGCTCTGCCAGATGCCGTTCCCTCTGCAGGAGAGCCTGCACCATATTATCCTGGGCGGTGGTGGTACGGTGATAATTGACAATATTGATTCCGGCCAGCAAAACTACCATCACTGTCCCGAAAGCCGCCATTGCCGCCAGGATAAACCGGCGCCGCATCTTTTTCAGCATTTGTCCTCCTCCAACGAATAACCGGCGCCCCGGGCGGTCCTGATCTCAGTCCGGCTTCCCACCTGCCTGAGTTTTTTCCGCACAAATCCAATATAGGTCCAGACCACGTCAATCTCTGCCTCCGAGTCCTGTCCCCATATTTTCTCCATCAGATGACTGGTGGAAAAGACCAAATGGGGATGCCGCATAAATAACTCCGTCAGTTGAAATTCCTTGTTGTTCAGACGCACGCTTTCCTCTCCGCAGATCAGCTCATAGCGATTGCAGTCCAGCCGTATATCCCCAAAGGACAGAATCCTGTCCGCATATCCTGCGTTCCGCCGTGAAAGCGCTTTCACCCTGGCTATGAATTCCCGGCTTGCAAAAGGCTTGGGCAGGTAGTCGTCCGCTCCCAGCTCCAGTCCCTCCACGCGGTCCTCAATCTCCGCTTTTGCCGTCAGCATCATCAAAGGCACATTGGATTTCTCTCTGCGGATTGTCTTCAGCACCTCCAGTCCGTTCACCTTCGGCATCATGATATCCAGCACGATGACATCATATTCCGTACTGTGGAAACAGTCCAGGGCTGCCGCCCCGTCATGCACGACATCCACGGAGAATTTATTCTTTTCCAGCAGAAATTTCAGGGCTTTCGCAAGCTCCGCTTCGTCTTCGGCTATTAAAATCCGCATGGCTGCATCCTCCTTCTATACGCAGGGCCGCCGGAATTTACTACTACACCGCTGCATTAATCCCTACACCGGACAAGCCGGAACCAAAATTTTGCCATTTTGCGCGAAATTTCGCTGTTATACTCACGATCGAAAACATTTGCCAGTTGAAGTTGTATAACGAGTGAGCGCCTCCGTAGCTTCGAATAGAAAGCGGCAAATGTATGCGCTCACGAGTATAAGTGCCGTTGCCTGGAATTAGGGAGGCAACTGTATCAGCCTGGCATTATATCAGCATTTCGCCTGTTTATATGCACACCTGATTTCATGATGTTGGAGTCAAAAGGTTATTAACAGTGACCCCGATATCAATAATGAATAATTCCCGCATATTGCGTGTTTGATGTCTGCACCAGGACAAGATGCAAGGGGCGATGCGGCGGAAACGCCCCCTGACGGTGCTGTGTGCCAGCCTACTGCAGATCCATATCCGTCCCCAGCCACCAACGGAGTACATCCTGGATTTTCGCATCCCAGTATTTCCACTGATGGTCCCCTGCAGACGCCTCGCAGGTCAGGTCATATCCCAGCTTCTTCACATGCTCCCATGCCTTCAGGTTCCCCTCATACAGGAAATCCTCCGTGCCGCACCACGCATACAGCCTGGGCAAATCTTTCTTTCCCGCCGCCAACCGCTCCGCCAGGGCCATCAGATCATTATCCGACCCCGCAAGCGCTTCCCCGGAAGTAAAAATACCGTCGAAAAGTGCAATCCGCTCCGAATTCTGCACCTTGTTTCTGCGGTAATCTTCCAAAATATCCAGCGCGCCGGACAGAGAAGCAGCCGCGCCGAAAGTGTCACCGGCGCCCAGCCCCAGCTTCCATGCCCCGTAACCGCCCATGGACAATCCCGCAGCCAGAGTATCCTCCCGCTCCGCCGACATCTGCGGGAAAAATTCATAGCAGATTTGGGGCAGTTCCCGGGAAATGAACGTCCAGTATTTCATCCCGTATGCGGTATCCGTGTAAAAAGCCAGATGTGTGGTCGGCATCACCACGGCAATTCCCAGTTTGCTGGCGTAACGCTCGATGGACGTCCTTCTCTGCCAGATTGTGTGATCGTCACTCATGCCGTGGAGCAGATACACGGTCTTCACCTTTCCGTCCGCACCTTTCCCCTCCATGCCGATCTGCCCCCAGGTCTGCTGGGGCAGTATCACATCCATGTTCATGCTCATTCCGAGCACGGTTGAAAAGAAATCCACATGTAACAGTGCCATATTTGCTTCCTCCTTGTTTATCTCCGCCTCAATCTTATTTCCAAACTGGTAATAATCGCAGGGTTCATGATGTATTTGCTTCAGAACATATTCTTTTCCGCCGTCACTGGCCAGATATGAGTATCCGCCCTTTCCCTTTCCAGGCAGCTTAATTACTTCGTATTCTCCTTCATTTACAGTCATTTTCCTGTCTGTAACAGCCGTATCTCCTCTTCAATGAAATGTACCACCGAATCCTCAGTCTCTCTGGCCTGCTCTGCTTTTCGGGCGAGCCCCGAATCGTTTCTCTGATTTGGGAATCATTATAATACCTCAGATGCTGTCATGTAAATACCTCAAGCAAATTTTATCCGAATATCGCAGACCGCTGAAACATGGAAAAAACATATTTTTCTTGACAAAGGAAGTCTAATGCGTTAGACTATATTCAGACTAATGCATTAGACTTGAAAGGAGAGATTTTATGGAGACACCGAAAGTATTTGAGAGCGAGTATCGTTTCTGTCTGATTCTATGGGAAAACGAACCAATCAACAGCACAAAACTGGCAAGGTTGTGCAATGAAAAGCTTGGCTGGAGCCGCACTACCACATACACAGTCATCCGGCGGCTGTGTGACAGAGGCGTCATCAAAAACGAGAATGCCGTCGTCACATCACTGATATCCAAGGATGAAATTCAGGCCGCGGAAATTGACGAACTGGTGGCGAAGACCTTTGAAGGCTCCATGCCGGCTTTCATCGCCGCTTTTACGAAAAGAAAGAAACTGTCCAGAGAAGAAGTGGCGGAAATCCGTCAGATGCTTGACCAGTATGAATGAATGCGCTCACAAGTATAATGTGGATAGGAGAAAAACGAATGGAAGGAATTTTTTTAGATTTTTTGAATCGAAGCATCACTGCAGGCTGGCTGATTCTTGCCGTCATCCTGCTGCGGATGCTGCTGAAGCGGATGCCCAAATGGATTTCCTGTCTCATGTGGGCGCTTGTGGCATTCAGGCTGACGTGCCCCTTTTCCCTGGAGAGCGTATTCAGCCTGATTCCCAGCAGAGAGACTGTCCCGCATAATATGTCTGTGTCTTCCGAGCCTGTGTTCGACAGCGGAATCAGGTTCGTGGACAATGCAGTGAACCAGGTGATTCGAAAGTCTGCGGCTCCCAGACCGGAAGCAAGCGCAAATCCGTTGCAAATCTGGCTTTTTGCTGCCAGCGTCATCTGGATTGCGGGAACGGCGGTTCTGCTTTCATACGCCCTTTGGGCGTATATCAGGCTCTGGCTGAAACTCCGAACGGCCGTGCGGCTGCAGGAGCCGGTCATGCTCAGCGAATTCGTAGATACGCCCTTTGTATTCGGGCTGGTTCGTCCGCGCATTTATCTTCCCTGCCATTTGCCGGAAGAACTGAGGGTTCCTGTGATAGCCCATGAAATGGCACATTTGAAGCGGCGGGACAATCTGTGGAAAATTCTGGGCTATATGCTGCTGGCGGCTTATTGGTTTCATCCGCTCTGCTGGGTTGGTTATATCCTGTTTTGCAGGGATATGGAACTGGCATGCGATGAAAAGGTCATCAGAAACTATGACGTACATCAGAAGAAGCTGTATTCGGAAGCATTGCTGGCATGCAGCATGGACAAACACATGGCTCTGATCTGCCCCCTGGCCTTCGGAGAAGTAGGGGTCAAGGAGCGCATCAAATCCGTGCTGCATTATAAAAAGCCCGCTTTCTGGGCCATTATGGCTGCGGTGGCGGCCTGTACGGCGGCAGCGGTCTGCTTTCTGACAGATCCGGTGAAAAATGAAGAAGGCTCCGGAAGAGCCGCTCTGGCCGGCGTGGAGAGAGGCGCCGATGCAGACGGTGCGGCAGGCGTGGAGAGGGAATCCGATGCCGGCGGTACTGCAGGTGACGGTACCGGGGTCAATGGACTGGGAAACAACGCAGAGACGGCCAAAACAGACGCCGCGGGCGGGGACAACACAGGCAGCGGCGGGGCGGACGGCACAGACGGAGCAGAAACCGGCAGAACAAACAGCGGCGATGAAGCAGAAGCTGCCAGAACAGACAGCGGCGATGAAGCAGAAGCCAGCAGAACAGACAGCGGCAATAATGCGGAAGCCGATGGAAATGAGGCAGACAGCAGTAAAACGGAAGCCGGTGGAAATAAGGCAGGCAGCAGCAGACAAGATACTGCAAAAGCAGCCGCCCAGGCCGCCCTGCGGGAGGATCTGGTCAGAAAATGGTCGGAAGCCTTCGTAAACAGGGACGGAAATGCCATCGAGTCTCTGGCCTCCCGGTCCCTGGCAGACGAGATGCTTTCCGGCCCTGATGGGCAGAGAGAATTCGGCGTATCCAGCCCCTGGCCCAGGGAGACAGCCCGTGACATCCTTATCGTGGACATCGGAGAAGAAAACGCGCAGATTCTATATTACGCCTGGACTTCCGATCCCCATGCATCCGTCTGGAAGGAGGACATCTCCTACCAGCTCCAGGACGGAAAATATGTCGTCACTGCCGCGGATTTGTTCTACCTGGACGATATCTCCACGAGCCGGGAATTCGAAGCGGCTTACGGCCATTGTCTCATGAACGGTTCAGCCATGGACTACGAGGCCAACGGAGCAGGAGAATCCCTGAATGACAACGCCCTGCTGAGCTCTTCCATGCAGTATCGCAATCTCTTTCAGCCGGAAAGCGCGGCGGTGGAACTGCTGAACCTGTCGGATGATTCTTCAGCGGTAAAGATAGAGCGCATCTATGAGGAAAGCGGTTCGGTGAATCTGGAAATCCTGTTCCCGAAGGAGGAAAACGCTCTGGCCGTCCCAATCACCATGGTGCAGCCCTATGGCACGGAGGGAATCTGGATACCGAAGGATTATACCGTAGATGTAATGGCCAGGTTCCAGAGGATGGACTGGAATGAAATCAGGAGCATACACCTGTCTGACTCAAATGATCCCGGCATCTGGAGGGATGTGCTCTGCATCGCAGAGATTCCGGATGAGGGCATCAAACTCTACGGCTATAACGATGCAGAGTGGAGTGGTCAGGGAGTGGCTATCGAAATGGGCGAGGATGTGAACTATTTCGATTGGGTCTATACCTCTACACGGTGCCTCCTGCCGGAGTGCTATTGGGACCGGGAGAAGAGGCAGCTCCAGGTGGCTCTGAACAGCTATGCAGGCACCGGAGTCGCGGCCCAGGCGCTGCATGTGCTGCAACACTATGACACAGGCACCCTGTCCGACAACGCATTTGAGATAAACGATTACCAGGACATACTGGAAGAGAGGATTCATTTCCGCTTTGAGCCGGAGACAGGGCTGCTGACCCTGTTCGATACCAGCAGCCAGAATGAACTGGCTTCCGTGACAGTGGAGGAAGGAACCGTGACAGACCTTGAACTGGGAAATATCTCCCGATTCCTTCTGGGCGAGAAAATCCTGCTGCAGCTGGATCCCGGATATTGCGTGGAAGGCGGCGCCATAGCCGAGTACCCGGAGGACATGCCGCAGCTGGAGGCGGAGGTGCTCATGGAGGACAGGAACGGAGAGATTGCGTTCAGCCTGGGTGAAATCCGCGCTGTCAATTAGGCGGCCTGCATGCGCCTCACCTGCGAAGCAAGCCTCTTCCCGTGGACGGTTATTGCCAGTCTTTTTGACGGAACATCCGGTGGAGCACGCGATGCTTTACACCACTGGAGGGGATATCTACAAAAGGCTGTGTAAATATGACGAAGCTGTCAGTTACTGGAATAAGGCTTTGAGCATCAGCGACAAATATTGTGATACTATGTTTTCCACTGCTTTTTGCTGTCAGAAACCTGGGAATTATGACGAAGAGATTCAGGCATGACAGAGGGTCCTTGACTGTCCGGAAGAACGGAGCGTCACCGAGACAGTCAAATGGCCCAGGAAAATGCAGCAGGCAGCAAGAAAGGGATTGTCCTGTCAGGAACGCGTGAGAACATGAAGAAGCGGAAAGCCTGAGAAACCATCGCGCAGGATATCTAAGAATACAGGCCCTGCATCATAATGATCCGGCGTATGACAGGACAGAATAATATGTCTAAAATCACCTGGTGCCAGGATTCTTCTTCAGATGGTCAAGTTCAGCCTGAAGTCTGGCGATGACAGAGTCTCTGGCCTCGATGTCAGCTTCCTTCTGCGCAATGGCTGAATCCCTCTCCCTGATGTCGGCTTCCTTCTGCGCAATGGCTGAATCCCTCTCCCTGATGTCAGCTTCCTTCTGCGCAATGGCTGAATCCCTCTCCCTGATGTC
>CANDMH010000038.1 GCA_947385785.1 uncultured Lachnospiraceae bacterium
GAGGGGGCAATTCAGACCACCAGCAGAGCTGGTGGTTGAGCCGACGGCCGTGATTAGGAGCGTCCGCCTTTATTGTTATCCGGGAGGTTTCGCAATTTCCCAACTGTAAATATTGCTGTTCAATGCCGCCGCCAGTGTGTATGTTTTCAATGAAGTTCTTACCGATGGACGGCGCATTATCCATGTATAGATACAACAAAGCGACTACCGATATCAGCACAACAGGAATAGCCAGTAAAATAATCAGGATTTTTTTCCATAATTTCATGTTTTGCTTTTTGGCGGCCCTTTTTTTGTCTCCCATGTTTGCATTCTCCTTTGAATGTTTGCTCTCAAAATTGTTGTTGACTTTTTGATGTAGCAGATGTACCATCAAGCAAGGAGAGCATACCACTGTGGCAGAAAGCTGTCAATATTTCAGGGGAAAAAGGTACAGACAAGGGGGAAATGTGCCATCATGGGCAATATGGAGCGGAATACATTTGTGAAAAATCAAATTGCGGAGGCCATGCTGATGCTTCTGAAAGAGAAGCCCTTTTCAGAAATTACCATCAAGGAAATCACGGACGTGGCACAGGTAAGCCGCAATTCTTTCTATCGGAATTATGCGGACAAGGAGGATATTATCAGGCAATATTTACATTTGCTGTTACAGAATTGGAGTGATAACTATGTGCTATCAGACGAAAAAGATGGTACGGAGCTATACTCAAATTTTTTCTTTCATTTAGAGAAAAATAGAGAATTGTACTTGCTTTTGAAACAGCAAAACCTGTTTCACCTTTTTATGGATGTATTTTTAGAACGCTATGGGACAAGGCCAGAATTAGATAATGCCTCGGCATACGCTGCATCTTTTATATCGTATGGCATTTACGGCTGGATTAATGAATGGATTGCCCGTGGCATGCAGGAACCTGCAGAAATGATGGCTGAATTGCTGGCGGCACAAAATAACCACAGCTGATGTTACGTTATTTGCTGGGGGATGCGGGGATACAAACGGGAAGCCGCTGATTGATGAGACAAACTATCTGGCGGAAGCCTATGAGTTTGGCAGAAACATTTACGGGTAGTTGGTGTATTGGGATAAAAAATCTATTAGACAGGGATACCGGGGAACTTTCCTATTTATCAGGGAGAGGATCCCCGGATTTTTTGTGTTGCCGGGGCGCTGTTCAGATTGGTTTATGATTTTTGAAGAATGGGAATCTGTTTGGAGTGGATATTTTTGGAAGGAAGATATGATGCGGGAGAAAAAGACGATGAAGGAACTTACCAGGCTGTGCCTGGGATAAGCCATGCCGCAGGCATGTTCGCAAGGCGCAAGTCTCCGCTGGCGGAGGTTTTGCTGCCCTTGCCGGGGCCTGGGGTGTCCCCAGCCAGCGTTTTCAGAATATCCGTAAAGGATATTCTGAAACATTGCTGGCCGATATTATCGGAACGTTCTGATAACTGGGGGCTGAAAGGAAAGGGAGATTTCAATAAAGAAGCTTGTTGACAAAGAAAATGAAACCGGTATAATGAGCTGATAGTAATAATTATATTTTGAGAGATAACGTCTACAGTCTGTTTTTTGGAGGTATCGTGATGGATAATATTGTGAGAAGAGAAGCGGAGCAGCTTTATATTTGTGATGAAGAAGTTCTGAAACAGATGCTTCCGGCGAGGCGGCTGACACAGAAGCTGAATACAGTTGACCGGACGGATTTCCAGGCGATTGCTGCTATAGTAAAAGAATTGTTTGGAAAGTCGGAGGGAGCAATGGTTAATCCGCCTTTTTATTGTGACTATGGTTTTAATATCGAGGTGGGGAAAAACTTTGGGGCAAATTATAATTGTACCATTCTGGATGTGGCAAAGGTGATCATTGGCGACAACTGCCTTTTGGCTCCCAATGTGTCGATTTATACGGCGGGGCATCCTTTTGACCCGGAAATCAGAAGTATGGGATATGAATACGGCATCAGCGTGACCATAGGAGATAATGTGTGGATTGGCGGCAGTTCGGTGATCTGTCCCGGAGTACATATCGGGGACAATGTGGTGATCGGGGCCGGAAGTGTGGTGACGAAGGATATTCCCGGCAATGTGCTTGCCGCAGGAAATCCCTGCCGGGTGATTCGGGAGATAACGGAGGAGGACAGGAAATATTACTTTAAGCGAAGATTGGTTGATGAAGAAATATTTGAGGACATGAGACACAAAAGGTAAAGTGATTCATGCTAAAAAACGTGTAAAGGTGATATATTGATCGCGGAAGTTCTGGTACGATCTGTATATCACCTTTTTTATTTCATTATCATAAGCAAGTGTTACGAAATAAATATGCAGGATTCCGCATGGGAATGTTTATATATACTGATGTTGTGTTCCTGAAAGTGCAAATTTATTTCTTCAAATTTCCTAAAAGACGGGAGAATTGTCAGATGACGGATAAGGTTAAGAGATTACTGAAAAACGGGCAGGATAACTTTATATTTCCTTTTCTGTGGATGCATGGGGAAAGCGAAGAGACATTAAGAGAATACATGGGAGCCATACAGGGGGCAGGCATCGGGGCCGTCTGTGTGGAAAGCCGCCCTCATCCCGATTTTATGGGGGAAAAATGGTGGAAGGATATGGATGTTATATTGGACGAGGCGAGAAAACGCCGAATGAAGGTCTGGATCCTGGATGACAGCCACTTCCCTACGGGATACGCAAACGGCGCCCTGGAACATGGGAATGAAAAACTGTGCCGGCAGTGCCTGACTTATCGGGTAATAGACTGCCCGGAGCCGGGACAGCGGATGTCATTTTCTCCCGAACAGTATGAAAAGCCGGACGACTGGACCCCAAACCTGAATGAGTCCTATACTATGAATTTAGATCAGATGCGCCGCTTTGGGGACGACAGGTTTCTGGGAGCCGTTGCATTGCGCACAGGCGGGGGAGCTATGGAGGATATACGGGAGGTTCTGCCGGAAGGAGAGAAAAAGCTCCTGACATTTACGGTGCATGAGGGACGATGGAAACTCTATTTCCTGTACCTGACCAGAAACAGAGGCCCCCACAGAAACTACATCAATATGCTGAGCCCTGCCTCCTGCCGCCTTCTGATCGATACGGTGTACGAACCCCATTACGCTCATTATGCGGAGGACTTCGGCACTACCATAGCGGGATTTTTTTCCGATGAGCCGGAGCTTGGAAACGGTCATCTCTATGAAACAGGGAAGAGAATCTTTGAACTGGACGATCAGGCATGGAGCGGGGAAGTGGAGAAGGAGCTGCGGACAAAATGGGGCAGGGATTTCCTGAAGTATCTGCCGCTTCTCTGGGAACAGGATTTCTGCGATTCTCTGAAGGCGAAGGCACGCTTCGATTACATGGATACAGTGACCCACAAGGTGGAGGAGGCTTTCTCTCTGCAAATCGGTGAATGGTGCCATGGGCATGGCGTGGAATACATCGGCCATCTGATAGAGGACAATAATCAGCACACCAGGACGGGCAGCAGCCTTGGGCACTATTTCCGCGGCCTGGCGGGACAGGATATGGCAGGAATTGATGACATTGGCGGGCAGGTTTTACCTCAGGGCGAGTGGAACGGGCCTTATGGATTGATGGGAGAACAGAGAAACGGGGAATTCTATCATTTTGTTCTGGGCAGGCTGGCGTCCTCCCTGGCAGCTGTGGATCCCCGGAAAAAAGGACGTTCCATGTGCGAGATTTTTGGAAACTATGGCTGGGAAGAGGGGGTACGGCTGGAAAAGTATCTGCTGGATCATTTTCTGGTCAGGGGAATCAACCATTTCGTCCCCCATGCTTTCAGCCCGAAGGAATACCCGGATCCGGACTGCCCGCCCCATTTTTATGCACACGGGCACAACCCCCAGTACCGGCATTTCGGAGCGCTGATGAAGTATGCCAACAGGATATGTACGCTGCTAAACGGCGGAAAGCAGACCGCGTCTGCAGCAATTCTGTACAATGCGGAGTCGGAGTGGACGGGCGGCTATATGGATCTGGAAAAGATTGCGAAGCCTCTGGCAATGGGACAGGTGGAGTATGATTTCCTTCCCTCGGATGTATTTAAAGAGCAGGAGTATTATAAAACGGAAGTCCGGAATGGGTTGTCGGTAAACGGAAGGGAATATAAGATACTCCTGGTTCCGGGAGCTCAGTTTATAGACAGTGCCGTAGCAGAGGAAATGGTAAAGCTACACAGGGCGGGATTTCCTGTGGTATTTGTGGAATCAGCGCCGGAGGGTGTCTGCCAGGGCGGCAGGCTGCCGGAGGAAATCAGGGAAATAGAGGTGTGCCCTGTATCGGAGCTTCTGCGGCTGTTGGAGGAAAGAGGAATTCGGGAGATCAGGCTGGAACCCTCCTGCGGGGACATCCGGTGTTTTCGCTATCAGGGTGGCGGGGAGATTTATCTGTTTGTCAACGAGGGGACAAAAAATTACAGAGGCAATATCCAGGTGCCGTGTAAGGGGGAAAATTATTGCTATGATGCCTGGGATAACAAGGTGGAAGGCACCGTATCCCGGGAGTGCGGGGAGAGCACCCGGCTTGAAATGGCAATAGAGCCGGGCAAAAGCCGGATAGTAGTATTCGATACATGGGAGGGGGAGACTTTAAGGCCCGGAGGGGAACCGGATTGGGAAAAGAAGCCATGGAACGGGGCATGGAACAGGAGCTTCTGCACCAGTATAGACTATCCGAAATTTCATTCCGCTGAGACGGTTTCCCTGCCGGACAGTATGGCGACGGAGTATCCAGCGTTTTCGGGGTTTGTCCGGTATGAGAAGGAACTTTGGTGTGAGAAGCCTGCCGAAGAGCTAGCGCTGGAGATTACGGACGCCTATGAAGGAGTGGAGGTCTTTCTGAATGACAGGAGTCTGGGGCTTCAGATTGTGCCGCCCTTTCGGTATGAGCTTTCAGGGCATTTGCGGAAAGGGGAGAACAAGGTAAGGATTGAGGTGGCTACTACCCTGGAGCGGGAGAACGCAAGGACGCCCGATCCCATCAGGATGTATCTGGGACTGGGAGAGAAGATACCGGAGTGCCCCTCCGGAATCAACGGAACCGTGAATCTGTTGAAGGGACAATAATAGGACAGGCATATGTCGATCAAAACGAGCGGCCGCAAGAATCGGAAACGATTTCAACAGTTGTGAGGAGGAATGTGTAAATGACAGGATTGGTGAATGTGGCAGAGCAGATAGAGCAGTACCGTTATTTCGAGATCAGCATAGATACGGCGGCAAGGCAGGTGAGGGGCACCTTTTCCTGCGGAGATATACAGAAAGAAGCAGAAGGCTTTTTCCTGAAAGAATCTAAGTGGACAGTGCGCTTTTGCCCGGAGCGTACAGGGCGATGGGATTATCGGATTACAGATGGGGAGAAGGCCTGGGAAGGGGCGTTTACATGTGTGGAAGCCCGGGGGAAGAACCACGGACGGGTGAGAGCGGAGGGATTTCATTTCCGCTACGAGGACAAAACCAGGTATCTTCCCTTTGGAACCACCTGTTATGCCTGGATTTACCAGCCGGAGGAAATTCGGGCGCAGACGCTTAAGGCTCTGGCGGAGGCGCCTTTTAACAAGCTTCGCATGTGCATTTTCCCGAAGGATATGATTTACAACGAGGAGGAACCGCCCTTTTTTCCCTATGAAAAGGACGAACAGGGGAAATGGGACATCGGGAAGCCTGTTCCGGAGTTCTGGGAGACGCTGGAACGATGTATTCTGGAACTGGACGGGCTGGGGATAGAAGCGGATTTGATTCTCTTCCATCCCTATGACAGATGGGGATTTTCCCGGCTTCCTGCGGAGGATAATCGGAAGCATCTGAAATACTGTGTAACCAGACTGGCGGCTTTCAAGAACCTGTGGTGGAGCCTGGCGAATGAATATGACCTGATGCCGGGAAGGATGGGGGCAGATTGGGACAGTTATGCCAGGCTTATCCGGGAATGTGACCCTTATGGGCATTTGCTGTCCATTCACAACTGCTTTGGCCCCTATGAGAAGCGGGAGTGGATGACCCATTGCTCCCTGCAGACAGCGGATACAAAATCTGCATTGGAAATGCGGATGAAATATGGAATTCCCGTGATACTGGATGAGTGCGGCTATGAGGGGGATATTCCCTTTGACTGGGGCAATCTCTCAGCCTTTGAGTTGACCCATCGTATCTGGATGGGATGTATGCGGGGCGGTTACTGCAGTCATGGAGAGACTCTGTATGCGGAGGACAATCGGCTGTGGTGGTCAAAGGGAGGACGGCTGAGAGGGGAAAGCGTGGCAAGAATTGCCTTTTTAAAAGGGCTGCTGGAGGAATTGCCAGAAAACCTGGAACCCTTTTTCTTCCGGGTGGATACAGATCCTAACGGGAAGAAACAGGAAGGGGCGGACACTCCTTTTGCAAAGGCAATGATGGGGCTGGAGGAAGAGGAAAGGAACCGGCGGATTCTGGATATGCTGCCGCTGGCTCTGTGCAATGAAGGCTGTTGGCTGCAGTATCTGGGACGTTCCTGCCAGCGGGAGATTCAGGTGAATGCACCGGGAGAGGGGAGCTTCCGGGCGGATATTCTGGACGTGTGGGAGATGCGGCGGGTCTGTGCCGCCAGCCGGTTTGAAGGCAGCATACGTCTAAAACTGCCGGGCAAAGAGGGGACGGCGATTTTGCTGACCCGTCTGCCGCAGGAATGAAAAAACAAGCAGTGTGGGATATAGCAGCGCATAATAAGAAGAATGTCGAGTAAGCCCTTTTAAGGGAGTCCTGCAGGTACGGAGGACAGAAGAAAAAGAAGTATCAAGTAACCTATGAAAAATCAGGTCAATAGAAAGGACGGGTAAGAATATGAAGAGTGTAAAGGAATTGGTAGAAAGCCTGACGTTAGAGGAAAAAGCATCCCTGTGTCAGGGCGCTGATTTTTGGCATACCAGAGACATTGAGGAAAAAGGAATTCCCGGCATCATGCTGACGGACGGCCCTCACGGCCTGCGGAAACAGACCGGGGAGACGGATCATCTGGGGGTGAACAAGAGCGTCCCCGCCACCTGCTTCCCCTCGGCGGCTGCCCTGGCCAACAGCTGGGACGAGGAACTGATTCGGGAGATTGGGGAAGCGCTGGGGGAGGAATGCCTTCAGGAGGAGGTTTCGGTGCTTCTGGGTCCCGGAGCCAATATCAAGAGAAGCCCCCTGTGCGGAAGGAATTTTGAGTATTTTTCGGAGGATCCCTACCTCTCTTCCCACATGGCGAAGAGCCATATCCAGGGAGTCCAGAGCAAGGGGGTTGGGACCAGCCTGAAGCATTTCGCCGTGAACAACCAGGAGACCAGGCGGATGACCGTAAATGCGGATGTGGACGAGAGGACGCTTCGGGAAATTTATCTGGCCAGCTTTGAGGCGGCGGTAAAGGAGGCGAAGCCCTGGACGATTATGGGAGCCTATAACAAGATAGGCGGAGAATACTGCTGCGAAAACCATCATCTTCTCCGGGAAATCCTGCGGGAGGAATGGGGATATGAGGGAGTGGTGGTCTCCGACTGGGGAGCCACAAATGACCATGTAAAGGGCATGGAAGAAGGCTTTGACCTGAGGATGCCCTTTGCGGGGGAGGGATACACACAGGACCTGGTCTGCGCGGTGAAGGAAGGCCGTCTGTCCGAAAAGCGTCTGGATGAGACCGTGACGAGAATCCTTACCATGACAAAAAAGGGACAGGAAAATAAAAAGCCGGGCTATACTTATGATCCGGAGGCCCATCATCGTCTGGCTGTGCGGGCTGCGGCTCAGAGCGCAGTGCTTTTGAAAAATGAGAATCATGCGCTGCCTCTGGTCGCGGAAGAAAAGATTGCAGTCATTGGCGGCTTTGCAAAAAGTATCCGCTATCAGGGCGGGGGAAGCAGCCATGTCATTCCCACCACACACAGGGAGCTTTTGGAGGTTCTTGCCCAGGACTATCCCCAGGTCGCGTTTTCCTTTGCCCGGGGATACAGGCTGAAAAAGGATGTGGTGGACGAGACGTTTGTGGCGGAGGCGCTGGAAAAGGCAAAAGGGGCGGATAAGATTGTGGTGCTGATCGGCCTGCCGGACGGATGGGAGAGCGAGGGCTTTGACCGAAAGCATCTCAGGATTCCCTATAATCAGATTGATTTGCTGGAGCGGCTGAAGGAGACCGGGAAGCCTGTGATTGCTCTGTTGCTTGCGGGCTCGCCGGTGGAGATGCCCTGGATTGATAAGGTGGATGCTCTCTTTGCCCTGTACACGGGAGGACAGGGGGCGGCGGATGCGGCGGTGCGGCTGCTGTACGGCCTTGACAATCCCTGCGGAAAGCTGGCGGAGACCTATCCCATGGAGCTGGCCCATACTCCCTGCAGTCTCACTTATCCCCAGAAAGAAACGGCCGCTTATGAGGAAGGTGTCTTTGTGGGATACCGGTATTATGATAAAAAAGCGCTTCCGGTGCGGTTCCCCTTTGGATATGGATTGTCTTATACCAGATGGGACTATTCTGATTTGAAAATTGATAAAAGCACGGCTCTTGACACGGAGGAAGTCAAGGTATCGCTGTCTGTCCGCAATGCGGGGGACAGAGAGGGCAGCGAGGTGGTCCAGCTGTATGTCTGCGATGTGGAGAGCAGCGTACCCAGACCGGATAAGGAATTGAAAGGATTTGCAAAGGTATCCTGTAAGCCCGGTGAAACAAAGACAGTTTCTTTCAGGCTGAATAAACGAAGCTTCGCGTTTTATCATGAGGGCAGGAAGGACTGGTATGCGGAAAGCGGAGAATATGAGATTCTGATAGGGGCTTCCAGCAGGGACATCCGGCTGAAGGAAGCTATTCGGATCGAGAGTACATCCCGGTGGAAAAAGCAGTATGATGAATTTGTGACCATGGGGGAACTGATGGAACTGCCTGCGGCGAAGCCAGTTCTGGCAGCTATGATGTCTTCTTATCAAATGCCGGAGGGACTGTCAGAGGAAGAGAAAGAGAGAATCTTGAATGACGAGGAGGATGTGCGGGAGATTGCCATGGACTATGCAGCCATGGGGATGGATATGCCCCTGGTCAAGGTGGCTGCCATGTCGGGGGGAGCCATGGGGCAGGAGCAGATTGCGGGTATTCTTGCCCTGATCAACCAGTGAATGGAGAAAAGAGTCTGCGCAGACGGACAGATGGGAGAGTTAGAGTGTGAAGAAATTACTATGGAATCAGGATTGGAGCGTTTCCACCGGGGTGAGAGATCCTTTTTCAGAGTTGTTTGGCGGAGGGGCGGCATTCAGACCGGTTACCCTGCCCCAGGATGCCATGATTCTGGAGAAACGGGATGAAAATTCCAGAAATGGTACGCAGACAGGCTTTTATCCCTCAAAATCCTACACCTATCAAAAGGAGTTTTTTGTTCCCCGAAAGTGGCGGGAGCGCCAGACTTACCTGGAATTTGAGGGAGTCATGAGCAAGGCTCTTGTGTATCTCAACGGGGAGCTGGCGGGAAAAAACAAAAACGGATATTCCCAGTTTTATGTGGATCTGAACCGCTATATACGGTATGGGGAGCGGAATACGGTAAAGGTAATCGCCATCAATCAGGAGCAGAGTTCCAGGTGGTATTCCGGAAGCGGGATTTACCGCAATGTCAATCTGCACCAGGGAGGATTGGTCCATATCAGGCCGGAGGGAGTCCGCATTACCACGGAGGAAATCCATGCGGATTATGCCAAAATCTGCGTGGAGACAACTCTTTGGAATGCAGGGGCGGAGGCAGTGAAGGTGATGCTGTCCTGCGGGATTCTGGATGCGCAGGGGAAAGAGGCAGGGAAAGGGGAAAATATGATTTCCCTGCTGGCCGGAGAGCAGGCGGTCTCCAGGATGAAGATACTGGTAGACAATCCCCGCTGCTGGAGTCCGGAGCAGCCCACATTATATCGCTGTGTGCTTCGGATAAGAGAAGAGGAAAGGGAGCATGACATTGCCGGGGAAACTTTCGGTATCCGTACTGTGGCAGTGGATGCCAGAGGCGGGCTTCGCATCAATGGGGAAGAGACAAAGCTGCGGGGAGCCTGCATTCATCATGACAATGGAATCATTGGCGCTACCACACTGTATCAGGCGGAGGAATTCCGGTTGAAGAAGCTGAAGGAAGCAGGCTTTAACAGCATCCGAAGCGCCCATCATCCGGCAGGGAAGGCCATACTGGAAATCTGTGACCGGCTGGGTATATTGGTTATGGACGAGCTGACCGATATGTGGGATCAGCCGAAGAACTGCGGGGATTTTGCCATTGATTTCGGAGAAGAGTGGAAATCGGAGATGGAGAGAATGGTGGCGAAGGACTACAACCACCCCAGCGTGATTCTGTATAGCCTGGGCAATGAAATCCCGGAGATCGGAAGGCCTGGCGGAGGGCGGAGGAACCGGGAGCTGGCGGCTTATTTACATAGTCTGGATGCCAGCCGTTTCGTCACGGGCGGGTTCAGCGGATTTCTGGCTGTGGCGCCTTATATGGGAGAGATGAGGGAGCAGATGACTGGCGAAAAACGCCCAGAGGCTTCGGGAGCTGTCAACGGACAGAAACGTGAGGAGGGGGCAGAGATGGAGGGGGCAGATCTGCAAACAGTGCAGAATCTCCGGATAGAGGACGCAGGCACCGAGTCTGTTCAATCGGCAGAAGCAGCTCCACAGACTATACCTGACACAGAGGAGCTGCCTAATCAGGAGACCGCACAGGACAAGGAATTAAATGGCAGCGAGGGGCTGAACATGGCTATGGGAAAGACAGAACAGGAAATGCTGGATGCGTTCTCGGTGAGCCCCCTTTTGTCACAGTGTCTGGAAGAGGCTTCCTGCGAGCTGGATGTTGTGGGATACAACTATCTGACGGCCAGACATGAATATGAGCATACCCTGCATCCGGACCGGGTGGTGGTGGGGAGCGAGACGTATCCTCCCGAGATCGCAAGGCTGTGGAAGATTGTCAGAGGAAATTCCCATGTGATCGGGGACTTTACCTGGACGGGATATGATTACCTGGGAGAGGCGGGAATCGGCATTTTTCACTATGGCACGGAGCTTCAGGGGCAGGGATGGTATCCGGACCGCCTGGCATATTGCGGCGACATCAACATCAACGGGTACAGACGTCCGGCAAGCTATCTGCGTGAGATTGTATATGGGCTGAGAAAAGAGCCCTGGATCGGGGTGGAGCGGGTGGACCGCTATGGACTGCCCCGGGACAACAATGGGTGGAAGTATTTTGACGGCATCGACAGCTGGACTTTTACCGGTCTGGAGGGAAGGCCTGCGAAAATTCATGTCCTGTCCTCTTCCCGGGAGGTGGAGCTGTTCCTGAACGGCGTGTCCCTGGGAAGAAAGGAGGCCGGCGAGGCGGTGGGCTATGATGTGCTCTATGAAACGGCTTATCAGCCGGGTGAGCTTCTGGCGGTGGGATATACCGACGGAAGGGAAGACGGACGTTTCCTGCTGACTACGGCGCAGGAGCCAACGGAGCTGTCTGTGTCCGCAAGCTGCGCTTCCCTTACTGCGGGGGAGCAGGAAATCGCATTCCTGACGGTGGATCTCTTGGATGAAAATGGTCTTCCCAACCGCTGGGAGCAGAGGGAGGTATCTTTCCAGATTAGCGGACAGGGCAGTCTGGCGGGGGTGGGTTCGGCGGATCCCGGCTGTGAGGGGGACTTTTGGAACCCTGTCTGGAAAACCTTTGACGGCAGGGTTATGGCCGCCGTCCGCAGCGGCAGGGAGGCTGGCAGCGTGTCTGTGAGGATCTCGGCGGAAGGCTGCGGCACAAAGGAAATTACGTTCCCGGTTCTGGACGGCGGAACTTGACAGTGGGGGCAGGCGTCGCGAAATTGAAATTATGTTTCCGGTTCCGGACGGCGGAACTCGGTGGTGGAGTAGGCGTCCCGGAACTGCTTCAAGGTCATCCCCGTGATGGCCTTGAACTGTTTTCCCAGATGGCTCTGGGAGGAAAAGCCCAAATAGGAGCTGATTTCAATGTAGGAATAGGGCGAATAGATCAACATGTTTTTTGCCAGGGCGATTTTCTCTTTCATCACAAAGTCGGTAAAGGAGAGCCCTTCGTACTTCCGGAACAGCTCCGACAGGTAGTTGGGGCTGATACTGATCTCTTTAGCCAGTTCCTGCATGGTAATCTTTTCATGGAGATGAGAATAGATATAATCCTTGCTCTGTTCCAGAACAGGATGGCGCCTGCTGTCCTGGCTTTTCATCTGGGTGGCTTTGATTTCATGGACCATGGTGGCAAAACGGATTTTGGCTCCCTCCACCAGGGGCTTTAATTCATCCAGGATTTTCAGGTTCTCTATCTTCATAATGTAAGAGTCGCACAGGGAAAAGGCAAGCTCGGCGTTGACGCCGCCCCGGATGGCGGCGCGGCTGATCAGGGTGATGACGGAGATGCAGATATTTTTGTAGTTGCGGTCAAGGGATTCGGCCAGTTTGCCCATTTCATCCGGGGTATCATCGGAAAAAGTGCTTTTCAAAAGTTCAATATCCCCCATTTCTATACTGGAGAGCATACGCAGCTCCTGGCTGTAGGCATTGTGGTGCATTCCTTCTTCTCTGTTTGTAAAAATGAGGTTGGAATAGTATTTTTCCACCTCGTTGTTTTTGACATCGGAGCAGTTTGCTTTTATCAACTGTTCTTTTGTGATGACTGGAGTGTGAAAAGAATTGTGAAGCAGCAGGACAATTTGTATAAATTCATCAAACTCACAGGTACTGACAGAGAGTTCTGAGAACACCTGGGAAAACTCCACATGGAGGGTATGCTTGACAGAAAGGTGGGAATACAGTCTTACGGGTCCCAGCAAAAGAAGCTGCTTCTGCAATGGGACGGCAGCATACATAAAGTCCTGGTTTATGGAAGAGATAAGCGGAAAACGGTGGTCAGCGTCGTCTATCAGAAAATGTATGGCCTCAGGCAGGCTGGAGAAAAGGTCAAAGGGCTCTTTCTGGCATTGAAAGGTATCCTGCAGACAGCCGTCTTCCGTCAGGAGGAGCAGATTTGTCTGAAGATGGTCTGCGATATATTGGAATAGGTAATAGGTGTTCATAGTGAGTTCCTTTCTGTAAAGTGCGGTGTTGTCGGGCAGAGCCCCTCAAAATCAGAGATTTTGAGGGGTCGCTTCGCTCGTCAAATGGCCGAATAACCAGTTGCTCGAGCGAGCCAGACATCTGGTTCTCCGTCCACTTGACTCTGCCCTTTGCGGACATTGTACCACAGAAGCTGTTATTTGTGACATAAAAAGTGTAATTGTAATATATTTTGCGAAATGGGTCAGATAAAATAGAAAATAAAGAACTTGAATTTTGATAAATGAGGAGGAAGGCTTATGCGAGGAGGAAAAGGGAAAAGAAAAGCGGGGAAAAGCAGCTGGAAACATGATCTATTGATGAACAAATGGCTGTATCTGATAGCCATTCCAATCATACTCTGGTTTCTGGTGTTTCATTATGCGCCTATGTTCGGGATGGTGATGGCATTTGAGGATTTCAAGCCGCAGAGGGGAATCTTTGACAGCCAGTGGGTGGGGCTGAAGCATTTTGTTGATTTTTTCACCGGGCCCAATTTTTTGATGCTTTTGCGCAATACTCTGGTGATCAGTCTGCTGGGGCTTGTGATTGCCTTTCCTTTATCCATCGTATTTGCGCTTTTGCTGAATGAGATCAAGTGTCTGAAATTTAAAAAGATTGTACAGACGATCAGCTATATGCCCTATTTCGTTTCCATCGTAATTATTTGCGGTCTGGTGAAGGAGTTCTGTTCGTCTACTGGATTTGTGACCTCCATTATGGCGAAGCTGTTTGGGATTGAACAGGTGAGCATGCTGACGAACCCCAATTATTTCTGGGCAATCAACCTGCTGTCGGATATTTGGCAGAATCTGGGGTACAGTTCCATCATCTTCGTGGCTGCCATTACTTCGGTCAGCTCGGAGCTCCATGAAGCCGCCGCCATCGACGGTGCGGGAAGGCTGGGACGCGTATGGCATGTGACGATTCCCTGCATCATGCCTACCATAGTTACCATGCTGATCCTGAAATGCGGCACACTCCTGAATGTGGGCTTTGAAAAGATACTGCTTCTGTATAATCCCAGTATTTATTCTACGGCGGACGTCATCAGTACCCATGTGCAAAGGCTGGGTATCGAACAGGCCCAGTACGGTTATTCCGCAGCGGTAGGATTGTTTAATTCTGTGGTAGGGACGCTGCTTTTGCTTTTATCTAATTATTTCAGCAAGAGATATGCTGATACATCGATTCTATAGGAGGTGCGGGGAATGATTGAGAAGGCTTCGAAATCCAGAGTGATTTTTGTGATCCTGAATTATACTTTTATGATAGTGTTTGGCCTGATCTGCATTATCCCTCTGTGGCATGTGCTGATGGCGTCGGTCAGTGACCCCAGACTGCTGATGGGGTCTTCCGGGCTGCTGTTAAAGCCCCTGGGAGAGATGACCATGAAGGGGTATGGGATGGTGCTCCGGAATAAGGACATCCTGGCAGGGTATATGAACACATTGATTTATGTGCTGTCGGTTTCTGTGGCAGGGTCATTTCTGATCGCCATTGCGGGATACCTGGTCTCCAGAAAGAATTTCAGATTGGCTAAGCCGCTGACTCTGTTTATTATGTTTACCATGATGTTCAACGGCGGTGTCATTCCTACTTATATGGTGGTGCGTGGCCTGGGGCTCTTAAATACAAGGGGAGCGGTGATTCTGCCCGGCCTTATGAGCGCTTACTTTATCGTCATGATGAAGTCCGCTTTTGAGCAGCTTTCCAGCAGCTATGAGGAGTCTGCAAAGCTGGATGGGGCAAACCCGTTGGTGATTCTCTTTAAGATTCTGCTGCCTCTTGTGAAGCCGACGATTGTAGTGATCATCATGTTCACGGTGATCGCACAGTGGAATTCCTGGTATACGGCATCCATTTATCTGCCCAGGAGGCGGGATCTGTGGCCGCTGCAGCTGTTTATGCGGGAAATGTTGATTCAGAATGACACTTCAAAGATTGTGACATCTTCCGGGGAAGCCAATGCCCTGGTCAACATGACCGGAAATCTGGTGAAATACTGTGTCACCATTGTGGGAACCCTGCCCATTCTGTGCGCCTATCCGTTTGCGCAGAAATACTTTGTGACCGGAATCACTCTGGGAGGGGTAAAAGAATAATGGTGAAAGGAAGGCAGGAGAATGGATACAGCGTTTTGGGAGAAGATACCCAGAGGGAAAGAGGATAAACCGGTTCTGGTCTGCGATTCTTCTCAGGCTCTTGTTTATGACATAAATGATGCGGATGGGACATGGTATATGCTGCAGCCCCGGTTACAGGGCTGCATGGCAATGCCGTTTACAAAGCCCATGCAGAACGGGGAAGGCGAGGTGTTATTTGAAGGAAAGCCTGCCCCTTATGTGCTGTGCACCATGTCTGTCTGGGGAGGGGAGTCCTGGTGGCTGGGAATCCGGCTGGGAGGCCTTTTAAAGGAGTATGGTCAGGAGGGGAAGCTTCGAATCAGCGGATTTACGGATTTTGACGGAAACAGGATGGAACCGGTGGAGATTCCGGTGCGGGCAAATGAGCGCGTTCTGCCCCTGCCTCAGTATGCGGAGCATGAGAAAATTGCGCTGCAGGCGGCCAGAGAGGGGATTGTCCTTTTGAAGAACGACAGGGGGATTCTGCCCCTTGAAGAGGATGCGAAAATCAATATCCTGGGCAGAGGCATTTTTGAATTTCGTTCCTGTGCCGTGGGAGCCGGGAAAATCAATCCCCGGTATCAGGTGGGCCTGTTGGAGGCGGTCAGGGAGCATTCCGGATTTCAGGTCAATGAGGAACTGCTGGAATTTTACGGATCCGGACAGGAAGGATTACCGTCTGAGGAACTGCTGGAACGGGCAAGGGAATTCTCTCAGAGGGCGCTCATTGTAGTTTCCAGGGCTTCCGGGGAAAATCATGACAACTCTTCGGCGGAGGGAGAATTTTACCTGACAGGAGAAGAGAGGGTGTTGCTGCGCATGGCAGGGAAGCTTTTCCGGGATGTGATCCTCGTGCTGAATGTGGGGTATCCCATAGGAGCCGATTTCATAATGGAAGAAAAGCATTCCATGGAAGAAAAGCATTCCATGGAAGAAAATATAGGGGCTGCTCTGTACACAGGATTTGGCGGGATGCTGGGCGGAAAAGCCATTGTGGATGTACTGAGCGGGAAGGAGAACCCCTCCGGCAGACTGACGGATACCTGGTGCAGGAGATATGAGGACAATCCATCAGCGGCAAACTTTTACGACTGTGCGAAGAGCGGAAAGCGTCTGGGGGCGGATGATAATGAGGTATGGGTGGATACGGTCTATCAGGAAGATATTTATGTGGGCTACCGATACTTTGAAACTTTCCATAAGAACGACAAAGTGGCCTTTCCCTTTGGCTACGGCCTGTCGTATACATGTTTTGACATGGCAGTGAAAGACTGTATTTATGAGAGAGAAGAGGGGCTTCGCCTGTCCGTGTCCGTAAAGAATGTGGGGGAGCTTCCGGGGAAAGAAGTGGTACAGGTCTATATCCGCAAGCCGGACGGGAAACTGGAAAATCCGGAGAAGGAACTTGTGGAATTTGGTAAGACAGGACTTTTGCAGCCCCAGGAGAGTCAGGAGCTGTCCTTTTTCATTCCAAAGGGCAGACTTGCCGCGTACAGTACAGAGGATGCGGCCTATCTTTTGGAGAGCGGCATTTACCGGGTCTATCTGGGTGAAAATGTCAGGGATGCACAGGAAGTGTATCATTTTGAGACAGGGCAGACGGAAGCTGTGAAATGCGTGGAAAATCGTATGCGGCCGATACAGAAATTCGAGGTACTTTCTAAAAGAAATGGCATCGGTTTTTCAGAAATGGGCATTTCGGGAATCAGGGAAAGTATAGGACAACTGTCACCGGCAAAGGAGCAGCCTGTCTATGAGGTGCCAGACAGTCACAAATTTACAGAAAAGGCCGCTGTAAATAAAACCCATGCGGAAAGAATAGACATGGAAACGTTCCTTTTGAAGAACGCAGATTTGAATAATCTTGATTCGGACAGGAGACAGAGGCTCACCTTTCAGGATGTAAAGAACAATCCTGAACTTCTGGGAGAATTTCTCGCAGGGATGGGGGTAAAGGAAATGGCCCGGATTGCGGTGTGCGCCAGTCATGGATGGGGCATAGAGGGCACAGGAGAGGCGGGAAGAATTTATCCTGTGGAGGGGATGGAGCTGCCTGACTTTGTAGTGGCGGACGGAAACAGCGGGGTAAATCTGAAGAAACCCAACATCGGAATGCCTTCCGGAGTTACGATATGTTCTTCCTTTAACAGGGAGCTGTCGGAACAGATCGGCAGGGTGATTGGGGAGGAAGCAAAGGAGCTGGGCATCAGCCTGATACTGGCGCCGTCCCTGAATATACACAGGAATCCGTTGAATGGCCGTCATCCGGAGTATTTTTCCGAAGATCCTTATCTGGCAGGACAGATGGCGGGCTATTACTGCAGAGGACTGGAGGAAACGGGAACCGGGGGCTGCTATAAGCATTTGATTGCAAACAATGCGGAGACTGCCAGAAAGCGGAACCAGAGCGTCCTGTCGGAACGGGCAATCCGGGAAATCTATTTCAAGGCTTTTGAGTATGCGCTGGAGGTGCATCATCCGGTAAGCGTCATGACAGCCTATAATGCGGTCAACGGTATCTTTACTTCGGAGGATTCTGATTTGATTCAGGGTTTGCTGCGGGAAGAGTGCGGCTTCCGGGGATTTGTGATGACGGACTGGGACAGCTATGCCACTGCGGATGTGGTAAAGATGCAGAGAGCCGGAAACACCTGGATTACTCCCGGCAGTACGGATGATACTTTTTGCGGCAGGATAGAAGCGGCAGTAGAGGAAGGCAGTCTGGAGGAAGACCAGCTGCGGGAAAATATTTATTATTTTTTGAGAGCACTGTTAAGTTTGGAAGGGAAGAACAGTATGTCCGTATAATTGTGGTAAAAAACCATTGATATTGATATAAGTTACAGGAGGAAGAACTTAAAATAGAATTACAGATACAGGGAAGGAAAGTTTACTGAATGGGTAAATTCGCTGGAGATGTAGAATGGAAGAAAGAACAAGGAGGAAAGGTATGAAGAGAAAAAATGTGGCTGGTGTACTTGCGGTAATACTTGCAATGTCGTTGGGATTGAGTGCCTGCGGAAATGCCGACGGGCAGTCCAATGAGGAAAGTTCCCAGGGTTCTTCTACAGAACAGCAGAGCGGGGAACAGAAAGAAGAGTCGAAAGAGAATCAGGGAGAAGGTCAGGGAGAGGCCGGGCTGGATTTATCGGAAACCATGAAGGTGTCGATCTTCTCCCAGGCGGATGATGTAAGCTATGAGGAACATATCTCAAATCCGGTGACAAACTACTGGGCCAATATGTTCAACCTGGAACTGGAATGGCAGCTGCCGCCCCAGGGAAGCGAGACGGAGCAGCTGAACAATATGTTCGGCACGGGAGATTACACGGATGTAATTGATATTTCTTATAATACAGAAAATCTTGCCACTCTGTGCGCGGATGATGTGATTTATAACCTGGCCCCTTATCTGGACACGGAATTGCCCAATTATAAGGCATTTCTGGATGCCAATCCGGATGTGAAGTCCGCCCTTTTGGATGATGAGGGAGGGTTGTATCATTTTGCGGTCATCCAGGAGGCTCCGAAGCAGTGGGGGGGCCTGATGTACCGCAGGGATATTCTGGAGACCATGACGGGCGGCAATGTGGCTTTCCCCAGTGGACAGGATGCGCCTTCTACTATAGAGGACTGGGAGTATATGCTTCCTCTGATGAAGCAATATTTCGATGGGGCGCAGATGGCGGAGTATGGCTGCCTGATTATTCCGGCTGCCGGATATTTTGCCACAGGTGAGCTGATGTCCGGATTTGGTATCGGAGGGGCACAGTACATAGAAGACGGAACAGTAAAGTACGGCATTGCGGAGGATGCGTTTTACAATTACCTGACAAAGATGAAGGAATGGTACAGCCAGGGATATGTCTACAAGGATTTTGCAAGCCGCACAGAGGATATGTTTTTTATGGGGAATCCAACGCTGACCTACGGAGGCGCTGCAGGCGTCTGGTACGGTATTACGGCGCAGCTTTCGGATGTCATGTCGCTTCCGGAATATAACCTGTTCATGCAGGTGGATGCCATCAATTCTCCGGCCGACACGGCAAACGGCGTACAGAAGCCTCTGGGAGTCTACCTGGATTCGGGACGCGCCAGCAATAACAGCGGATGGGCCATTTCAACTGCCTGCAAGGAGGATAAGCTGCACAGGCTCCTGGCCGCATTTGACTATCTGTACACGGAAGAGGGATCCGCTACCAGAACCATGGGTCTGTCCGCGGAGCAGGGGGCGGCTGATGTGGCGGCATATGTTGAAAAGGGTGTGACAAACGGAACCAGGGAGAACGGGACCAGGACCTGGACGGAGGAAATGGATAACTGCGGTGACCACACGGTATTTGACTTTGCGGCAAACCGCATGCCGGGTGTGGTGGTAGCATATGAGACCAGGACGGCTGATCTGAAAGACGGTGTGGATCTGGAGGTGATTGCAGATGAAATCTGGACTGCAAACGGCAATGAGAATGTATATCCGTTGACAGTCGGTTTTACACCGGAGGAGACTACGGAACTGAACAACCTGGAGACTGCGATTACAGACTATGCGAATTCCATCATTCCGAAGTTTATCATGGGGACGGAAGAATTAAATGAAGCCGGCTTTGCTGCCTATCAGGCCCAGTTAGAGGCACTGGGATTGCCAAGGGTTCTGGAGATCAGGCAGGCGGCATATGAGCGGTATATGAAAAAAGCACAGTAGGAGAGCAGCCCGTCAGTTTTCATAGCTGACGGGTTAATCTTTGTGTGAATTGGTATGAACCGTTCGACAGAGGGTGGCAGAAATTTGTCAGGCATCTTGTATGCATAGTGAAAGGTTTGGCGGATGGTTTTAATAAAATGGACTCATATTTACAATAATAAACCAAAATCTGCAATATTCCCATGCCGCCGGAGGGTATAATGATCTTATTCAAAGCAGAAAACGACCGGATTGCCATATACCAGTCGAATCCTGCGGCATTGTTTTACGGGAAAGGCGGAAGAAAAATGAAAGAAAGCAAGGGTTTCTTAAGCGGCGGCCTGTTCGACAGGCACTTTATGGACAGCAAAGTTACCACCAGGTCTGTTACTACAAAAGAGCTGATTCTGGGACATGTGTTAGGCCCGCTGGGTCTGATTATGCTCATCAACACCATTGCATCACTGCTGGAAATCTATATCATGAAGCAGATGTCCGTTGCAGTAAGCGGTGATGTGACAGGGGCTGCCTATAAAAATCTGGGGACACTCTACTATTGGGTGGCGTTGGGGACCCGGCTGGCGGCCATGCCTATGGGGCTTGTCACAGGGTATCTCATGCAGCATACAAAATCCCGCCAGGGCCGCATGCGCCCCTGGTATCTGATCTTCGGATTTATAGCGATTTTCACAGGAATCCTCATGTTCCTGAAGCCTGTTCCCAGCTCGGAGGGAGGGTATTGGGTGTATTTCTACATAACCTATGTAGTATATTCGCTGTTGGGGACGGCTTTCTATTATCTGTTCAATAACAATATCGTCTCCCTGACTTCCCGCAATATTGTGGACCGGGAGAAAGTGGCATACGCCAGGAAGCTGAGTTGGACATTGATTTCCGGCACCCTGATCGGCATGGTGATCAACAGTGTGCTGCTTCCCTATGTGATTCAGCCGGACGAAACGCTCAATTCTTTCTGGATGCTCATCTGCGGCATGACGGTGCTGGCGATTCCGCTGCTGCTGACGGAATATTTTTATACCCGGGAGCGGGTGGTGGAGGATGTCCAGGAGACAACGGGGAATGCCAATGACGTTCCCGTTCGGGAACAGTTCAAGGCATTGTTTCATGACAAATGCTATGTGCTGCTTCTGATCACCGCGACCATCGGCTCGCTGGCGGACAATTTCCGCGGGACGAACGTACAGTATTATTTTGTTTCCTACGTGCTGG
Organism: uncultured Lachnospiraceae bacterium; assembly: GCA_947385785.1. Taxonomy (GTDB): domain Bacteria; phylum Bacillota; class Clostridia; order Lachnospirales; family Lachnospiraceae; genus Acetatifactor. The sequence goes on from CANDMH010000038.1 coordinate 21,148, forward strand.
ACGGCATCCACGACCCCTCGCTGTTCATGATGTACACGATTCTGACGGGCGTACCTTTAGGCATCGGCGCTTTTGTGGTTTACCCCGTCACAAAGAGGTTCGGCATCCGCAACACGACTCTGGCAGGGTACAGCATCGTGGCCTTTGCCAGCCTTCTGGGACTTATTTTCCCCACCAGCGTAAGCGTGGCTTATATTGCGGGCTTCCTGAAACAGGTGAGATCGGAAGAGCGTCGTGTAGGGAAAGAGTGTTCTCTACTGTG
>CANDMH010000039.1 GCA_947385785.1 uncultured Lachnospiraceae bacterium
TTTCTCTTGTTTCTCCCTGTACTGACATTATTGTCACCTCCGAGTCGGAATTTTTGGCGGGCATGGACTGCAGCCGAGGCAGGTGTCCTTCTGCATTCAGAACCGCTGCAGACAGTTCACCGGCATGAATGCCATGCGATTATAAACTATCGGAAATCGTATCAGTTAAAAGGATAACACTGAAAAAAAGTGCTGTCAACTGAAGAAGTTATGGAGTTATGGAATTATGGTTATGGAAATGAAAGCACGCTGCCATATCAGCTGCCAGGTTCACGTATTTTTAGAATTGTATTTTCCGGCGGATTCCGTTATAATTGAGATACCTGCAGCAGGCAGATGGCTGCAAAGGCTGAATCATAAGGGCGGCCGGGAAATCCCGGGTATTGGGGAAACGGGAATTATCAGGAATTTATAGATGCTGAAATTCATATGCTGGAGAAGGAAGTGTCAGGCTGTTTCCGCACTGCTCCCGGGGAAAGGCCGGAATTTACAGCCCTGTAAAAGCAGGAGATTGGAGAGCGGGATATGATAGAAATCATAAAAGCAATTATCTATGGAATCGTGGAAGGGATTACGGAATGGCTGCCCATCAGCAGTACGGGGCATCTGATCCTGTTGGAAAGCATCATGCCTTTTAAAACGGCGGCGGAAGGCGGGGAGGTCAGCGCGGAATTTTTCGGCATGTTTGACGTGGTGATTCAGCTGGGCGCCATTCTGGCGGTGGTGGTGCTGTTCTGGGGAAGGATATGGCCCTTTGCGCTGACCAGGGCGGAACGGGAGAAGGAAGGCGGAACCGGCATTATGTCTTACTTCAAGCGGGATATCTGGATTCTGTGGTTTAAGATTTTGATATCCTGTGTGCCTGCGGCCGTTATCGGCATCCTGTTTGACGATGTGTTTGACGAACTGTTTTACAATCCAACATCTGTGGCCATTGCGCTGATCGTATTCGGCGTGGCGTTTATCGTGATTGAGAACTGGAACCGGGGACGGCGTCCCAGAATCCGGCGGCTGTCCCAGATTACATACCAGACGGCGCTGCTCATCGGCGTGTTCCAGCTGCTGGCGGCTGTTTTTCCCGGCACCTCACGCTCCGGAGCCACCATTGTGGGCGCGCTGCTCATCGGTGTGTCAAGGACTGTGGCTGCGGAGTATACCTTCTTCCTGGCCATCCCGGTAATGTTCGGCGCCAGTTTGCTGAAGATTGTAAAGTTCGGCTTTGAATTCACCTCTCTGGAACTGACGCTGCTGATAACGGGTACGGTGGTATCCTTTATTGTGTCGCTGTTTGTGCTTCGCTTCCTTATGGGGTACATTAAGAAGCATAATTTCAAGGTGTTTGGGTGGTACCGCATTGTGCTGGGCATCGTGGTGCTTGTGTACTTTGGGCTGGCCGCCTGAAAGCAGCGGGGAAATTTACCTGAATCTGTCCGTTTCTGCCCCGTATTTCTCTTTCAGATGACGCAGGATGGCATTCCGGTTGGAAGAGCGCAGGCCTTCCGCGGTGTGTATGAGACGTTCCACCCGGAAGTACTCCCCCTGTGAAAGCCAGTAATCTGCCAGACGGTAATAAGTGCTGCTGACATCGGTGTTGGTGCTGACGGCGAATTCCATGATGACGGAAGCTTCCTTCTCATAACCTGCGTCAATCAGCTCGTCGGCCCATTTCTGCAGGGTTCGGACGAGAAGCGTATAATTCTGGTCATATTCGGACAATACAGTGATGTTTGCCGTGCCGTATTCCAGCTTCAAATCTGTATTGGTCCACCCGGTCAGATTCACAATCTTCTGTTCGGTAAGGGTTTCAAGCGTTTCGATGCATTCCAGGACAGTGGCATTGTCATTCAGCAGATGCGTGGGAAACTGTTCCAGGGGGATGCGGATGTAGATGAGGTTATCCAGGGATTTGCGCCGGACAGAGTTCGCCTGGGTTTCCCTTGCCCAGAAATCCTTTTCGTCTTTCCGTTTTTTTCTTGCCTGTCTTTTCACGTTGTGTGAAATGATGATTGTAAAAAGAATAAGGGCGCCTATAAATCCGAAATTCATGCTGTTTCCTTTCATGGCCTGTACTGCCGCGTCCGGGCGGCCATTCCGGACGTAAGGAAATGTCGTTCAGTATAGTATAGCAAATGAAAGGCAAATACGGAAGAGGAAAAAGAATAAAGCTTGCCAAAAACAGCTTTTTCATATATAATCGGTGTGGTAGGTTGAAGGATTACAGAGTCCGGCTCACCGTCATGGGGAGTCGGGTGCTGTGCGTGCCGGAAAGGGACAGGGGAGTCTGCTATGTTCAATATGAATAATAAGAAGAAAAATCAACGAATTTCCGTTATTATTGTTGTTTTGCTTGTACTGGCTATGGTGGTGCCGCTGGTGACATCTATGTTCTATTAAGGAAGAGCCAAGAGGGATAAGGTTTCGGCCCGGGAAAATGTTTCGGCGGGCGGGAGGTATCAAAATGAAGAGAGGCATAAGGTGGGCACGGGCGGCTGTTCTGATGCTTGGCTGCGTGCTGTTTTTTGGAATGAGGGCGGACGCGCAGAGCGCGGAAACCATTAAAAACGGTATTTTTGCGGGAGATATCGATTTGTCAGGGATGAGCACCGAAGAGGCGACCCGGGCAGTGGAGGCTTATGTGGAGGGCCTGGAGAGCACGGAAATCACGCTTCTGGCGGCTGCTGACACCGAGGTGGTGGTGACTGCGGGGGAACTGGGAGTTTTCTGGGCGAATCCGGAGCTGGTAGACGAAGCGGCCGAGGTGGGAAGCAGAGGAAATGTGATTGAGCGCTATAAGCTGCTGAAGGATCTGGAGAAGGAGAAGCTGGTCTTTCCTGTGGAGATATCCTTTGATTTACAGGCAATCAGTGATCTCCTGCTGGAGAGATGCGTACAATATGACGTGAAGGCGGAGGATGCCACCCTTGTCAGGGAGAATGGCGAGTTCCGGGTGGTGGGAGGACGCACCGGTTATGCGCTGGACGTGGAGACTTCCGTTGACAGGGTCAGCGAGCGGCTGATGAAGGACTGGGACGGACAGCCATGTACCATTGCGCTGGATGTGGAAGTGGAGGAGCCCAGAGGAAAGGCGGAGGATCTGGCGCAGGTGAAGGATGTGCTGGGGACCTTTACCACATCCTACAGTTCTTCCGGCTCGAACAGAAGCGCCAATGTGGCAAACGGCTGTGCGCTGATTAACGGCACGCTGCTGTATCCGGGGGACGAGTTTTCCACCTATGAGAGCGTGGCGCCTTTTTCACAGGCAAACGGTTATTATATGGCAGGCTCCTATATGAACGGCAAGGTGGTGGACAGTCTGGGCGGCGGTATCTGTCAGGTATCTACCACGCTTTATAATGCCGTGCTGCTGGCGGAGCTGGAGGTCACGGAGCGCAACAACCATTCCATGATTGTGACGTATGTGGAGCCTTCCGCGGACGCGGCCATCGCCGAGAGTTCGGGAAAGGATTTCAAATTTGTCAATAATCTGGACTATCCGGTCTATATTGAAGGATATACCCAGAATAAGCGCATCACCTTTACCATTTACGGCAGGGAGACAAGGGATGCCGGCCGGGAAATCCGCTATGAGAGTAAGGTGCTGGAGGTGAATAATCCGCCGGCCGACATGCTTTATGCGGATGCATCCAAACCTCTCGGGTATGTGGTATGGGACAGTGCGCATGTGGGCTATAAGGCGCAGCTGTGGAAAGTAGTATTGGAGAACGGCACGGAAGTAAGCCGTACTCAGGTGAACAGCAGCAGCTACAAGATGGTGCCCAGGAGCGCCACTGTAGGAACCGCAACCGACGACCCTGTGGCGTATGAGGAGATTATGGCGGCCATTGGTACCGGAAGTCTGGATCATGTGAAAAATGTGATTGCCCTTCTGACTGCCCCGCCCCAGGAGAACAGTGAAGAGATTGGGGATGAGTAGTCCGGTGCATGGATTGACAGAAAGCCTCTGAAGTATGCACTGTGACCGGAAGCTTAAAGGAATGCCAGGAGTGGACGAAAGAATATGATCATGAAAACGGGAAAAGTGCCTGAGAATGTACTGAAACGTTCCGTTCTGAGGCAGATTGGGGGGAATGGCGCAGGAATCGGAAAGGACTGCGCCTTTTTTCCATTTGCCGGGGAAGGAAAGCTGGTGAGCTGCATGCAGGAGGCTGTGGTTTTGTCGGGGGAGCATGGTGGTGGAGATGTCAGAAGCCATGCGGAAGCCTTCATGACAATGTCGGATCTGATCCAGAAGTGTGCCAACAATCTGGCAGCCGGGGGCGCCCGCCCGGCTGCGGTCATGATTACGCTGCTTTTGCCGGAAGATACACAGGAGAGCATGCTCCGGGGACTGATGGAAGAAGCGGCAGGAAAATGCAGGGAACTGGATATGGAGATAGCCGGAGGACAGAGCCGGATTACCGGTGCGGCGGCAGAGCCTGTAGCTGTGGTGACGGGAATCGGAAAAATATATGAAAATGAGTGGAATAACGATAGAATACTGCCCGGAAAAGCAGCTCCAGGGCAGGATATCGTGCTGAGCAAATGGATCGGCCTTCAGGGGACGGCAGTGGTGGCCAGGCGAAACCTGGAGAAACTGCTCGTCAGGTACCCGGCATATCTGGTGGAGGAGGCGGCGGGATTTGACAGATATCTGTCAGTCCTTCCGGAGGCGGAGATTGCCGTGAAAAACGGTGTCTGCGCCATGCACGATGCTTCGGAGGGCGGTATTGCGGGGGCGTTGTGGGAATTTGCGGAGGGCGCCGGTGTGGGGCTGACTGTGGAGATGCGAAAGCTTCCGCTGCGCCAGGAGACGGTGGAGGTCTGCGAATGCTGTAATGTGAACCCCTATGAGCTGATGTCGGGAGGATGCCTGATTATGGCGTGCCGGGACGGCCTGGGACTGGCAGGGGCGCTGGAGGCGGAAGGAATTCCCGCTGCGGTGGTTGGCAAGGTTACGGACAGCAGGGACCGGATTCTGGTGAACGGAGATGAAATACGGTATATGAACCGGCCGGAGCGGGACGGGGTTTATAACGGCTGAGTTCCGGCTTTCCGCGCCGGATGGGCCGCAGAAACGCGCGATGCCGTAAATATCCTGCGGAAATTAAGTAAGATTGCGGATATTTCTTGCCGCGTCATGGTGGCTATGATACAATGTCTGTGGTGGATTTTTGTTACGGGAGGGAAAACGATGGAGCTTCCTGGGACACCAGATTACAAAGAAGAGAGGTTGACGAGATGAGAGAAGAATTATTGGCGATAATTGAGAGGAACAGCCGGATTGATTTAAAGGAACTGGCAGTCCTTCTGGGGACAGAAGAGGCTATGATAGCGCAGGAGCTGGCGGATATGGAAGCAGAAGGCATCATCTGCGGTTACCATACCCTGATCGACTGGGAGAAGACATCCAAGGATAAGGTGACTGCCCTGATTGAAGTGCGCGTGACACCTCAGCGGGGCCAGGGCTTCGACAGCGTGGCGGAGCGCATCTATAAATATCCCGAGGTTCAGAGCGTGTACCTGATCTCCGGCAGCTATGACCTGATGGTTATCCTGGAGGGAAAGACGATGCGGGAGGTGGCTTCCTTCGTCTCGGATAAGCTCTCAACTCTGGATTCCGTGCTCAGCGCTGCCACCCATTTCATCATGAAGAAATATAAGGATCACGGCACGGTGCTGGATAAGAAAAAAGAAGACGAAAGGGAGATGATTACCCCATGAGAAATCCGTTATCAGAAAAGGTAGTAAATATCAAGCCTTCGGGCATCCGGAAGTTTTTTGACATTGCCAGTGAGATGAAGGATGCCATTTCCCTGGGTGTGGGCGAGCCGGATTTCGATACACCCTGGCATATCCGGGACGAGGGCATTTATTCCCTGGAGAAGGGAAGGACTTTTTATACTTCCAACGCTGGCCTGAAGGAGCTGCGGGAGGAGATTGCAAATTACCTGTACAGAAAGCAGGGAATCCTTTACGAGCATCCCCTGAAGGAAATCCTGGTTACGGTGGGCGGCTCCGAAGCCATCGACATCGGCTTCCGCGCCATGATTAATCCCGGGGACGAGGTGCTGATTCCCCAGCCCAGCTTTGTGTCCTATGAGCCCTGTGCGGTGATGGCGGGGGCGACTCCGGTGCTCATCAATCTGAAGGCGGAAAATGAATTCCGTCTGACGGCTCAGGAGCTGGAGGAGGCGATTACGGAGAAAACCAGGATTCTGGTGCTGCCTTTCCCCAACAACCCTACGGGGGCAATTATGGAGAGGAAGGACCTGGAAGAAATCGCTGAGGTAATTATAAAACATGACATATATGTCATGTCGGATGAGATTTATTCTGAGCTTTCCTATAAGGAGAAGCATGTGTCCATAGCCCAGATTCCGGGCATGAAGGAGCGCACCATATTGATTAACGGCTTTTCCAAGGCATTTGCCATGACGGGATGGCGGTTGGGGTATGCCTGCGGGCCGGAGGCGATTATCGAGCAGATGATCAAGATTCATCAGTTTGCCATAATGTGCGCCCCCACTACCAGCCAGTATGCGGCGATAGAGGCCCTGAAGAACGGCGACGAGGATGTGGCTGAGATGTGTACCGCCTACAACCAGAGGCGGAGATATCTGGTGCACTGCTTTAAAGAGATGGGACTGGAGTGCTTTGAGCCTTACGGCGCTTTTTATATCTTCCCATGCATTAAGGAATTCGGCATGTCCAGCGATGACTTTGCCATGCGGTTTTTGAAAGAAGAGAAGGTGGCGGTAGTGCCCGGGAATGCCTTCGGGGACTGCGGGGAGGGATATCTGAGGATTTCCTATGCCTCTTCCCTGGAGAATCTGAAGACTGCCATGGGCAGGCTGGCGGAATTTATCGGGCGGCTGCGGGCGTAAGCGTTAAGGTGCAGAGAGACCGACAGCGGAGCCGAAACAAGTAATCGGGTTCAAATGATTCGTAAAGGTTCTGTCTCTGGCAGAGCCTTTACTTTATACAGCAATGCCGTTCGATTCGGAGAAGTTGCAGGCCCCAAAAGAGCCTTTCTATATCTATGCCGACTTAGCGGCAGAACTACGGACAGAGCAGCAAAAAGAGGGAAGCGTGTGGGCTGGACGGCGGAAGGAGACGAAGAGGAAAGATGCATATCATATTACATCAGCCGGAGATACCGGGAAATACAGGAAATATCGGGCGTACCTGCGCGGCGACAGGCACCTCCCTGCATTTGATAGAGCCTTTGGGCTTTCATCTGGACGAAAAGTCCATCAGACGGGCCGGGATGGATTACTGGCATCAGCTGGAAGTGCATCGGTATATGAATTTCCGGGAATTCCAGGAGCTGCACCCCCGGGCGAAAATCTGGATGGCCACCACCAAGGCGAGGCATGTCTACACGGAAGCGGCGTACGGACCGGATGACTACATTATGTTCGGCAAGGAGAGCGCGGGGATTCCGGAGGAAATCCTGGTGGAGCATGAGGAAACGTGTATTCGGATACCCATGCTGTCTGCCATTCGTTCCCTGAATCTGTCCAATGCTGTATCGATTGTGCTCTACGAGGCGCTGCGGCAGAATGGATTTGCAGGGATGCAGCAGGAAGGGGAACTGCATCAGTTGAAGTGGAGAGAGGAGAGCCGGAAGTAAAATGGTGAAAGTGTTTCCTTTTGGTGCAATCCTGCCGGAACAGTAAAAAAGAAGTATTTCCGTTAGAAGCGGAGGTACTTCTTCTTTTTTGCAGAAAGCAATTTTCGAACACGCTCCGGGGAAGTGGCTGCAAAATATTCCCGGAATCTATTGACAAATGTGTATATGTAGTGTATATATTAATATATACAGAATATATACACGGAGAAATGATATGCTGAAATTGGAGAACGTATCGAAGTATTTGGGTTCCTTTTACCTGAGGGATATTTTCCTTGAACTGCCGGACGGTTATATCCTGGGGATCATAGGGGAGAACGGTGCAGGAAAGACCACGCTGCTCCGTCTGCTGGCGGGACTTTATACAAAAGATGAGGGCATCATCGACATTGATCATATGTCATATGAGGAGGAAGCGGCTGTAAAGCAGAAAATCGGAGCGGTGTTTCACGGCGATTTATTTGACATAAGGGATACACTGCGCTGTAACGCCAGGCGGTACGGGCAGTTTTACTGCGATTATGAGGACAGGTTGATGGAAAGTTATATGACAGATTTCCGACTGAATGCCAGGAAAAGGTACGGGCAGCTTTCCAAAGGGGAGAAACTGAAATTTGCGTTTGCTTTTGCCCTTTCCCATAAACCGAAACTGCTTCTGTTGGATGAGCCTGCCGCAAATTTTGACAGGGACTTTCGGGAAATTTTCCAGGATATTTTGAGAAAATATACGGAAAACGGTGAAAATTCTGTCATTTTGTCGACTCATATGACTTCTGACATAGACAGGGCAGCAGATTATCTTCTGTATCTGGAGAATGGCAGGCAGGTGATGTACGGCGATATCGAAAGTATCCGCGGCAATTACCGGATGGCGGCCGGGGAAGAGTACAAAATCAGGCTGTTGAAAGACAGGGTAGTGCATCTGGAAAAGGGGGAATTCGGCGCAAAGGCGTTGGTGCGAAATTTCGGAAGGCCATATGATCCGATGCTGAAAGTGTGGGAGCCGTCCATAGAAGAACTGATGTACCATATGGCAAAGCGCGAAAGCGGGGGCGGCATGAAAGCCGGGCGGGATTCCGGAAGATAATGAAAGTATCAGAAAGAGAAAGAGCCGGTATGTGAAGCGGAAGATATCGGAAAAGCCAGATTGAGAAAAACATCAGGAAGCGAACGAGACTGTGGGTGAGGCGGAAGATGTCGGAAAGCAAGATTGAGAAAAACGGCAGGAAGTGAAAGCAGCAGGCCGGGATAAGCCGAAAGCTATGGAAATATGGGTAGAGAGGGGAGAGGGCGTGCGCAATGGAAAACGGATATATGGAGTCTTACAGGAGGGTCATTCGGGATTATTTTCAGGAATTTATCAGGGTCTTCAGTATGGAAAGGGGCAGATTTCCCGCTTTGTTTCTTGTACTCGGAACCATTTTCATGGGGGATATCTGGCTGGAACGGATTCGCATGGGCGGTATTTTTGGTAATTGGATAAACGGAATCCCGATTCTCTTTGCGCTTGTAAGCGGAGCGCTCCATCGGGTATCCCTGCCTTTTATGATGTACCTGGTGCCCTGTTCCAGGGAGCAGAGGGAGCGGTATATTCAGAGGATGCTGGCGGTGAAAGTCACTGTTCCAATGGGATTTGGACTGGTGTGTGATGGGTTGGCAGCCTGGGCGGGAGCGATTTCCAGGTATGTGTTTGTGCTGCAGATGGCGAGTATTTTTTTCCTTTCCTGCATGTGCGGAATGCTGAATGAGGGCGGCATGGTCGGGGCGGAAAAAAGGAAAGCCTACGGGGAACTGCAGCCTTTTGCGGCGCCTTTGCTGGCGGCCTGTAATCTCGTCGGAGTGGCAATGTTTGTCATCTGCATGGGTTCGGTCAGCCGGGTTGAGTTCTGGATTGTCATTTCTGCCATGATGTTATTCCTTCTTCCGATGCTGGTGGTGGTGGGAAAACGGTGGAAGGAGATTCGGAGGAATTTTGCGTTATATGAGACGGCAGTCCGGACTGGCGAATAGATGGTAATGCTGTCAGAAGGAAATGATAGAAGATTTTGAACGCTGCGAGACGGAGCACGCAGGGGAAATCGAAGCGTTGGGAGGAGTCCACAGGGGGAGACAAAGCGTTGGACGGAGCCCATGGGGGAACCGAAGCGTTGGGAGGAGTCCACAGGGGGAGACAAAGCGTTGGACGGAGCCCATGGGGGGAACCGAAACGTTGGGCGGAGTCCACCGGGGGAACCCGAAGCGCAGAGCGGAGTCCGCAGGAAAGCCGGCGCAGTATATGGAGGAAACAGAGCGTGAAAAGGAGACAGGCATGCAGATTATTATAGAGCCGCATGGCACCTATGCGATATATGAACAGATTGTAAACCAGATGAAGAATGCCATTGTGTCGGGCGCGCTTACGGCAAATGAGGCGCTTCCTTCCATCAGGGGACTGGCGGCGGAAATCGGTGTCAGCGTCATCACTACCAGGAGGGCTTACGAGGAACTGGAGAAAGAAGGCCTGATCCGCTCGGTTGCAAATAAGGGATTTTACGTCTGTGAATATAATACGGACTATCTCCACGAAAAACAGCTGATGCAGGTGGAGAAACATTTTGCGGAGGCGATTGCCATGGCAAGGCAGGCGGGGCTGAAGAATGAGGAAATCAAAGATATGCTGGAGGGGCTTTTGGGATGAGTGACATGATTTTTGAGGCAAGGCAGGTAAGCAGTCTGAGACGCGGCGTTTTTGGAGCAGGGCAGGTAAGCAGTCTGAGACGCGGCGGTTTTGGAAAAAAGACATTCAAGCTGGAGGAAATCAGCTTCAGGCTGCCCAGAGGCTATATTATGGGACTGATCGGCAAAAACGGCGCGGGCAAGACCTCCTTTTTTGACTGTATTATGGATGAAAAGAAACGATATTCCGGAGAAATGCTCCTGGAGGGAAGAAGCATTCATGAGAATCATTTGCAAATGTTGGACAAAACGGGATTCGTTTCAGAGAAAAACGAATTCATGGAGCTGCGGACTGCCGCACAGAACGCCCGTATGCTGGGCAGGTTTTACAGCAGCTTTGACATGGAGCTGTTCAAGGGGATGATGGAGCGGTGCAGGGTTTCCTCAGGGAAGACACTGGGGAAGATGTCGAGGGGAGAGACTGTGAAATTCCAGCTTGCATTTGCGGTGGCCCATCGGCCGAAATTATACCTGATGGATGAGGCCACAGCGGGGATGGACCCGGTGTTCAGAATTGATTTTTACAGAATACTCCACGAGTTGCTGAAAGACGGGGACTGCGGCATTATCCTGTCCACGCATATTGATGAGGAAATTGAGAAGCAGCTGGACTATGTGGGGATTCTGGAGGAAGGGCGGCTTGTTTCTTTTGGGGAGAATGTGCCGGTGTAGAAGTGAGCATCTGAAAGTTTATCCAGACATGAGAGAAGCCTGAGGTGACGGGCATTTTAGGATAGAGCGTGGAAAAGGTAAATAAAGATACCTGTGAGTATAAAAAAGCAGCAGAGCATGGCTTATGAGCGGAAAGGAGAGAGGGAAAATGATACGGGAAAAAGAAAGACAGATACGCCAGGAAACCAGGGAGGAACAGGCGCAGCAGCGGAGGCGCCTGCGGGAATTTGATAAGGAGCTGTTCTCCTATACCGGGCAGATTGCGTGGTTACTGCCGGGGCTTTTTTCGTTTGTAGTGTTGGGACTGATGTGCATCCCTGTACAGGAAGCGGGCAGCGGGGACAGTTATCCTGGAATTGTGACATTCCTGTCAGGTGTGTGGATTCCCTTTTGTGTCCTGCAGCCATATGTCAATGTCACAGATACCTTCGAACGGCCGAAGAATAACAGGAACAGAACCTATGACAAGCTGAAGTATCTTCCTGTCAGCAGAAAACAGTACATTTCTGTCAGAATGGGATATTTATTCCGCTATTTGTGGAAGCTGACACTGGCAGGTGTTGCGGTGCAGTGTATTTTTGCGGCGGTGGACCTGGGCAGGGCGGAGCCTGTGAATGTGGTGTATGCCGTCGGGGTTTTATTGTTCGTACCGATGGCTGCGGGATGGATTCAGCTGCGGACGGGGGGATGAGGAGTCGTCCCTCCTTATCCAACCACCGCCATCAACACCGGAATCGTAAATACACACAATATGGTAGTCAGAATAATGGCGGCGCTGCAGGTAGTGCCGTCAATCCCTTTCTGGTTCCCCAGTATCAGCGGCATATTTCCGATGGGCATGCCGAACATGATCATGCAGACGGAAATCAATGCGGTATCCCCCGTCACCAGCCTTAACAGCGGCAGCATCAAAAGCGGCAGGGCCAGCAGTTTCACCGCCGAGAAAATATACAGCCTGGGCTGGCAGAAAATCCTTTTCAGGTCGGAATGTGCCAGTGTAAATCCCACTGCAACCAGCGCCATGGGGGATGTCACATTGCCCAGGTAGGTAATGGCAGTCTTGATGAAACCGGGCAGCTGTATATTGCACACAATGATAAGGAGAGCGGCAAACCCGGATATGGTGCCGGGATTGAGCATGGATTTCATGGAAGAGATTGAGAACTTTCCGTCCATCAGCGCAACCCCGTAGGTATAAAACACAATCGTGTAAATCAGCAGAAATTCTGTCACATAGACCACATATTCCTCCCCCAGGATGCTGGAGACCACCGGTATGCCGATGAACCCCAGGTTAGAAAAGACGAACATCATCTGGAAAATTTTCCTCTGGTCCGGAGCTTTGTCAAAGAAAGGGGACAGGATCATACCTGCCGCAATAAAAATGGCGAACATTCCCAGAGCAATTGCGCCTACCGTCCCTATGGTGCCCAGGGAGACCAGCCCGGCGGAATTGGCGGCGCTGGACAGAATCAGCATGGGATTGAATACATTGACGATCATTTTGGACATCTGTGTGTTCGTATGCTCGTCCATCATGCCCTTCCGTGTCATAAAGTACCCCGCACCGATCATGATCAGCAGTGCAAGCATCTGAAAAAATACGGTAAATATAGTCATAATTTATCCTTTCTGTCCCAATTCCAGGCGCGAATGTTTTCCGGAAGCTGGTAGTAGTCATTTTCTGTATAGGATTGAGGTTGTGCCAGAGCCATAAGAAGCCTCCTTTGTTCACAGTTATTAAGGAAATGTCATAGACATTTCCTTTTAAAAGTTTAGCATAGAATTACCATTCGTACAATCCCATAATTTTGATTGCGACATATCTTTTACAGGCGTCGTGTCCGGCAGATATTTTGTTCATGAGCATAAATCCGGCACAAAAATGTATATTTTCTGCGGCAGAGAGGCATGATAATTTTAATCATGTGCCGGTTTTTGTCCTGATGACGAGGCATCTTTCTCATAAGCCGGTAAGGAAATGTCTACAAATAACTGATACGAGTTTAAAGCTGTTTTCTTTGCATTTACTGGCTTTTTTCTGAAGAAATTGTATCAGTTATTTTCCGACAATTCCTAAGGATATAACTGACCACAAACAGATTGCGCCTGTGAATGACTAAGCTGAATATTTCACCTTCCATTCACGGGCCGCGGAAAGGCATGGGGTATTATTATGTCCAATATAACTGACGAGCGCGGAAACGTAAAAAAGGAAGATGCCGGAAGCGTGCGTCCCTTCGGCATCCGGGATAAGCTCGGATATATGTTCGGCGACTTCGGCAATGATTTCAGCTTCATCTTCGCCAGTAATTACCTGATGGTCTTCTACACCAAGGTGCTTGGCTTAAGCGGTTTCGTGGTGGGGCTGCTTTTCCTGGGAGCCAGGTTTGTAGACGCTTTTACGGATGTAACCATGGGACGTATCGTAGATAATATGCAGCCTGCCAGGGACGGACGGTTCCGTGCCTGGATTCGGCGCATGTGCGTTCCGGTGGCGGTGGCCAGCTCTGTTATGTACCTGTACTTCGTGCGGGACTGGGCTTACTGGGCGAAGCTTGCCTATGTGATTTTTACGTATCTGCTGTGGAGCAGCTTCTGCTATACCGCCATCAACATCCCTTACGGCTCCATGGCCTCCGTCATCAGCCCGGATGTGAAGGACAGGGCGTCCCTCTCCACCTTCCGGAGCATCGGCGCCAGCCTGGCGGGGCTGGTCATCGGCGTGCTGGTTCCGCTGATTGTCTATGAGACGGATCTGGAGGGAAATCAGATTGTGAAGCCGGTGAGTTTTACGGTGACGGCTTTTGTGTTCGGAATCCTGGCCGTGGGCTGTTACGCGCTTTGCTATTTTCTGTGCAGGGAGCGGGTGTTTTTCGAGAAAAGGGCCGGAAAAGGGGAAAGCGCCGGGGAGATGCTGAAGGGCCTTGGACGGAACAGGCCTCTGCTGGCACTGGTCTGCGCGGCGCTGGTGCTGCTGTTGGCGACTTTGATGGGACAGACCATGAACAACTACCTATTTCTGGATTATTTTAAAAATGCAAAAGCGCTCTCGGCGGTGAATGTGGTGGGTATCGGGGGGACGCTTCTGCTGGCACCGTTTATCTCCGTGATTGTGACAAAGTTCGGCAAGAAGGAAGCCGGGGCAGTGGGAATGCTGGCGGCGGGAATTGTCTACCTGGTGCTGTTTTTCCTGCGGGTGAGGAGCATACCGCTGTTTATGGTGCTGCTGTTTCTGGGAACTTTGGGCACAGGTCTTTTCAATATGATTATATGGGCTTTTATTACGGACATCATTGACTATCAGGAGATAGCCACCGGCAGACGGGAGGACGGCACGGTTTACGCGGTATATTCCTTTGCCAGAAAGGTGGGGCAGGCGCTTGCCGGGGGCCTGGGCGGTTTCGTGCTGACTGCCATCGGCTATATCTCCGAGGCACCGTCCCAGACAGATGCCGTGGCACAGAGGATTTATACGGTGGCTACGCTGGTTCCGGGGGTCTGTTATCTGGCGGTGTTTCTGATCATACAGTTTGCCTATCCGCTTGGCAGGAAAGAAGTGGAGAAGAATACGGCGATTCTCCGGGAGAAGCGGGAGCTGTAAGGTGTGCCTGATACCTGCGCGGGGACGAGGCAAAGGAGGGAGGCGATGCGGCGGACATGCCTCCCGACGGTGCTGTGTGCCAGTGATACACCTCCGACACGGAGCGAAGCGGAGCGTAGACCAACACAGTGCAGGTGCATATCAGGAGGGCAAAAACAGTATTATGCATGTGTATACACATGGTGCGAGTCAGGGACTGCTCGGTGTAGAAACACAGATAGGAGAGGTTTGGATGAAATTTGACAGGACAGCGCCTGGCGGCTGCGCAGAGGCGGCATGCAGGCTGGAGAACGGAAAGGCTGTTTTGGAATGGCAGTTCCACCTGGTGCAGGATTCCGGGGAAACATCGCAGAAAATATCCGTTCCCTACGGCACGGAAGAGGAAAGAAGCCTCCTTCGGAAGGAAAAGGGTTATATAAGGCTTACTCTTAACGACAGACAGAACAACACCATACTGGAATGCGTACAGAAACTCTGCGAGGAAGAGCCGCTGCAGTCCATACTGCTGCAGCCCGTACTCTGGAAAGGTCTTCGGAATCCATACCTCTACGGAATGGAAATGCTCCTGGCTGACGAGGCCGGAAATATTCAGGACGGGGTACAGGGGCAGCTGGCTCTGCGCTGCCTGTCCTGTGTGAACAGAAACGGGAATGCGGAAATATTGCTGAATCATGAGTCCTTTCTGCCGAGAGCAGTTCGCTATACATTGCCTGAGCTGGGGACGGAAGCCGCAATACAACGGCAGATGCTGGAGGATTTGCAGTGGATGCAGAAGCTGGGCGCCAATTGCCTTTGTGTGGAAGAGCCGCATAAGCTTCTGGTACAATTATGTGACCGCCACGGCCTGCTTG
This sequence comes from uncultured Lachnospiraceae bacterium, assembly GCA_947385785.1. Taxonomy (GTDB): domain Bacteria; phylum Bacillota; class Clostridia; order Lachnospirales; family Lachnospiraceae; genus Acetatifactor. The sequence goes on from CANDMH010000039.1 coordinate 15,476, forward strand.
TCTTTTTAAAAGCGGAAAAACAGCCCGGCTATGTATGGTCCCATGGAAAAAAGGCCATTCCTCCGATATTTCAGACTTTATCCTGTGAGGCAGTTCCCCTGTTCCGGGGAAAAAGCTGCAGCCTGTTCCGACCAGGCTGCAGCGCGCCAACGACACTTTTTTACAGATATCAGGCAAAATGGAGCGAGACTCCCTTTGTACACATTGTTCCGGAAAGCATACAGCGCCTGGAAAGCGGGAATTTCGCGGTACTGTGTTACAGCAACTGCGACAGGGTGGCCTTATATTCAGACGGTATTCTTTTCGAATTCAAGGACGGGGAAGAAGTTTTTTTGTTTCAGGAAATCCCTGCCAGAACCCCGAGTATCATGCTGACTGCGGAGGGGGAGGGCTGCTGTGAGACTCTGTCGATTCACAAATCTTTCACAAAGTGAACACTGAATAATGACATTTTCCCATTAGAATACTCGATAAAGCATGGCAGCCCGAATATTTGATAGTGATATACCCGGCGGGGACGAGACTGGGGGCTGTAAAACAGAACAGAAAGGTATGGGAAAGCATGATTGAGGTGACGAATCTTACGAAACAATATGGTGACCACACGGCGGTGGATCATCTCTCTTTTCGAGTGGAAAAGGGTCAGATATACGGATTTCTGGGTCCCAACGGCGCGGGAAAATCCACCACCATGAATATCATCACAGGATACATAGCTCCGTCGGAGGGCACCGTGACCATAGACGGAAAAGACATTCAGAAAGAACCCGAGGAAGCCAAAAAACAGATTGGTTATCTGCCGGAGATACCGCCCCTGTACGTGGAGATGACAGTGGAAGAGTATCTGGAATTTGCTGCGGAGCTGAAGAAGATACCCGGAGCAGAGCGGAAAACGCAGATACGGAAAGTCATGGAGATGACAGGAACAGAGGATGTGAAGAGGCGGCTTATCAGGAATCTTTCCAAAGGCTATCGCCAGAGGGTGGGGCTGGCACAGGCAATGCTGGGAGACCCGGAAGTAATTATTCTGGATGAGCCTTCAGTAGGATTGGATCCCAAACAGATTATCGAAATCCGTGACCTGATCCGTCATCTGGGGGAGAATCACACCATCATCTTAAGCTCCCATATTCTGTCCGAGGTCAGCGCCATATGCGATCATATCATGATCATATCTCATGGACGGCTTGTGGCCAGCGATTCGCCGGAGGGATTGAAGAAACTGATGAACCATTCCCAGGAGCTGCAGTTGACGGTGAAGGGCGGAGAAGCGCTGCTGTGCGAGACGCTCAATAAAGTGACAGGAGTGTCATCAGTGGAAGTCCTGGAAGCGCCCGGAGGGGGATTCGCAAGAGCCAGGGCAGTTTCAGAGGAGCATGCGGATGTCAGAGAGGCGGTATTTTATGCCCTTGCGGAGGCGAGGCTGCCCATTATGGAAATGGTTGTCAGGGAGAAATCCCTGGAAGATATCTTCCTGGAATTGACGGAAGGCGTACAGCCGGAGGAGAAGGAGAGGAAGAAACTCTTCGGCAGCAGAAAGAAGAAGAAAACACTTGGGAGCGCGGAAGGAACAGATGCGGAGCCGGCTGCAGAGAGAGGGACGGAAGAGTCGGGAGAGGAACCGAAGATGGATAGAAGCGCCGTGGCAGCAGAGCGGACCGTGACAGAAAGCACCGGAGCAGCAGGGCAGACCGTGGATAAAAGCACCGTGGCGGCAGAGCAGACCGTGACGGGAAGCACCGGAGCAGCAGAACAGACTGCGGATAGAAGCACCGGAGCAGCAGGGCAGACTGCGGATAGAAGCGCTGAAGCGGCAGAGCAGACTGCGGGGAGAAGCGCCGTGGCGGCAGGGCAGACTGCGGATAGAAGCGCCGTGGCGCCACGGCAGACTGCGGATAGAAGCGCCGAAGCGGCAGAGCAGACTGCGGATAGAAGCATCAGAATGGAGGAAAAATAAATGATTGCAATATATAAGAGAGAAATCAAGTCCTACTTCCGTTCTTTCATAGGGCTGCTGTTTATCGCGGTTACCTTATTCTTTGTAGGCCTGTATTACACGGCGGTAAATCTGCTGCAGGGCTATCCCTATTTTTCCTACGCCGTATCCAGCGTGGTGATTCTGTTCCTGATCAGCGTGCCTGTGCTTACTATGCGGATACTTGCCGAGGAAAAAAGGAGCAGGACAGACCAGCTGATTTTGACGGCGCCCGTATCCGTAGGCGGAATCGTGCTGGGCAAGTTCCTGGCGCTGCTTACCATATTTGCCATCCCTACGGGCCTTATCTGTATATATCCGCTGATTATGGGAAGCTTCGGCACCATTCCCATGGCGGAAGCCTACCTTTCCATTCTGGCATTTTTCCTCTATGGGATGATGGCCATCGCTGTCGGCGTTCTGGTATCTTCCCTGACGGAAAGCCAGGTGATATCTTCCGTACTTACGTTTATTATCCTGTTTGCGGCATACATGATGGATTCCATTTGCGGGCTGATTTCCTACACCGGAAACTGGCTCACCAGGATTCTGGGCTGCCTGGATATGTACACGCCCTTTTCCAACCTGCTCAACGGTACGCTGGATATCAAGTCCGTCTTTTACTTTGTTTCCATGACGGCGCTTGCCCTGTTTCTGACAGTGCAGTCCATTCAGAAGAGGCGGTACAGCATCTCCCTGAAGGCTTTCAGCATGGGCGCCTACAGTACGGGAATGATAGCGGCGGCAGTGGGAATCATAGTCGTCGCCAATGTGGTACTGGGAGAACTGCCCGGGTCCTGGGTGTCTGTGGATGTGACGAGCCAGAAGCTGTATTCCCTGACGGAGCAGACAAAAGAGTATGTGAAAAGCATGGAGGAGGATGTGACCATCTATGTGATTTCATCCGAGGAAAGCCAGGATACCGTGCTGGGACAGACGCTGCAGCGGTATGACGACCTGTCTGATCATATCAAAGTAGAGTACGTTGACCCCAATATCAATCCCCGGTTTTACACCCAGTATACCACCGACAATATCAGCCTGAACAGCCTGATTTTCGTCAGCGAAAAGCGCAATACCGTGGTGGATTACAACGATATTTACGAAAGCAGCTATGACTATGATTATAATACGGGAGGCTATTCCTCCAGCACCACCGGATACGACGGCGAGGGACAGATCACCAGTGCGCTGGACAGAGTGCTGACGGATGACGTGCCCAGGGTATACATAACGGAGGGACATGGCGAGACTTCGTTCAGCGCTGCTTTTACCAACGCGCTGAAAAAGGAGAATACGGAGTATGAGAGCATCAACCTGATGGATTATGACACGGTTCCCGAGGATGCGGCCTGCCTGATAATCCATGGGGCAACCGGTGATTTCTCCGCGGACGATGCGGAGAAAGTGATTCAGTATCTGGACAGGGGCGGAAACGTGATACTGGTGACAGGCATCGCGGATGCCGAAACCCCCAACCTGGACGAGATCTGCGATTACATGGGGCTCCGGGTAGCGGAAGGGCTTGTGGTGGAGCAGAATGAGGCAAATTATTACAGGAATCCTTATTATCTGCTTCCGGAGATGAGCAGCAGTACCTATACCGCAGGGCTTTACGGACAGTACTATGTGTTTGTACCCTTTGCACAGGGGATTCTGATCGAAGATGAGGACAGGGAGGATATCGCTTATCAAAAATTTCTGACCACATCGGACAGCGCCTTTGCGAAGGCGGACCTGTCCAACCTGGAAAATTATGACAGGGGCGAAGGCGATGCGGAAGGTCCTTTTGCCATCGGCGTATCCGCGGTAAAGACGCTGGAAGACGGCACAGAAACTACTATGGTAGTATACGGAGGCGGGCAGATTTTTACGGACGAAGCCAATGTCATGGTCAGCGGCGCCAACCAGGTCATGTTTACCAATACGGTGGGAGCCTTTGCGGAGCATGAGGTCAGCGTGTCCATACCGGCGAAAAGCTATGAAGTATCCTACCTGATGATTCCCCAGGGCAGAGCGGTGCTGCTGGGCGTGCTTCTGACAGTGGTGCTGCCCTTTGGATGCCTGACAGCAGGATTTGTGATCTGGTTCAGAAGGAGGAGGCGCTGACGTGAGCGCCACCATAATACAGGAAAAGAGCGGCAGATGTATGCGCTCATGAGTATAAGGATGTATCAGTGATTTATTGGCAGTTTCTTAAAGAGGAGGCATTGGATGAAAAAGCAGAGAAAACAGTTCATTATCTTACTGGCGGCGCTGGTTTTGCTGGCCGCCGCCATCCCCGGCGTTCGATATCTGAACGGAAGACGGGAGGCAAAAGAGGCGGAAGCCGCAGCGGCGGAACAGGACAGCGTTGTGGTAATTGACGCGGCATATGAGGATGTAGTGAAATTTTCTTATGATTATGACGGAGAAACCTATGCCTTTGAAAAAACAGGAGACACCTGGCATGCGGCGGAAGACGATTCGCTGAAGCTGAAAGAATATTCCATAAAAAATATGCTGTCGGGAGTGACGCCTTTCGACGCGCAGCAGGTGATTGAAAATGTGACGGACTTAAGTCAGTATGGGCTGGCGGAGCCGGAGCGGACGATTTCCTTTGAAACCGCAGGTGCCAGTTATATCCTGAATGTAGGCGACCACAATGCCCTCACGGGGACCTGCTATGTGTGCATGCCATCGGAAACAACAGTGTATGTGGTGGAACAGACCGTGGTGACCCGGTTCAACCAGACTCTGGAGGATGTGGTGGAAACCGAGGAAGAGGAGTCTGTGGAAAGCCAGAGCGGTGACGAGGGCGCGAGCCAGTCCGAGACGGAAGGCGAAGGCGCAGGCAGTGAAGGAGGCGAAAGCCAGTCCGAGGCGGAAGGCGAAGGCGCAGGCAGTGAAGGAGGCGAAAGCCAGTCCGAGGCGGAAGGCGAAGGCGCAGGCAGTGAAGAAGGCGAAAGCCAGTCCGGGGCGGAAGGCGAAGGCGCAGGCAGTGAAGAAGGCGAAAGCCAGTCCGAGGCGGAAGGCGAAGGCGCAGACAGTGAAGAAAATGTAAGCCGGACAGAGAATGACGGAAGCTCAGAGATACAGGAATAGAAAATAGCAGGAATAAATACATTGACAATGCCTCACGTTTCGAGTACCATTTGATTAGAAGCTGTACGGAACGATAACGGTTGCCGAATTCCAGTAACGGAATTTATACTGCACGCCAATGAAATTTGCAGTATATTACAGGAATCGCTTCGCGAACCCTGTAATCAAAAGGAAATTGTAGCAGTTATTTTACGACAGTTCCTAAACTATAACGAAAGACCGCCAGCCACATAGTTCATTTTGGACGTAAATTCTGGCGGTTTTGAGTATAAACAAGGAGGCATATGAAACTTAATACTTCAAAGATAACCGTCCTCGGCCTGTGGGATGAGATACGGGCACACGAGGGCAAACAATTTCTGACCAAAAAAGGACTTCCGTTTACTTACACCATCAAAGGAGGAGAACTGTTCACCGACAGGCGGGAGCGCTCCATCACCCGAAGCACCTTTGAGAAAGCTTATGAGAAACTGATTCAGGATCAGGTCGGAGAGGCGGCGCCGAAGAAGATCGTGGGGCCCAAGACATTGAATGTATATGGTGCGCCTTATGTCTGGGCCGTATTCATGGGAATCGGGCTGATTGAGGAGCCTGTATATGTCCAGCAGGAGATGGATTTACAGTAAAACTCCATGCATCCCGGCTGCACCACCATGCATGAAAGTCTGGAGGTTTACTGTGTGCCTGCACCTGGCACACT
>CANDMH010000040.1 GCA_947385785.1 uncultured Lachnospiraceae bacterium
GAAATTATGTGGCATTGTGAAAATAATTTGCGGCAAGGCTCACGGATTCAGGTAAAATATCCCCTCCGTAGGCGGGCTCCAGCCCCAACAACAAGCTTAATAGCGTGCTCTTTCCGGAGCCGGAATATGCAAATCTTGGCCTCAAATACATTTTTGATGCGTCCCTCTGCGCCGCATTCGATTATAGGAATCTGCACTTGCTCCAAATAATATGCTCCCCCCGAAAAACAGCAAGCTTTGATCATTTCACTTGCCTGTCCGGAAAGGAACATATTTTCCGTTTACTCTTCCTTCAAATAAATCTCCACCACCGTGTCCTTCTCATCCGGCAGCGGGTAGCAGTCCGCCGCATAGGGATTGAAGAAGAAAAACGCGTTCTTGTCATACTCCTTCAGGTTCCAGTAATGGGTCTCCTTGATCTCGGAGTTATCGGCCAGGAGTCTCATTTTCTCCACTTTTCCGGCCATATTTTCCAGGCACACGGCACCCACCTGGGGTTCCATCACATGGGCGTAGAGCAGATTGCCGTTGCGGGTGTACCGTCCCCATTCCGGCTTGGGCAGTTCCGCGTAGCCGCAGCCGTAGATGCTCTTTCCGTTCTTCTTCATCCAGGCGCCCACCTCTTTCAGGATGGCCACAGACTCCTCGGGAATCTCCCCCCTGGCGTTGGGTCCCACGTTCAGAAGCAGGTTGCCGCCCTTGCTGACGCATTCCACCAGCATATGGACAACCATCTCCGCCGTTTTATAATGATGATCATGGGCCGCATAGCCCCAGTGGTTGTTCAGGGTGATGCAGGCCTCCCAGGGAATGGGATTCCCCGCCACGTCCCGGATGCCCTCGGGCGGAATCATCTGCTCCGGCGAGGCGAAGTCGCCGGAATAAGGAGTGGGATCCAAAGTGCGGATGGAGCCCGCGTCCTCCCCGCTTCCCTCCAGGCGGTTGTCGATAATCACATCGGGCTGGATAGACCGCACCATCTCGATGAGCTCCTTCGCCTTCCAGGTATCGCACTTCATATCCCCGTAGGAAAAATCAAACCACATCACATCCAGTTTTCCGTAATCGGTGAGCAGTTCCCTGATCTGGCCGAACATGTATTCCAGATAGTTATCAAAATTCCGGTTCTCATTGGAGCACTCCGGATGGTTGCGCATGGGATGGTGCATATCCCCGTAATGGGGGAAATCCGGATGCCGCCAGTCAATCACGGAATAGTACAGGCCCACCTTAATGCCCTCCGCCCGGAAAGCCTCCAGGAATTCCCGCACCAGATCCCGCCCGCAGGGGGAATTGGTGGATTTGAAATCCGTCAGCTTGGAATCGAACAGGCAGTATCCGTCATGATGCTTCGCGGTAAGCACGGCATACTTCATCCCGGCTTCCTTCGCCAGTTTTGCCCATTCCTTCGGATTGTAATTCTCCGCGGCAAACTCGTCCTTCAGGGGCTCATAGGCCTCCTTCGTCAGCTGCTCCACGCTGCGCAGCCATTCTCCCCTGGCAGGGATGGCGTACAACCCCCAGTGGATAAACATGCCAAACCTTGCCTCGCGGTACCACTGTGTCCTCTTTGTTCTCTCTTCTACGATTTTGTTCATTTTTTGTCCCTCTCATATACGCAGTGTCTTTTTCCGTATATTTCTTTCTCTCTATGGCAATCCTCAGCCCTCCGCCACCAGTTTCAGCAGCTTCAGAATCATATCCCCGGTCCCCACATTATACCCTGCGACACCATAGATGCAGTTCATGTTCCGGTCTATGATTACAGCCAAAGGCAGTTTCCCCGGCTCTAAGTACATCCTGCGTGCCACGGCCTCCATATCCGCCCCGAAATCATCCAGACAAAGCCGAATCTTCGGCAAAGCTTCAAGCACTCTCCTGCAGGCCGGGTTATTCCGGATAGCGGCACGCTGTGCGATAAAGGTAATCCCGTTCTCCAAGGCCCCATACTCCTCCCTGCGCTCGAAAATTTCGTTGAGGATGTGCTCCGTGGGTTCCTCGTCCTCCCCAAGCCACACAAACAGGCCTTCCCGCACCTTCACCATTTCCGAAATCCTGTGCTCCGCTCCGTCTTCCGTCCTCAGAGCAAAGTCCGCAATGTCGTTGGACACCAGCATATCGGAAACGGCCGTCTCCTTCTGCTCCAGGACTATCTCCTTCTCCTCTCCCTCAGCCAGTTCAAAGAAATACTGCTTAGCAAAGGTATTTCCGTTAGGAAGACGATTTGTAGTCAGCACCCTGTATTTTCCGGGGAATACAGGCACCGGGCCGGAAATCTTGCCCTCTTCTCCCCATCCGAGCATCAGCGTGTGGTACCTGCCGTCCTCGAAACGGGCCATGGTCCAGTTTCCGAAGTAATTCCACTCCACATCCCCCTGCTTCTGTATGATCACTCGGCAGGTTCTCTCCTCATGCTCCATGGGCACAAAGCGGCCTTCCGCTCCCTCTTCCTGCACCCATACCTCGGGCATGCCTTCCACAGGATCCAGTCTCGCGGGAATCCCCAGTGTCCTCAAGATCTGCACACAGACCACTTCCCTGGTAATCTCGCTTCCGTAACCGCTCCGAAGGGCCTCTCCCGCGGAAGTGACCAGTGCGCCGTACTCCGCCTTCTTATGGGAGACAATCCTCTCCTTCACCAGCCTCCAGGCCCGCACAGGGTCTCTGCGGATTTCCTCCGCCAGGTCCCTGCCCTGCCTGCCGCTCTCCTCCTCCAACCAGGTACGGATGTCCTTCCGGAAAGGACGGAGCATCTCATTCCACACCCTGGGACGCAGGATATAGGGTACCAGTACTTCGTCTGCAAAACTTCCGCCAAAAGCGGCGGTCTCCAGACAGCTGTCCTCCAGAATGTCCGCGGTGACATCCCGGTAATCCTTCTCACGCAGGCTCTCAAGCAAAGCCAGTTTCCACCGCACCGGGTAGCGTCCTGCAGCAGACCTTGCCAGGAAATCCGCAATCTCCTTCTGGTTGCCGCAGGCTTTGCGCATGATCTCAATGCATTTGTCTTTTCTGGCGGCAGAATTTTCGGAATCGGCTTTCTCAACCGCGGCCTCGGCACCTGTCTCCGCCTCCAGTGCCGCCACAGCCTTCTCCGCCAGTTCCTCGCTGTAAAAATGCCCCTCCTTCTCCTTCCGCAGTGCCGCCGCCTCCGCAAGCCTCTCCTTTCCCTTACGCTTCTGCTCATCCGTCAGCACCACCCGGTTCACGGGAGAATCCTTCGGCGCGGTAATCACCATCTCCTCCCAGACTCCGAACTTCTCCTCCGGCGCCTTCAGGACAATCCGGCACACCTCTCCCGACTGGGTATCCATGAGGCATTCCCCATACAAATCACCCCTGGCCGCCGTCACATGCAGCGTCCCAAGGCCTGTCCGCAGGAAGCATTTTCCCGCCCCGTCTGTCCGTACCGTAGCAACCTCGCCGAAGTGGGCGCTGTTCATCACCTCGAAATGCACCTCCAGGTCCGCCTGGGGATTCCCCTCCCCGTCCACGACCTCCACAGCCGCTTCCGTAGTCAGGGCATAGCGCCCCAGATGGTTCAGCACATGGCACATATCCTTCATGGGCATCACCTGCAGCTTAGAGCCTGCCTGTCCCAGCTCCTCGTCGTCCGGCTCCGTGGGCAGCAGCCACCGGGAATGTACCAGCATAGCCCGGGAAGAAGCGCCCGTAAACCATCCCTTGTTCACTACCTCCTCCGGCTCGCAGGCCCCAAAGAACACCCACTTTCCGTCCACCCAGGCCTCCACCCAGGCATGGTTGTCATCACAGTGGGACCACAGGGGCACATACACCTGCCTGGCAGGAATGCCCAGACTCCGCAGCACCGACACGCCGAAGGTGGATTCCTCCCCGCACCTTCCGTAAGCGGAACGGTACACGCACAGGGGACTGGCCGTCCTGCCGTCCGTGGCCCGGTATGTAGCCTGGGAGGCAAGCCAGTAATTCACCGTAAGCAGGGCCTCATGCATATCCATCCCCGCAATCTTTTCCTTCAATTCCCCGTAAAAAAATGCTCGGTGGTCCGTCAAATCCTCATTGTTCACCCGATGATGCAGCACATAGCCCGCGAAGGTCTTTTCCGGCACCTTCCCCGCAAAAGGCCCCTTCTCCCACAGGAAAACCCCGTGCCTGGCATAGGTCTCGAACAGCTCCACCGGATAATCCAAAGCATCGCTTAAAGGCATGGACGCATACAGACATTTCAAAGCCTCCGCCTCATGGACACGTCCCTCCTCGTAAGCACGTTTAACGGCCTCTGCCGCCTCTGCCCCCTTCTCCCCCATGCGCTTTACCTGCGCCTGAAAGGGAGCCTCCATTTCCTCCATAAACTTTTGTGTAAACATAGTACTCCTTTCTGTTTTTTATCTTTAACGTGTTTCAAACAGCACCTGACAGCAAAGCACATACATATCTCAATGCTTTGAAACACGCCTTATTTTTCATCATATGACAGGCAGCCTTAAACCACTGCCTATATCAGAATCTTATCGCCGATGGCAAGCTCGGAAATACCGGCAAATATCAAGAAAACTGATTCTCCGTCTGAAAACCGGCCGCCCCAAGCATCTGAAAATCCAGGCTCACCACAACATACTCTCTTTTCAGGACTTTTTCCAATTCCTCTAAGGTTATCGTTTTTCCATACTATCTTGCCCGGTTTATAATAAAGTACTGCCCCGCATCCACCATGCTCCTGATTTGTGTCAGCTTATCCGCAATATCCGCCATATAGTGCAGGTCAGGATTACAGGCCCCTTTCACATTGAAAAATCTGCCAATGTCCTCACGCTCCTTTCACCTGCTCCAAGTGTATCACAGCTGACTTTAACCCGCAAGTCAAACCATAGCCGCCAGGAAAGCATTCCGTACAGCCGTGTTACTGTCCATGGCTTCGCCGTTCACAGCAAGTGCGCTATTTTGGCGCCTGCTGTCAAAACAATCGCTTCGGTTGCAAAGCAGCTTAATGAGTTGCCTGGGTTTGTCCGTGCAAGAGAGGCATCAAAACACCTCGCAGTGCCGCCATGTAATTATCAGCACATATCCCTCCGGTACATCCGCCTGTACTCCGCGGAACGCTCCATCAATTCCTGATGGGTCCCCGCATCCGCAATCCGCCCTTCCTCCATCCGGAAAACACGGTCCGCATTCACCACCGTCTGCTGCCTGTGGGCCACTGCCAGAATCGTCTTTCGCCCGCGGAGCAGCATCATGGTCTCCTGCCACCGCCTTTCCGTTTCACCGTCAAGGGCGGCCGTGGCCTCGTCAAGCACCAAAACCGGCGCATCCCGCAACAGGGTCCTGGCAATGGAAATCCGCTGCCGCTGCCCTCCCGAGAGCAAGGCCCCCTCCTCCCCAACCTGAATGGAATACAGGGCAGCCTCATCCGGAACAAAATCCTCCATTCGGGCCAGACGCACAGCCTCCATCAGCTCCTGGTCTGTGGCGCAGGGCTTGCCCATGCGCAGATTCTCCGCAATATTTCCCGAGAACACTGCGCCCTCCTGGGGGACATATCCTATCAGCGCCCTGCACCCTGCTGCTCCCAGTTCCGCCGCATTTCGGCCAAATAAACGGATGCTTCCTTCCCGGGGCGGATAGAATCCCAGTAAAATCTTCAGCACGGTGCTTTTTCCGTTACCCGATGCCCCCACAAGGACAGCCGTCTCCCCCTGCCTCACCGAAAAAGACAAATCCCGCAGGACAGGCTTGGAATCATAGGAAAAGCTGACTCCCTGAAAATCCACAGCAGGCACTTCTTCCCTGCAGGGAAATTCCCCTACAGCAGACTTCTCCTCCACGGATTCCCCTCCGGCAGATTCCTCTTCAACAGGCTTTCCTTCACCAGATTCCCCTTCCCCGGACTCCCCTCCAACAAGTTCCTCCTCCGGCAAATCCATCAGCTCGTAAACCCGCTGCGCGGACACAAGCGGCGGCTGTATATGCTTCATAAACAAAGCGAAACCGCTCATCCCCTCCGCCAACACGCCAATGATTCCCGCGATATAAACCATCTTCGATACCGGTACCTTTCCGTCCGCCCACAACGCCAGTCCCATGACAAAGGCAGCCGGCTGTGCCAGTTTGGTAAAAATCGTCATCAGGGCTTCCGATATCCCGTTCAGCCCCCGGTAACGCACCCGTTCTTTTGCCGCCTCCCCGCAGGCCTGCCCATAACGCCGGGCCAAAGGCTCTTTCATCTGAAAAACCCGCACCACATCCATTATCCGGCCTGTCTCCGCCAAAAATGCCGTAGCCGAAGCATTGCTCCTGCGGGCCCTCTGCTCCGCCGCCCTTACCTTCGGATTGAAATAGACAGACAGTACAGTACACACAGCGGTCAGCGCCAGTCCTGCCGCAGCCACAGCCACGCTTTCCCGCAGCAAAAGAAACACGGAAATCACCAGGCAGGCCAGAAATTTCACAAAGGACTGAAACGCATATCCGGAATATATCCCCACAGCCCTCCCTGCATCATAGGTGAGGCGAACCACCTGCTCTGCCGTAACATACCTCCGGCTGTCCTGAAGGTTAAGCCTGCACAATCTGGCAAAGAGAGCCTTTTTCAGGGCGCCCTCCCCATAAATCACCGCCGTGTTCCTCATCCAGGCGCCAAGGACAATCAAGGGCGCAAACAGAAGCAGACACCCAAAATACATGCCGATACGGTACAGGGAGCCGCCGGGCTCCCCGGCAGCAAGCATGGCTGTCTGCTCATATAAAAAGGGCAGAACCCATGTAAGGCCGATTTCCGACAGTGAAAACAGATATCCTAAGATCCACTGCTTCCTCCGGGAACCCAGGCAGGAAAAAAGGCGCTTCATCAGTACCATACTGCTTTTTAATGTCAGCTTTCCTGCCATGCTTTCCCCTCCTCAATAAAAGCACGCCCCTGAACCGACTGATTTTCCGCCTTCACAGTATGATAATAGTACCCTCTCCTGTCCATCAGTTCCCCGGGGCTCCCCTCCTCCCGGATACGCCCCTGCTCATCCATGCAGTAGATGTAATCCACATCGGAAACCAGGGCAGTCCTGTGGGTAATAATCAGCGCGGCCCTGCCCTGCAGCATCCTCATCATGGTACGCTTTATCTCCTGCTCCGTAACCGGATCCAGAGCGGAAGTCGGCTCGTCCAGGATCATCAGATCCGCATCCTTGTAAAAAGCCCTGGCCAGGGCAATACGCTGCTTCTGCCCTCCTGAAAGCCTGTTTCCGGACTCCCCCACGTCCGAGGCCGTCCCATCCTCCATCTCTGTTACGAACTCCCAGGCCGAGGCGGCAGACAAAGCCGCCCTCACTTTCTCTTCCCCTGCACCTTCCGCCATGGCGCTGACATTTTCAGACACGGAGCCCCGCAGCAGCCCTGCCTGTTGGGATACCAGGGACAGGTGCCTGCGAAGCCCTTCCGTCTCCCAGTCGCTTAAGTCCCTTCCCCGGAAGAAAACCTGCCCCCTGCCGCAGTGGTAAAAGCCGCAAATAATACGCAGCAGCGTAGTCTTTCCGCAGCCGCTTGGCCCCAATACCGCTACATGCTGCCCGGCACCTATGGATAACCTCAGGTCTTCTAACACATGCTTGTCTTCATACGAAAAATACAGGTTTCTAATCTCCAGAAGCACGTCTGTTTCCGGCAGGTTTTCCGTACCTCCCATGTCCCCGGATTCTCCCTCCTCCAGAAACCTTCGATGTTCCCTATCAGGGCGGCACTGTACCATAACGTCAGGTTGCAGCGCCTTCACAGAACCTTCCACTATACTGCGCTCAGACTCTGTCCGGCCTGCCTCACAGGAATATCTGAAAGCACCTCCCTGCTTTTCCCCATCAGAAATATGTTCCTGCACTATCTTCTCAGAAAATTCCTCTTGTACTTCTCTGCCATAAATACCTTCCTGCACTTCCCCATCGAAGATATCTCCATGTACTTCCCTGACAGAACTCTCCCCATCTTCCCTGGGCAGATCCAGAAGCTCACAGATCCGCTGCGACAAAGCCTCGCTCTTCCTCCAGGTTCCTGCCATGCGGCTTAACAAATCAACCGCCGCCTTCACCTTCCTGCTCAGGGCGGCGAACGCAATCAACCCTCCCGCGGAAATCAGTCCCTTTTCCACGCACAAAATGCCTCCCCCGAACAAAATTCCAAGCTGTAGCAGCGCCGTCATATACTGAAGGCCCGTAACTGCCGCATTGGAACGCTCATTGGCAGCCCTGGCCCTGGCAGCCGTGTCAATGCAGGCATCAAATTCCCTGCCAAACAACGCCTCCGCTCCGTAGGCCTTCACTGTCTCCAGGTGGTGCAGCGTCTCCGCCGCCACATTCATTCCCCTGCCCGTGTCAGCCGAAGCGCTGCGCTGGCGCTGTGTCATGGACGCGGTAAAACGCTGCAGCAAAAATATGGTCACAGGCAGGACGGCCAGATAGAACACCCCCAAAACCGGACACAGAAACAGACAGGCTGCAGCCGCTGCAAGCGCTTCCCCCACAGTGTAGAGATACCAGGTATACTGTCCCGCAAAAATCTCACACAGCTCCTCCATATCGCTCCCCATGCGGCTGACCAGGTCCCCGGTATGGAGCAGCTTTCCTGCCGCCGCATAGTCCACACTGTGCAAAACCTGAAAAACCCTCTCCCGAATCCGGTTGAACATCCCTTCCGTGGTAACTGCATTCAGCGGATCGTTTACCAAAGCCACCGCGGCCTGCAACAGGCAGAATACAGCCAAACACAAAAATGAGGAGGCGACAGCAGCCTTATCACCCATGATTCCGCCGTCCACCAGTTCTCCCCACAGAAGCGAAACCCCGGCCTGAAGCAGCGCGCTGATTCCTGCAAGCAGAAGCAGAGCAGCGAACCCCGGCCAGTAAGCCCTGCTGTCCCGGAGAAGGCGTATCGTGTAAGAAGATTGTGGTTTCTCTTTCAAAACTTTCCCCTCCCCAGGTTATATCCTCCCCCGCCCTTCCCTGCTCCGGGCAAGCCGGAACCAGCCTTTTGCCGGAACGCGGAAGATTTCGCTTCCAGGTTCCTAATCCGGACAAACTGGAAGCAACCTTTTGCCAAGATGTGCAGGATTTCGCTGTCAAGCGCCTAATCCGGATAATCTGGAAATAAACTTTGGTCACATTTCACAACATTACATTTTAAGTACTCATAAATCCGACAGGGGCCATTGCATTGAGGATACAGGATACAACTTTTCCAGGCATAAAACCTTCCCCGTTCTGTGTCTGTCTTCCTCAATGCAACAGCCCCTGTCTTATGCTATCGCACTACTACTATACTCACATATGCCGGAACTTCATCCCTTAACCCTTTACGGCGCCGATCATAACGCCCTGCACCAGATACTTCTGGACGAAGGGATACAGCATCAGCACCGGCAGGGAGCCCACAACGATGGTGGAATACTTCAGCAGATCGGACATACCCTGGAGCTTGGCCGCCGCGGAGGCATCCGAAACCTTTGTCATATCCACCTGACCCGAAATCAGGATCTCCTTCATAACGATGGTCAGAGGCTGCAGCTGTTCTTTGTTCAGGAACAGCATGGCGTTGAAATAATCGTTCCATCTGGCAACGCCGTAATACAGCATCAATACCGCCAGGATGGGTTTACACAACGGAAGGATAACGCTCAGCAGATAACGGAAAGGCGAGCAGCCGTCCATCTGTGAGGCCTCATACAGTTCATCCGGAATATTGTTCACGATGAAGGTACGGCAGATGATCATGTTGTAGGTGGACATGGCCATGGGGATAATGATAGCCCATCTGGTATCGATCAGGTGCAGTTTGTTCACCAGAACGTAGGTGGGCATCAGGCCGCCGCTGAAATACATGGTAAATACAAAATACAGGGAAATCTTATTCCTTGCCTTAAATTCCTTTCTGGAGAGAGGATAGGTGCAGAGAATGGTCATAAAGATATTCACTGCAGTACCCACAAACAGATAGAAGAAAGAATTGGCAAAGCCCCTCAGAATCTTTTTATTCTGGAATACCGCCTCATACCCCCTCAGAGTAGGCCGCACCGGAAAGATAAACACTTCCCCGCGGATAACCGCCTGGGGGTCGGAGAAGGACGCCGCAACCACATAGAGCAGGGGATACAGCACGATCACCAGAATCAGGGAGAGGATGAAATATACGAGAAACACAAATATCTTATCTACAGTGCTCATATTACGGAATTTTGATGTCTTCATATGTTTTCTCCTCCCTCTTTACCACAGACTCGTCTCTGTGACTTTTTTCGCAATCTTATTCACAGCTACCAACAGGATAAAGGCTACCAGAGACTGGAACAGTCCGGCCGCCGTGGAGAACCCGAAGTTTGCATTCACAACACCGATCTTATACACAAAGGTGGAAATAACCTCCGATACGGACGCGTTCAAGTCATTCTGCATCAGGAAAATCTTGTCCATACCGATGCTCACTATATTGGAACAGCCAAAGATGAGCATGATGACAATGGTGGGCATAATGGCCGGAATATCCACATGAAGAATCCGTTTAAGCCTCGTCGCGCCGTCCACAATGGCAGCTTCCTGGAGCTCCAGGCTCACACCTGAAAGCGCAGCCACATAGATAATAGATGAATACCCCATTGTCTGCCATACGCCGCTCCACACATACAGAGACCGGAAAATACTGGCATCTCCAAAGAAATTAACCGGATCCCCGCCAAGTTTCTGTATCAAAACATTAATAATACCTGTCCTGGGATCCATCAGCTGCCTCATCATACCTACCATAACCACTACGGAAATAAAGTAAGGCGCATAAGTAACCATCTGGACAGTCTTCTTGAAAAAGCGGTTCTTTACTTCATTAATACCCAGAGCCAGTAAGATAGGCACGGGGAAACTGGCAATAAAGGAATAAATACCCAGAATAATCGTATTCTTGATTACAGTCACACTGCTTGTAGAAGTGAGAAACTGTTTAAAATACTTCAGTCCTACCCACTTGCTTCCCAGGATTCCCCTCCTGATACTATAGTCCTTAAAGGCGATGATAATACCGCCCATGGGAATATAGGCGAATACAAATGCATAGATCATCGGCAGTGCAATGATTGCCCAGAACTGCCAGTTGGAATTTTTTATTTTATTCGGTTTCACAGCCGGCACCGTAGTTGAATTTTTCTTCATTAAGCCCCTCCATCCTTTTCTGCTCTCTGGAATTGTAAAGAGATAAATTTACACTTTCAGAAATATTTGCACTTTCAAGAACAAAACGCCAGTCTATTGCGCTTTCTCATGCGGAACTCTGCAAATTTATTTCGTAGCACTTCCTTATGAACAGGGCTGCCCGCCCTAAGGCAGACAGCCCGTTCAGCTCTGCATCGTTATAGTGCCTGAATAGAAATCACAACCTTCTTACAAAATATTAATTTGACCTGTCAAATGCCGTCTGATACATCTCGATAAGCTGTGATGCACCTGCACTCTCCATATCGCTCAGGAACTTATCCCAATCAGTGTCAAAGTTCTTCTCGCCTCTCATAAAGGCTGCCGAAGTTTCGGTAATGATTTTTGTCACTTCCGTAGCCAGAGTAGAGCTGTCGGTAGACTCCTCATCCGTAAACTTAATCTGGCCGGAAGCAAAGTTGATAATATTACTGCTGGAACCATAGGGCTCATACAGCTCCTTGGAAGCGTCAAACAGCAGTTTCTCCAGACCATCCGGAGAGTAAGGATCCACATCCGCATCTACTGCCCATCCAAGACGATATGCCTCGGGAGCTACACGAATACATACATCCTGCCAGTCATGGTTCTGTGCCTCGCCGGAATAAGTATTCAAAATCTCACAGAAAGCAGGTTCATCATTCAGGCCAACCTTTCCTTCCGGATTCAGCACCCAGTCAACGCCTTCTTCGGCGCCGTACTGTGAGCAAAGGTCTCCTGTCTCGCTGTAGAAGAAATCAAGCCAGCGAAGGGCTGCTTCCACATCGGGGCAGTTGTCTGTAATCATGGCGCCGCCTGCGCTTACGCCGTAGTTCGGCTGTGTCCATGCGTTCCTGGTTCCGTCCGGTCCGGCAATGGGAGCCATGGCAGCGTACTCTCTGTACAGCTCGTTGGCGGATACGGAATCAATGATATCGGAAATGGTTCCTGCGGGGAAGAACAGAACGTCCGTGGTATTTACCAGACGCTTCATGTCTTCTGATGTCTGGGTAAAGGCGCTGTCGTCAATGGCGCCGATCTGATACAGCTCATTGATATACTTCAGGCCTTCCTTGTACTCGTCCGTTGCAGCAACGTTCACAACCTTGTTTGTGGTCTTATCCAGTGCCAGCTTGTTAGTGCTGCTGGGGATAAAGGTGTACGCGCCAAGAATCCAGTCCTGCATACGTACAAACCATCCGGTATCCGCGCCTGCGATTGCCACGCCGTCAGGATACTTGTCCACGAATTTCTGGCATACATCCTTGAATTCCTCTGTGGTGGTGGGAACCTCGCACCCGATGTCCGCCAGAAGCCTGGTATTCACCCACATCTTGCGGGCATACTTACAGTGGAAGCAGTCGTTGATGTTGGCCAGGGAATAAATCTTTCCGTCTGTCTCACGGGTCACATTGATGTCGAACTGGCTCATCATCTTCATGTAGTTCGGCATCACATCTTCGTTGAGATACTCGTCTATCGGAATAATGATTCCTTCCTTTACACCATACTTCGGAATGCCGGGATTGATCATCAGGATATCCGGATAGTCGTCAGAGTTCAGCAGCATGGTCAGCTTCTGGTCTGCATCGTCACGGGTACCGGTGTAGAAATTCATTTTAATTCCGGTCAGTTCTTCCATGTACTTGGTGAAATCGTTGGTGGCAAAATCTTCCACGTTGGGCATGGACAGCATGAAGATGTCCAGCTCCAGGCTGCCGGGCTCCACGATGGGGTATGTACTGGCTGTAGTGCCGCCGGCGCTGTCGCCCTCGTCACCACCGGTACTCTCTTCTCCGCCTGTGCTCTCCTCAGCGGAACTCTCCTCGCCGCCTGTGCTCTCCTGAACGGAACTCTCAGGTGAACTGCTGTCATTTCCTGATCCTGCTTCGCCGCTGTCATTTCCACATCCGCTCAGCAGCATGGATGCTGCCAGGATTGCGGAAGCCGCCACAGTTAAAACACTTTTTCTCTTCATTTTTCCTCCTATAAATAAAATTTTTCAGCCCACAGCCCCCTGAAAGCTGTCCGGTCTCCCAGACATTTCCTTAGGAATTGTACTTCCTTACACCTGCAAACCGACTCCTCCTCTGCCGGACTTTGCTGAAGCAACCTATGTAACTCCGGCTTTCGGATTTCCTCGGTCGTCAGATGCGTGTCTGCCAGGCTGCTGCTACGATCCGGAGACCTTCACACTGATGAAAGATCGCTCTTTCTCATTCTGCATAAAACATCTTCTGGATCCCAAATGTAACTTTGGAGGTCCTGTCTCAAAAAGTATACTTTTCAAAACAGATTATTTTGTCCTCCGTATGCATCACAGTGTACAACAAATCTGTCAAAAAATCAAGAGGAAATTTGTAATTTTTTATATATTTTAACAAGGCTGATAGATTATAATCGGTATTTCAAAAAGTATACTTTTTGAATTTTAACTAAAAACCCGTTCAAAGCCATATAAAATGCCGGAATTCCCTTTATTTACAGGAATTCCGGCATTTCGTTTTTGCGCATATTTATTCTCTTTAAATCAAATCATGTCCCGTTTTACATTTTCATATTCAAAACAACCTCCAAAAAATACCAGGAAAATTCTCCTCATAAAATTTTTTAACCCGGAAAATACTAAGTTTCATTCCTCTAGCAGGACACGGTGCAATGCATCTTCCATTTTCACATATCCATCAAACCACTGGTCACCTATGATCAGAACAGGCATCGAGGTTCCCTGCGGAATCCCCAGGCGCTCCGCTTCCTTTTCATAGCGGTCCTGACAGGAATCCATGAACACATTGTAAGTAGCAATCTCTACATTCAGGTTTTCCTTTTCGTCCGGAGAGATACATCTGTTGTACATTGCGTAAAAATCCGCATCCCCTTCGCAGGAAGCACATACATTTTCATAATAAAATGATATGTGTAAAGGTTCTTCCCTCTTCCCGCATGCCAGAAGAAGGAACAGTATTATCGGCAGCAGAAGCAGAAGAACGATTCTCCCCCCTGCCCATTTTCCTGCCTTACCTGCTTTGTTGTGCTCCGTCGCCCTGCCCGGGACACAGCCGGCAGATTCGCAGCCCGTCTTCGCGCTTAACAGCATTGCTTCCCATCTCCTTTCACTCCGACGCATCCAGAACCTGCTTCATATACCCTGTCAAAGTCTGCTTCAAATCCCTGATTTCTTCTTCTGTCCAGTAATCTTCCGGCTCTGTCAGATCATGTGTATCCTTTGAAGTCTCGTAATCATTACCGATGAGCTCACCATTTACATGAAAGGACACATTGGGCACATAAATCCACTGCTCTCCTGTCTCAGTTGATTGAAGATGTCCGTCCAGCACGGCAATCAGATCGTAATACTTGTCCATATTGCTTTCTTTTACTTCTTTTGTGTTACAGTAAAATATCTCTGACACACCTGCCGCTTTCGCCGTTTCGTTCAGATACCGAACGTAAGCCTGACACCAGTGGCATTCCGGGTAACCCAGATATACGATTCCCGTGTCGCTCCGCATGATCTTCAATATTTCATCCACATTCCTGTATACAAAAACATTATCCTCTGTAACCTGCGCATACTCCTGCGCAAAGCGCGCAGCGTCGCCGGAATTCTTTCCGACTGCGGCCTTCCACACAAAGCAGGCAGCGGCAGCCGCGACTGCTGTGCCTATGATAATGAAAACTGTTTTCTTCATACGTCATCCATTCCTGTCTTCTGTAGTGTTTATTTTCATAGTGTTCTATTTACTATTATATTGTAGTAAAAGAACTGCCCTGCACAGACAGTTCCTGCTTTGCACTTTTGTTTACTTTTGGATTACAATATTCACAAAACTGCTTTGACATAAATACTCTCATCACTGGGCAAAATCTCTCCTGCTCCGCATTCGAAAACCTGTTCTAAATCCATTGAATCAATAAAAAGAGCAATCTGTCTCAGTTCATCTTCCAAAGTCCTTCCGTTTACCATATTTTCCTCTCCTTTGGCTGTTTCTATATTGTCCCCTGATTGCATTCTGTCGTTTACTGTCTGCTTTCATTTTCTCGAATTTTACAAACGTTCTCTGAAATCCTTTACATTAATGAATTCAGTAATGTCCCTGCGGCCGTTCGACCAGGCAGCTTCTAATTTTCTCCCATTTTCACCAGCTTAGCCGCCTGGTCGGCGGAGATGCAGGCGTCCAGAATTTCCTGGATATCCCCGTTCATCACCTTGTCCAGTTTGTAGAGGGTGAGGCCGATTCGATGGTCCGTAACGCGGCCCTGGGGGAAATTATAGGTCCTGATCTTCTCGGAACGGTCTCCGGTGCCGATCTGGCTGCGGCGCATCTCCGCTTCCGCGTCATGTCTCTGCTGCTGTTCTATGTCATAGAGCTTGGCCTTCAGCAGTGCAAAGGCCTTGGCCTTGTTCTGCAGCTGGGACTTCTCTGTCTGGCTGTACACCACGATTCCCGTAGGATAATGGGTCAGGCGCACCGCAGAATCCGTGGTATTCACGCACTGTCCGCCGTTTCCGGACGCACGCATGACATCAATCCTGATATCCTTCTCGTCAATTACAATATCAATATCCTCGTCCACCTCCGGCATCACAGCTACACTGATAGTCGACGTATGGATACGGCCGCCGCTCTCCGTCTCCGGCACACGCTGTACCCGATGGACGCCGCTCTCATACTTCATCCGGGAATAAGCACCCTGCCCGGTAATGACAAACTGCACCTCCTTCATGCCGCCAATGCCGATTTCGTCTGCATTCAGGGTGTCAACCTTCCATCGCTGGCTCTCGGCGTAGTGCACATACATGCGGTAAATTTCCGCAGCAAAAAGCGCTGCCTCATCTCCGCCTGCGCCTGCACGGATTTCAACGATTACATTTTTATCATCATTCGGGTCCTTAGGCAACAGCAGAATCTTCAATTCCTGCTCCAACTCTTCCACGCGTTTCTTACTCTCATTCAGAGTTTCCTTTATCATCTCACGCATCTCTTCATCATTTTCTTCCTCCAGCATAGCCAGAGAATCCTCGATGTCCTGTCTGCATTTTTTATATTCCGTGTAAGCATTTACGATGGGCGTCAGGTCGCTCTGCTCTTTCATAAGCTTACGGAAACGCTCCTGATTTCCTGTCACCGTAGGCTCATGAAGCTCTCCCATAATCTCTTCAAATCGAATCAGTAAATCTTCCAGTCTGTCAAACATATATTTCCTCACATTCTATTGATAACATATACAAGCCTGTGCCGTTTCCAGTCAAAACTCCCATGCAGCCAGCCACACCACTATGCATAAATGTCCAGGCTTTTTGAAGATGCCTGCTGCTCCCGCAGGAGAGCGGGCTTGGCGCACAGCTGCCTCATAACCATCCCTCAATCAAAACTGCGCGTTCCATACACAACCCTGTCCAGTCCTGCGTAGTCCTTCACAACCTGAATTTCCAGAAAACCCGCCTGTTCCATCAGGCGGCTGACTTCGCTTCCCTGATCATATCCGATCTCAAAGAAAAGCATCCCGCCACCATATAGATATTTTCTGCTTTCTTCTATCATCTTACGATAAAAAACAAGTCCGTCCTCTCCGCCGTCCAATGCCTGTAAAGGCTCATACTCCCTGACTTCCGGCATCAATGTCCCAATTACATCCTTACGAATGTAGGGCGGATTTGAGACGATCACATCAAACTTTCCGGAAATACCCGCAAACAGATCACTGCACACGAAACAAATTCCGCCGGTTTCGCTGCCGTCTTCCCCGGCGTCCGGCAGTTTCTCCGCATTTTCCCGGCTATGCCCGGCGTCCAACAGCTTCTCCGCGTCCTCCCGGCTATGCCCGGCATCCAACAGCTTCTCCGCATTTTCTCTCGCCACTGCAAGGGCTTCCTCTGATATATCTGCTCCCACACCCTCGCAGTCATTGGAATAGTGCAGAAGGCTGATCAGTATACATCCCGAACCGGTACACATGTCCAGTATCCGCATGCCGTCATGAAGGTTACGCAGCACTTCCTCCACCAGAATCTCCGTATCCTGCCTGGGAATCAGCACATGCGCATTTACCGAAAACGACAGTCCCATAAATTCCTGCACTCCCGTCAAATGCTGCAGCGGAATTCTGGTCATGCGTCTGCCAATCAAATCCTCATACCGTTTTTCCTGCGCCGCACTTACAGCCATATCACCATGTGCCAGCAAATCGCTGCGTGTCGTCCCGCAGACATATTCCAGCAGAAGGCGGGCCTCCAGATCAGCCTCATCAATCCCCGCCGAAAGGAGTTTTTCTTTGCCCTGATGGTATAAATCACTGTAAACCATGACTCACCTCTTTACTTTCATGCGTCAGTTCATGTTCTTTATTCCGCACTTTTTTCCATTCCGAAAGCCCGCTCTTTACTGAAAGTATGAAACCGACCATTTCTATCACAAACGCTAATTTCCTTCAACGTCCAAACATTCTGCAGACCACATTACATCCATCCCTTTCAGGAAAACATGGCCGGGAAACGGCAAACCGAGCCACCAGGCTGCGGGGAATGAACCTGTGACGGATTTAATCTGACAGAAGTGTCACAAAGTTTCTTCTCAGGCTTCGCTCCCCGCTTCCTCCAATTCCTCCTCAAACACGTAGCCGAAGGTCTCCGTCAGATAAGCCTTCCAGTCAAACACAGCCTCCACGGAAGCAATTGCCACTTCCACCATCTCCCTGTCAGGCTCCTTGGTCGTCATACGCTGAATCGCCATCCCCGGCGCCGAAAGTATCCGCACGAAAAGCGAGTCCGAACGTCCGGCCAGCCGGATAATCTCATAGGAAATTCCGGCCACCACAGGCATCAGCAGAATCCGCAGCCCCACACGCCACACCGGATTTTCCACCCGGATAAAGAAAAACAGGATAATACTCACAAAAAACACAAAAAACAGGAAACTGGTTCCGCACCTCTTATGAAGTCTGGAACTGCGCATGGCATTGTCCACGGTCAGCGGCCGGCCACGTTCAATGCAGTTAATGCACTTATGCTCCGCGCCGTGATACCGGTACAGCCGCCGGATATCTTTCATAATACTGATGCCGCTCACATAGAGAATAAAAATCAAAATGCGGACTACGCCCTCAATAATCGCCACCAGAGACGGATTCCGCAGATAACCGTTCAACAGGGATGCCAGATAATACGGCAGCACGATAAAAATCCCTACCGCAAGCACCACGGAAATACATGTGACCACACCGGTCATCAGCTTATCTCCCGCTCCGCCTTCTTTTCCCTCTGTTCCGTCCTCCTCATCTTCATAAAAAGAAGCCGATAAATTCAGACATTTCATCCCCAGCACCAGAGAGTCTATAAAATTGAACACGCCCCTGATAAAAGGAAATTTCTTTATCTTATTCCCGTGGAGCATTCCCTGGAAATGATCCGTCTCCACAGATATCCCGCCGTCAGGCCGTCTCACAGCTACGGCATACTTATCTTCGTTCTTCATCATAACGCCTTCCAGGACGGCCTGACCGCCGATTCCGGAATAGCATTTGCTTTTCTTCTTTGCCATAATATGTCTCCTGAATCTTTCTATCACCCGACTCCCCACCATACGGGGAGACGCAGGGTGCGCCGAAGGGACTTTGCCCTTTAGAGCCGTCGCGCAGCGACTCAACAGCAAAGTCGCGAAGGCACACGAGAGGAAATTTCATGAGGCACTTTCGAATGAAAATTCCTCTCATAAGTGTGCGCCGAAGGGACTTTGCACTTCAGAGCCGTCGTGCAGCGACTCAATTAAGAGAAAAAGGTTGAGATACCAGGCACCTCAACCTTTTCGCGATCTTATTTAACGCCGTATTTCCTGTTGAACTTCTCAATACGTCCATCAGCCCTTGCAGTCTTCTGCTGGCCTGTGTAGAACGAATGGCACTTGGAACAAACTTCCACATGGATCTCAGGCTTCGTGGACCCTGTCACAAAAGTGTTCCCACAGTTACAGGTCACTGTCGCCTGATAGTACTTGGGATGGATTCCTTCTTTCATCTCATTCACCTCTCTATATTCAATCATCACAGCCTTATTTGTCGTTCGCATCCGCGTTCACATCCGTACTGCTTATGGAACCACAAACAGCGTTCTTATTGTAGCACATGGACAGTCTGTTTTCAAGTCCTATTTTAAATAAATTTGTTTCTTTTTACCATTTGAACGAATTCATTGTTGTTTCTTGTCCTGGCGAACATATCCAATATGCGGTCGGTGGCCTCGTCAGACTTCAGCCCGTTCAAAGCCTTACGCATGATATTGATGGCGTCCAGCTCCTCGCTGGCCAGAAGCAGATCCTCTCTTCTTGTTCCTGACTTTGCAAGATCGATGGCCGGGAAAATGCGCTTTTCGGAAAGCTTCCGGTCCAGAATCATTTCCATGTTGCCTGTTCCCTTGAACTCCTCATATATCACATCGTCCATCTTGCTGCCGGTATCCACCAGGGCCGTGGCCAGGATGGTCAGGCTGCCGCCCTCACGCATGTTCCTCGCCGCTCCGAAGAACCGCTTCGGCATGTGGAGCGCTGCCGGGTCAAGGCCGCCGGAAAGCGTCCTTCCGCTGGGAGGCACTACCAGATTATAAGCCCTGGACAGACGGGTAATGCTGTCCAGCAGGATGACCACATCCTTCTTATGTTCCACAAGACGCTTCGCCCGCTCGATAACCATCTCGGACACTCTCTTATGGTGCTCCGGCAGTTCATCAAAGGTGGAATAAATGACTTCCACATTCGCACCGATGATCGCCTCCCTGATATCCGTCACTTCCTCGGGACGCTCATCAATCAGCAGAATGAGCATATGCATCTGCGGACTGGTGCGCAGTATCGATTTTGCCACTTCCTTCAGCAGAGTCGTCTTGCCTGCCTTGGGAGGAGATACGATCATGCCGCGCTGTCCCTTGCCCACCGGGCTGACCAGATCCATCACACGCATGGCTACGCTGCAGCCCGCAGTCTCCAGCCTGATGCGTTCATTCGGGAAAATAGGAGTCATATCTTCGAAGGCCATACGCTTCATAGCTTCTTCAATCGTATAGCCATTGATAGTCCTGATAAACAGAAGTGCGCTGAACTTCTCCTGCTGTGTCTTAATACGCTTGTTCCCCCGCAGAATATCGCCTGTCTTCAGCCCGAAACGTCGAATCTGGCTGGGCGCCACATACACGTCGTTCTCTCCGGGCAGATAATTCTCACAACGGATAAATCCATATCCGTCAGGCATAACCTCCAGGATACCGCTGGCCTCTTCACCGCTGTCCAGTTCCCTGGGATAGGTCTTCTCATCATAGACCTCATTGGAACGAACCGGCCTGGGGGATACCGGAGCTGTCTGCTGAGGCGTTTGAGCTGTCTGGGCTGCCTGCGGGGACGCCGATGCCGTCTGGGCTGCCTGCGGGGCTGCCGGTGTCGTCTGAGCCGCCGGTGCCGATGTCTCCTGCTTCTCCTCGGGCTTCTGGGCACTCTCGCTCTGCACTGCAGCTTCAGCCTTATAGCTGCCTTCATTCATAACCCCTCCTGCTGCACGTTCTGTTCTCTGCGGCGGAGCTGATTTCGTGTTCGTTACAATATTCCGTCTGC
Organism: uncultured Lachnospiraceae bacterium; assembly: GCA_947385785.1. GTDB lineage: Bacteria > Bacillota > Clostridia > Lachnospirales > Lachnospiraceae > Acetatifactor. The sequence continues at coordinate 20,771 of CANDMH010000040.1, forward strand.
GTACGGGTTTGGATGGGGGCGCACTGTCACGGGACTGCTGTGCCTCCTCACTCTTTACACTCTTCGCAGCGCTTTCTTCTTCCTGTTTTTTCACCCTTTCATCTTCTGCCAACATGGCCTCCACCAGCTCAGCTTTCTTCATGGACGATGTTCCTTTCAGCCCACGCGCTTTCGCCAGCTCTTTCAGCTGTACAAGTGCCAGTGATTCATACTTTTCTCTCATAAATTCCTCCTGATTTCCATAGTCTCAACATATTAAACGGGGAGCACAGCCAGATTCGTTATTGACATGCTGCCTTTGAAGCATGATTGAATATCATGCCGTACCGACATTATAATACACTTTTCCAAAAATAGGAAGCCCCAATTTTAATTATGACAAGGTTGTCTTCCTTTATTTCTTTTTGAGTTACTGTTCACTCCCCCCTTTAAGCCATTGTGAAAAATGCTGAAATTTATTTTT
>CANDMH010000041.1 GCA_947385785.1 uncultured Lachnospiraceae bacterium
AGCGCCTCATTCACCGCCGCTACCGCTCCCAGGTTGCCGTCGATCTGGAAAATATCCCCGCACAGGTCCAACAGGGAATCCGTGGCGAAATCCTTCACCAGTGCCGCATAGTGCTCATAAAAAGCCTCCCCGTTACCGCATCTGGCCTGCAGGCATGCTGACCAGGCCCTGCTCCAGCCGGTATGTCCCCCGCCCTGCCCGAGACGGAATTCCAACGATTTTCTGGCCGCCTCATACTGTGCGGGCCTTGTCTCCGGATTGAAAATATCCGAGGGATACAGGCCATAAAGATGGGAAAAATGCCGATGTCCCGGCTCTGCCTCCTCCATCTCCCGGTCCCATTCCAGGAGCCTGCCGTCAGACCCGATCTGAAAGCCAGGAAGATGCGCCCTGATTTCCTTCCACTTTTCCCTCCGCTGCGGGTTCTCGCCCAACAGCTGCGCAGACTCTATGGCGTAACCCAGTACGTCAAAGCACAGCTGCACATCCATTGCCGCGGAAATCCCGATGCTCACCGGGAAATCCCCTGTACCCTCGAAACGGTTCTCCGGTGACTGGCTCGGGAGAATCCGGTACTCCCCCTTCCCGTCCAAAACCAGATAATCCTCATAAAACTCCGCAACCTCCCGGAAAAAAGGATAGGCCCTCTCCCGCAGAAACGCCCTGTCATTGCTGTAACGGTAATGCATCCAGAAATGCTGCGCAATCCAGGCGGCCGCGCCGATCCAGACAGCCCATCCGTAAGATTCCGGCGTGGAGCGCCCCCAACAGTCCGCCTGCAGAGGAAAATAAATTCCCCGGCAGCCATAGAGGTCCCGGGCCGCTTTCCTTGCATGGGGCACAAAGCGCTCACAGAGCTGTAACAGCGCCTCCGCGCACTCTCCCATATCATTCTGCTCCGCAGCCCAGTAATTCATCTCCAGATTGATGTCAAAATGATAATCGCAATCCCAGGGCGGCTGAATCAAATCATTCCATTTTCCCTGCAGGTTCGCCGGAAGCTCTCCGCACACCGAAGAACACATCAGCAGGTACTTACCATAATGATAGTACAGCAGAAGAAGCCCGTTGTCCTTCCCGCCCCGGCGCATCCTCCGAATGCGCTCATCCGTGGGCAACGGCACCTCCGGCGCCGAAACCTCCACCGAGGCACGCTTCATCATCCCGGAAAAACGCTCTTCCTGCCTCCCGAACAATACCTCCGCATCATACGCCCCTGCCGGAAGCGGATACCGCTCAAGCTCTTCTTCTATCCCCTTGTGCTCCACCCCGATGTTTAAAAACAGGTCTAAATATCCCGCATCCTTGATTGTAATGCCGTCCCCGTCCGCAAAAATGTGTCCGTCGGAGGCATATACCGCCTCCACCCGGTAGCTTTGCCCTTTTTCAAATGCGCATTGAAAGCAGATGCGGTTCTCCGTATACCACACCCGGGCTACAGCCTCCCCATCTTCCACTCTGGTGTAGAAAAGCCTGCCCGAAAAGCGCATCCCTTCTCCCCGGTACCGGAGCATCAGGAAATTGTCCGCACAGCTCACAGCGGCCTTGCTCATCAGCCTGCCGAGGCTTTCCCTGCCACTGACATTCCTTACGGTGCCTTCCCTGCCGACACCTTCCCTGCCGCTGTCATCCCTTACGGCACCTTCCCTGTCGCTGTCATTCCTTGTGGCGCTTTCTTTCTCAGTACCTTCCCTATCGCCGTCTTCCCTTCCGACACATTCCCCGCCGCACTCCATATCCCTTACACAATAAGCCACAGCCGTATCCAAATCCAGGGAGCGCTCCAGAAAGCGTCCCCTCTCCGGCACGTAAACAAGCTCGCCTGCCGTCTGATAGGGATCCACCCTGCCCTTTACTCCGGAGATTCCGCCTTTTCCGGCAAAATACCGGTTGGCAAGCTCCGTTGCCGTACGGAAGTCTCCCTTTTCCAGACAGCTTCTTACCTCCGGCAGCCGGTCCGCCGCATACTCGTTATCCCTGTCCCTGCTCACCCCGCGCCACAGCCACTCGTGGTTCATCTGAATGCGGTCCCTGTCCGCCTCGTTTACCACCATGGCGGCCAGACGCCCGTTTCCAATGGGAAGCCCGTCCTCCCACCTGCCGGAAGGGGTCTGGTACCATAACATTTTTCTCTCCATTTCTTTTCACTCTTCCCTTTTAAAGCCTGACAAAATTTTCTGCTGCTTCCGCCCTTTATTTTCTCATCCCTTTTCTCTTTTGTCCTGAGAATGGCTTATAAAATCCCCCTGACCTTTTCACCGCACATGGCATCCCGGCGTTCGTAGGAGCTTTCCAGAAGGATGCGCCTTCCCTCCCGGCTGCTCTTCTCAAAAGCGGTCATAATCTCCAGTACATGGAGGGTCTGCTCGCTGCCTGCCCGGAGGGCACGCCCCTCCCGCAGCGCCTTTGCCATGTCCGCCAGGCCCAGTCCGCGGCTGTTTTCTTTATAATCGAAAACCAGAGGAATCTCCCTGAATGTGCCGTCCTCGGGACGCAGCAGCATCACAGGCCCCCCGAACCCATTGGGATCCGGCGCCCGGAGGGTGCCCTTCGTGCCGTATATCTCCAGGCTTGCGGAGGAATCATAGTATACGTCAAAGGTAGTAGTAACGGTTGCCACCGCGCCGTTTGCAAACTGCAGGATGCCGTTTACATGAGTGGGAACCTCCACCCGAATCTCCCTGCCGTACAGGGGCGCGCTTGTAATGGTTCGGGTTTCAAAGCTTTTGGACACCACGCCTGTCAGGGAATCCGCCCTGCCCAGGAGGTTCACCAGTGCGGTGAGATAATAGGGTCCCATGTCCATCATCGGCCCGCCGCCGTTTTGATAATAAAATTCCGGGGACGGGTGCCAGGTTTCATGTCCATGGCAGATCATCCGGGCGGATGCGCCGATGGGACGCCCTATGAACCCGTCGTCGATAAGCTTGCGGCAGGTCTGGATGCCCGCGCCCAGGAAGGTATCCGGCGCGCCTCCCAGCATCAGATTCTTCTCCCTGGCCAGGGCTGTCAGTTCACAGCCTTCCTCATAGGAGGCGGCAAGGGGTTTTTCGCTGTAGACATGCTTGCCCGCTGTCAGCGCCGCCTTTGTCGTCTCATAATGCTCGAAGGGCCTGGTCAGATTCAGGACGATCTCAATCTCCGGGTCCTGCAGCATCTCTTCCATGGAGGAATAGCCCCTGGAAATTTGGTACGCCTCTTTCGCCGCGGCCACCTTCTCCGGAATCAGGTCATAGATCCCCCAGACCTCCACCTCCCGGAACAGTTTCGTCAGATTTTCCAGGTAAATCCCGCTGATGGCCCCCAGGCCCAGGATACCGATTTTGACTTTTTCCATTTATGTTTCCTTTCTGTTTTTCTTATTGTCCTTCTTACTGTTTTTCTTACTCTTTTTCTTTCCGCACGGCCTCGTTTTGCTGTTTCGTTTTCCGCCGTAACCTGACCCCCGCTTTCGTCCCCGCGCTGTCTCCTATGTTCCCTGCGCAGTTTCCACGGTCTTTCAGCCTTCAAACCGCTCCGTTGTAAGACCATGACCCTAGGCATACTGCCTGCCCTGCGTCGCTCCCACGCCCCTTCAGCCTTCAAACCGCTCCGTTGTAAGGCCATGGTCCTGGGCATACTGCCTGCCCTGCGCCGCTCCCCCGGCCCTTCAGCCTTCAAACCGCTCCGTTGTAAGGCCATGGTCCTGGGCATACTGCCTGCCCTGCGCCGCCCAGAGCATCCCCCGCTCCATCAATACCTGGGCCTGGGGCGATTTCTCAAACACATCGTCATGATGCCCCAGGGAATTGTAGAACACCCGGCCGTTTCCCCAGAATTTCGTCCATGCCACCGGCATATCCACCTCTTTGTTGGACATATGGTAATAGGGCACTATGGGAAAACGGGTAGTCGCAAGCACCTCCACCGCGGGGTCCACATGCAGATAATACTGCTCGCTGCATACCTCGAAGTCCTCCATCCCTTCCACGATGGGACTGGAACCATGGCGGATGTTCACCCGGTAGCGGACGCCGTCCCCGCCCGGATGGCTGACCCACTGGCCCCCGGTCATAAACTGCCACTCCGTGTCGTTCCGAAACGCATCGCACATCCCCCCGTGACAGCCCGCCAGGCCGCAGCCTGCAGCCACTGCCTTTGAAATGTTCTCCCTGGCCCCGGGCGCAATCTCCCCCATGGTCCAACAGGGAATGATTAAATCCATATCCATCAGGTACGCCTGGTCCAACAGGATATCCTGGTTGGAATGAATCTCGCAGGCATACCCATACTTTGTCATAATCCCTGCAAATCTCCGGGCTACCTGCGCGGGCTCATGGCCGTCCCAGCCGCCCTGGAAAATCAAAACCTTCTTCTCTCTGTCCATTCTGATGCCTCTCTTTCTTCCGGTAATGCGGCGTTACTGCTCACAGGTGCCTCCGCGAGGTGTTTTCGTGCGCACTTTGCACGAACAATCCCAAGCAACTCATTAAGTTGCTTTGACAGCAGGCGCCAAAATGAGCGCACTTTGCTCAATTCATGACAATAGAATTCTGCACTTGAATTCTATTGTATGTGTGCATCATGTTGCTGTGAGCGGCGAAGCAGTGAACAGTAACAATGCGGCGGCACTCCGGATAAAATTTCGTTTTATGTATTTACATTATAGCACCTGCCGTACTATAATGATTGCCAAATGGCAGGAATAACTGGCCAAAAATTGGTCAGCAGTGAGGTTGGGGAAAATGAAACCATTATACGAGAAAAAAAGCAGCATCGTGCAGTCCTTTGAATCCATAAACCTGGAATTTCCCGAGCACCTCCATGACCACGGCGAAATCCTCCTTGTCCTGGAAGGCAGCCTTACCGTGCGGATTATGGACAAAAGCCGGGAACTGAAAAAGGGAGACTGTGCCGTAATATTTCCGCAGCACATCCACAGCTACCATGCCCCCGCAGACAGCCGGACCATAATATATATTTTCAACAGCTCCCTCACCGGCATGTATGCACGCTTTCTTCAAAAATACACTCCCACCCGCCCTTTTCTGTCCGCCCGGGAGCTGACCCCGGACGGCGCCCTGGCTCTGGACAGGCTCTATAGCCTTTCCCGCACCGAGAGGGCCGCCTGTCCGGAAGAACACCCTGTCCTGGAAAAACTTTATCCGAACCGGAGATTGTCCCCTGAGGCGAAAACCGCCTTTGGGGATACTGGAGAATTGTCTGATGGGCGGGAGACAGCCTCGACAGATAATGGCGAATTGTCTGTCGGCAGAAAAACTGCACTGACGGATATTGGCGAATTACCTGACGGCAGGACTACGGCCTTTCAGGGCAATGGCGAATTGTCTGACGGCAGGAAAACAGCCCCGCCGGAAAACAGCGAGCTGTGCTCCGCATGGTTCCAACTGCTGTTTGCGCTGGCCTGGCCCCGGCTTGCCCCCGTAAAAAGGGAGAAATCTGCCAGTATGGAGCTCACCTGCCAGTTAGTGCAGTACATGACGGAGCATTTTCAGGAACCCCTGACCCTGGAGTTTCTGGCCAGGGAGCTTCATGTGAACAAATATTATATTTCCAATATTTTCTCCCGTCAGCTGCAGCTCAACTTCCGCCGATACTTAAACCACCTCCGCCTGGAATATGCCGCGCAGCTGATAAAGGCCGGCAGCCTTCCGCTGACGGATGTGTGGGCGGCGGCCGGTTTTAACAGTCAGCGCAGCTTTAACCGTGCTTTTATGGAAATCATGGGCATGGCCCCCAGGGAGTACCGAAAGGAAGGAAAACGGGCATAGCCTTTACCCCTTTTCGGGCCTCCCGAGGCAAAACGCTACCCCAAAGTAATCTTCGCCGATTGAATCACCGGCCGCACCGGCCTCCCTGACAAGTCCCAGGGCAGGTTGTCCGTCATCTCCCGGGTAACCCCCATGAACATGGAACTCTCTATCCCCTCAACCGTGATGGTATTCCCCTCCAGAGTCACCACCCCATGGAGCGGATCATTGTAAACCAGGGTATTGCTGATACAGCTTATTTTCTCCCGCAGTTCCTCTGGATAATAGGAATGACTGTTATCAATCCAGTCATAGGACACCGAATTCACATCCCAGTAACAAACATTGTCTAAGATGCGGATATGGTCACGGTGATAATGTCCGTTCATGCACAGGAGCAAGCTCCCTGCCTTTCTCCGGTTGGCACCGTTAATAATCCCTCTCACTTCCGCCGCGTTCTTCACCCCGTCAGCCTCCCGCTCAAAGCTCTCATGGCTGACCAGGACACAGGAACCGGGAGCGGCGGCAATCGTCTCTTCCAGCCAGGCAAGCTGTTCCGGAGGCATATAATTGCAATAAGGGCCATACTTCGCATTGTTCCCCATGGAGAAATGAATGTATTTCCCGTCCTCATAGAAATAATTCGGGTCACAGACGATCATCCGGTAACCGCCATGGTCAAAATAATAATGCCCGTCCGGCATATTGTAATACTGCAGTACCTCTTCCCATGGCGTATTGTCTGTATCGTGATTGCCCAACGCGTGATAGGAGGGAATGGGAAAACGATTGTATTCCCCCACAAAATCAACGATTTTCTCCCCCATCAGCGTCTGGGACGGCCCGTGGCAGAAATCGCCCCCGTGAATCATAAACTCACAGCCCGCCTCCATGGCATGGCGCTGCATCCGGTGCAGCGCGTCCCTGTCTCCGCCCATAAATACCCCCGGCACATGGTGCAAGTCTGAAAACATTAAAAATTTCATCCTGTCCCTCCAACTCTGGTTTTTAAACTGCGGCCGGCTGCCCCCTCCAATGCCTTCACCTGTCATCCATCCAAGGCGCGTCCTCCCCAGGTGCTTAACGCCGAAACCCATACCCAAAGCGGCAAAATCCGCGTCCAGTTTATCCGGATCAGGCTCCGCGTCCACAAGCCGCATTCCGCCCATGGCCAGTTCTCACCAACAGTTTACAATCTCTTCCTTGATAATGTCGACATACCTTTTCGCTTTCGGAATATCCTTATTGATGGTATACACATCTCTCTGCGTAATCTCCATCTCGCAGCCCCTTGCCGCCCGCAGGCTCTTCCTGATATGGGCCCGGAAAGCCTCCTCGTCCAACACAGTCCCCGTACCCAGGTAATTAGGACTGGGCTTTCGGTGGAAGATGACCCTGCCGCCCCGGAGCCGCTCTCCCATATACTCCTCGTTACACCAGGGCGATATGGACACCTTCCGCAGGTTTTCCAGTTTCGAGATGCAGTTTTCCCATATGGGATCCACCGGCTCGCAGCACCCGTAGGAGAGCAGCCCGAAACTTTCCGAAATCTTTTTATAGCAGGGGAAAATAAATTCCTCGAACATTTCCGGGGAGATTCCCACCGTCTCCTGGGAATCCATAAAGCCCCACACATCCTTTGCGGTATAGCTGCCCGGCGCCTTCCCGTCCGGCAGGGTGCGATTGTAGCACCAGCTTCCCTGTCCCAGGAAACCGCCTCCCGTGGTGGGCAGAATCACCCCTTCTCTTTCAAGCAGACGGTAGTACGCCAATGTATCATCGGCAATCCGTCCCATCATCTCCTGAAACAGCTCCGGATAATCATACATGGAAAACATCATGTCCTCCATGCTCATCAGGTGGACCACCATCTGGGTGGGCACGGAATACAGGCAGCTTCCCTCCAGGCGCACGGGCAGAATATCCCCGATTACGTCTTCTATGGCAGCCTTCCGCTCCAGGGAAGCCTCCGGATTCACCCCGAACCGGGTCTCCCCAAGCTTATCCCAGTCCTCTTCCAAATCCTCTATCTGGGCGATAAAATGATGCCCCACACTTGCGTTTCCGTCCATGTCCTTCACGCCCTGCACCTTCACCGGAAGATTGAACAGGGTAAAAAAGCTGTCATAGCCCACCCCGTAATAGTCAGGCGTCACCCTGTCGTCATCGAACAGCTCCTGGTTCAGGAAATTGCAGTACAGCCCCCGCTCCAGCTGCCTTGCAAACTCCCCGGCACACCGCATCCGCTCCGGCAGGATCTCCTGCTCAAAGGTTCCCATCTCCAGGTGGACCAGGGGACGCTCCCCCTGAAGCTCATTGTGGCGGTACCATTCCTCCCGCCGTTTCAGATTACACTCCTGGTTTGCGTAAAAAAGCTGCTTTTTCGCCAGTTCCCGCAAAATCTGCCGATCCTGTGCGCTTACTTCATATCCCATAGTCCCTCCCCCGGCTCAGCCCGCGGCCCTGCAGAATTCCACCGCCGCATCCGCAGCGCTCGCCGCATCCGGCGTATATTTGTCCGCTCCGATTTCCTTACAGAAGGCCTCCGTCACCGGCGCGCCTCCCACCATGATTTTCACCTTATCCCGGATACCCTCCCGCTCCGCAAGCTTCACCACCTCTCCCATCACGGGCATGGTGGTGGTCAGCAGCGCGGAACAGCAGATAATCTGACAGTTCTGCTCTTTTGCCGTATTTATGTAGTCTTCCGGCGACACATCCGTTCCCAGGTCCACCACCTCCAGGCCTTTCCCTTCCATCATCATCTTCACCAGGTTCTTGCCGATGTCATGCAGGTCACCCTTCACGGTGCCGATGCACACCTTCCCCGCGGAAACATTCTCTCCCTCCGAAAGCAGAGGCTTCAGCAGGGCTGCTCCCATGTTCATGGCCCGGGCCGCCACCAGGACCTCCGGCACATACACCTGGTTGTTCTTAAATTTCTCCCCAACCACATCCATGCCGGACATCAGGCCCTTCTCCAGAATCTCCCCTGCCGGGATGCCCTGTTCAATGGCCTGCCCCACCAGTTCCTTTACAATCTTCGCCTTGCCCTTCTGCAGATTTTCCGAAATCTCTTTTAAAATATCCATTTTGACACCTCCATGCCCGCCACTGGCGGTACTCGTTTCAATATTTGTCTTTTCTCCTGCCCTCACACATATTCTGGATTTCTCAATGTAAAGGGTGTTCCATTTCAAGCCGGGTCACCGGGAATTTCCTGTAGATTATATGAAATTCCGTTTATCATTATCGTAATTGCCGTACTTCCTCCAGATATCCATCATCATTTCGTAACGCTCCAGGGGAAGCCCCGTATACGCGCAGTTGGACGTGGAGAATATGTATCCCCTGCCCTCCGCCATTCCCTCCCTCAGGGACCGGAGCACATCCGCCCTGCACTCCTCATCCGTGCCGGTCTGCAGCAGTCCGCAGTTCACGTTGCCCGCCAGGGCAATGTCGTTTCCGATGATCCTGCGCACCTCCGGAATGGACACGCCTCCCTGGGGGTCCAGGGAATGGATGGCATCCGGCCCGCAGTCCGCCATCTGCTTCACAATGGGCATGATGTTTCCGTCCGTGTGCTTGATGGTGTAATACCCCATCTTCCGGTATTCCGCGATGCTTTCCTTCAGGTAAGGCGCGATAAACTGGTCAAAAGCCTCCGGGCTGAAAAACGGATTCACATTGAAGCAGTAATCCGAGCACAGGGTAAATCCGTCCAGAAGATGGCCCCTCTCGTCCAGTTTCCGGGCAAACTCCAACGCCTCCTCCACCCTGCGGGCTGACTCCTCATTGAGCTTCTCCGGTTTCTCGTACATGCGCATGGAAAATTCCGTCATCCCGTCCCCGTCAGGAATCGCCCAGGTGGGATCCCCGTGGGCCATGAGATAGTACTCGTCCCCGCTCTTTTCCCGTATCAGCTCAAGCAGCCACTGCGTGTTCTCCAGTCCGCCCGGATTGGGATGGACAAAAATCGCGCTGTGTCCGTAAGCCCTGGCCGTATCCACATAGAGCTGTGCCATCTCGTCCATGTGCAGCTTCCTCTCCGCCTGTGACATCTGGTTCCACTGGCCGTAATACCGATGGGATGGATGCACTTTCCCAAACTTTTCCATGGTCAGGAAAAACACCAGTTCAAACGTCGGAACCTGCCCTCCTATGGACTCACATTTCAAGGTCCTGATAAATCTCTCACGGTTTGTCATTTTCTCTCCGTCCTTTCCCGGTTCCAATGCCCAGGCGCCGCCTTAATCCGCGTTCATCCACGTCCGGGCACAGGTCAACTTCCGCTTTCATTATTCTCCTGCATCCAGGCACAGGCCTACTTCCTCTTCCATTGTTCCCTCACGTCCAGGCACAGGCCTTCTTCCTCTTCCATTGTTCCCCCACGTCCAGGCACAAACCAACCTCCTCTTCCATTGTTCCCATACATACAGGCACAGGCCGCCTTCTCTTTCATGACAGATTCTCCCGATTACGCCCTAAGGAACTCTGCCGTTCATAAGCCATAAACGGATTACATGCGGTATCCGAATATGCTGAGGTCAATATAGCATTCTTCTGCCGATTTGTCAATACAAGTTCGCTCAAATATTCTATGTAATTACATTTGTTGCATTTATTACATTTTACTATATTTACAGGCCGTCCTCACAAAATTTCTGCCGCCCGCAAAAATAAAAAATTCTTTTTGGATAAGACTATCTGTTTCGATATCTTATCCGAAAGGAATCGAACCACCCTGGCAATCAGGGGAGGCGGTCTTAAATGCGATATCTCAAAATTATGCAACCTTAGTTCCGATTCAGATTCGGGTTTATGATAACAAAATGCCAATACTTTCCTTAGGGCCGGGTTTATAGAGACCTGGGGACACGGGATTCAAAAAATAAAAGATAGATGTATTCAGGCCGGAAACGATATTCCGGAGTACTATGTTAAAAAGAAGATATTATGGTTCTATTTCGGAGATTGGGCGAGACTACCCCGCAATCCCCGAAAACTACCTCGCGGTTAGATGAAATAGATTTCAGGATTATAAAAGTGATTGAGTCAAAACCGTCCATTTCGCAGAAAAAAATTGCGGCATTGGTTGGTGTTAGCCATGAGACGGTTCGATATCGTATAGAAAATATGAAAAAGCGGGAAAGCATTGTACGGAAAGGAAATGGACGATATGCAGAACGTTTCCTCCACTGCACTCCGTCACATAACGGCTACCGGCTTCCTCTATCTCGCCGGCAAATAAATGCAGATTGCGGAAACGTTCTCCATTGAATTCCACGGACAGGCTCCATCCTCTATGCTCAGCTTTCCTCGTCACTCCACACGCCATCCCTGCATGTCCGCAGTTCCACCCCGGGCTCCCCGTCAATGTCCCGGACGGAGACCTCCTGCAGGCTGCCGTCCTCATACCGGATTCTGACTGCATCCCGGGAAAGCCCCTCCACGGAGGAAATGCGCCTTCTGTCCCCGAAGGGCTCTATCACGGTGATAAATCTGCCATGGACGGCCCGCTGGCCCACGCCATAGGTCACCCGGCGCTGTCCCTCCTCCCCGGGAAAATTATCCACGCCGATGACGCCTGTAAGGCGCACTGCCCGCAGCCCTGTAAGGTCATATTCCAGGAAACTCTCCTGACTGTGGTCCAATGCGCTGACAGGGACTGCGTCCGGGTACTCGATTCCCTCTATGAGAACCCTTCCCCCTTCGTAATCTCTGCCTGTTCCCATTCCCGGGTCTATGTTGTGCTGTTTTCCCGGTAAATCGGAGAGCGGAATTTCCCTGCCGTCCTCCAGTTCCACCCGGGCATTTCCCAGAAACAGGCACTGCACGGAATCATGGGGGTATCGCTGCTCGTTGTACAGCGGTTTGCTGACAAATTCCAGTCTCAGTATGCTGCTCTCCGGGCGCAAAGCAACGTCCAGCTTTCTGGCTCCCAGAAGCCATGGATTGGCACTGAAAGACTCCAGACAGCCCTTCTCGTCCCGAAGCCTGCATTCATAGGGATATTTCTGCCCCAGATCCTCCGCCGCCAGGCCTGTGCACTGCCTTGTCTCCGGGGGCCAGGCGGTGTACACGTCCATGTGCAGGATTCCGGGCTCATTGTAACGGCTCCGGGTTCCCCGGAGATCCTCGCCTTCTCCGTATTTTGTCTCAAAGGAGGCGCGGGTGACTCCTTTTGCGCGGTACCAGTGGCAGTCGGTGATGAACTGCTCGTCGGACCTGGGATCCTCCGACTTTTTGCCGGTATGCCCCTCATATTCCAGGCAGCTTTCCGGCTTTGCGGCTTCCTTCCCTGCGGCTTCCGGAAGGTTCTTCTCCTTTACGGGCCCCCGACAGCTTTTATCCACTAACCCTGGATCCCCCGCTTCCTCTTTCGTTCCCGGGCAGCCTTCCTTCCCTGCGGCTTCCGGGGAATTCTTCTCTTCCGCAGGCCCCTGCCAGCTTTTATCCACTGACCCTGGGCGCTCCGCTTCCTCTTTCGTTCCCGGGCAGCCTTTCTTCCCTGCGGCTTCCGGGGAATTCTTCTCTTCCGCAGGCCCCTGCCAGCTTTTATCCACTGACCCCGGGCGCTCCGCTTCCTCTTTCGTTCCCGGGCAGCCTTCCTCTCCTGCCTCCTGACAGTTCTCCCTGCCCACAGCCTTCAGGCTCCGGAACCCTTTTATCTGCAGCAGGCTTTCATAGCGGTGCTCCCTCTCCCCCTTCATGGAATCAAATATTACAACGCAGTCGTCAAGCACTGCCATTACCCTGGTCTGGGTTATGGGCTCCGTCAGCTCCGTAACCTCCCCATAAGGAGCGGCATCACAGCAGGGCAGATCACTGGCATTGTATTCGCAGCGCTCCCGCAGGCTCTGGCCTCTTTCATAAATCATGCCGCCATAGGGCGGGTATCCCCATCTGGCTGTGGTGCGCACCCCTGCGGCCTGCAGCTTCTCCCCGCTGTAAAACAGCACCCTCCTGGCATCTGCGGGAATCTGCATCTTGCCGTCCGTCACCACCATGTTCTTTGTATTGGAATTCTGGACGTAAAATTTGTACATAAAGTGTCCGTACCCCCCACCAGACATGCTCCGGGTTGAAAAAGCTCCGCCCATTGCGCATAACGGACAGAAGCTCAGTCCGGTCAAAATGCCCGTGGGCATATCCGTGGGAGCCGTAGCGCAGCACAGCCTGAATCTGCTCTTCCGGGGGACGCCCCTCCTTCCGGCTTCTCAGCATGGCAATGCCGATATTGTCCGCACAGGCATTCCCGTATTCCGGCATGGCAGCCGCCCGAGGCTGCGGATTTGTGCCTGCCCCATCCTCCATGTCTGCTTCCTGCCCCACTGACGCGGACTCGCTGAAACCATGTCCCTGATCCGGCACAGCAGGCTCATTTTGCCCGGATGTCGTAACTTCAGCAGCATTATAGCCATGCGATACAATGTTTTCTTTTTCAATACAGCATGCCGGAGCAGTGCCGGAATCCTGCCCGGGCACAGCAAGCTCCCCGTGCCCGAACACCGGATCTACGGTATCAAAACGCTGTATAATGGGAATGTAGGCGGGATCCCGGTAATGAGTATACGCCAGGTCAAAGGTAGAGCCGAAGTGGACACCCTCTATCTTCTTCTCGTCGGAGTCGTTGATGCCAAACAAGACTCCCCTGTAATCCAAAAAGGGAACCACCGCGTCAAACAGATCCTTGATACAGATATAATTTTTCCGGATGCCGCCCCATTTCTCATTGTACATCCCGTGGCGGATTTCCCTCTTCTGCCCCCTGTTAATGCTGTCCACCTCTTTCCCGTAAAACAGTGGAAAATGATAATGAATCAGATTGATGCCGAAGGGCAGCAGGGCATGGGCGGTGTGGAGAAACATGGAGGATACCCAGATATTGTATCCCACCGAACATTCATACCACCAGCCGTCGGAAAAAGCGCCGTGGGAAAGCTGCTCGAAGCTTCCGCAGGGCCCGAAAAGGAACCGCTCCATGCGTTCAAAATCCTGCAGTACCATAGCACAGTAGACCGCCCCGGTCAATTCCGAAAGCGTCCAATTGGAAATATGCCCGCTGCAGATATGCCTGTCCAGAATCTCCATATAAATCCGCAGGCACCTCTGAATTCCGGCATGTTCCTCCCGGGACAATACCCCCGCCTCATAAATCATATCGTAAGCCAGGGCCAGATGCTGAAAGAAATGCCCCTCCTGCACATAGGACTGGCTGCAGCCCTTCTTCCGCACCGGGTATCCGGTTTCAGGATCCGCAAATGCCCGGAAAAACCCGGCAATCTTTTCCGCGTATTCCTTCCTTTTGGTAATGGAATACAGATAGGCGCAGGACAAGATAAAATGCTCCTGATAAGTGTCACAGCAATAATCCCTTTCCCCCACCAGAGGCGGCGCCTCCCACCCGTCCGCATCCCTGCGAAGCTTCTCAAAGCCCGGCCCAAAGACAGGATTGCTGCGGATATTTTCCGCCACTTCCCGCCACTTTTCCTCTGTATGGTAAATATAGGGATGCCTCAAAGCCCGCAGGGTCTGGAAGGACAGCTCCTGCGCACCGGAAGCATCCCCCTCCGGCAGAAAACGCACCGTGGTTTTCTCATGGGCTCCGGGCGGCATATAGTCATGGATGCGGACGGAAATCTCCACCCGGCTGCTGCCATAGGGCTCCAGGCACAGGTCCGCAGGCTCAATTTCGGCGTACATGGACTCCCATCCCGCCACTGCCTGGGAAACCTTCACGCACTGCCTGCGGTTTTGGCAGTTATGTACCGTGACGGTATAGCGTATCGTTTCCCCCGTTTCACCGCTTTTTCCTAGAATGCCCGGCTCCAGGGCAATCCTGCTGCCCCGCAGAAGCTCGGCGGAGAGGATTTCCATGAAGGGAGCAGAACCCTTTCCTGCAGCCAGACGCTCTCCGGATTGGGCTTCCCCCGCTATTTCTTCATCAGATAAGTCCTTCACAAGCCGGACTTCTTCCGATTGCCCTTCCAAAGTCAAGTTCCCCGCCAGCCAGGCTTCTTCCGGCCGCGCTTCCGCAGATATCACATCCAGGGAAACCAGTTCCCTCCAGATATTCGTCCTCGCCCTCTCTACATCAAAATCCTCCAACGCAATATCGCAGGTATGCTCCCCTCTCTCAGCCAGGCAAAATGCCGCCTCCAGGCTTTCTCCCCAGGCAAAGCCTGCCCGCACCGTAATCCGGGTATTTGCCTTCCCCGCAGACAGGCGCAGACGCAGGCCGTACCACCCCATCACGTCCGCCGCTCCGTCATTTACCATATCAAAGCCATAAGGGCGCATCCCCGCCCCTTCCGGCTTCGGAAATACAAAACGGACTCTGCTGCCCGCCCCTTCCGTATTCTCTTCTTCCCTTATCCACTCACGCAATAAATCAATCCTGTTTTTCATGGAATTACCTCATCCCCATTATCATTATGCCGTTAAATCCTGTCCGCATATGCAGCGAAAAAAGCTTTCCCTCACTGTCAGCGGCAGATTACCCTATCAACGAACCCGCCCACCCGGACATTCATCTCCTCCAGGCTCTGCGCCTCCACCCCGTCCCGGCAGAAGGATTCGATCACCACTTCCCCCACGCGGTTCTCCTCATCATAGCCGCAGATGCAGGACGGTTCCTCCCCCGGGCCGGACATCACGGAAATCCGCTCGAAGCGCACGCCCGTAATCAGCCTGCCCGGTGCCGGATTGTAATCCCTGTTCCACCTGACTTGAATGTCCAGCACCTTCCCATGGGCGAACGGCTCTATCCGGATGTCCCGGTAGGTCACGCCGCGCACTACATTTTTATCCCCCGCATTGATGCACATGGCTCCCAGGTATCCTGCCTGAAGCTCATGATGCTCCAGAATGTCAATATTTTCAAACAGCACATTCTCAATGGTGTCCCCGTTTTCTTCATGCGCACCGTGAGTACCAATCATAAGAGGGTGCGCCACATCCGCCCACACGCTTAAGTTCTTCACCGTAATATTGCGGCTGTCCCCCCGGTTGTCCCAACGGCTCCCATAGATGGCGATACAATCGTCCGAAGTACGCAGGAATCCCCCGTCCACCGTAATATTCCGGCAGCTCATCATATCGATTCCGTCACTCCAGCCCTCGCAGCTGAAGGACTTCACATTTCGCAGCTCCACATTCTCGCTGTCCCCCAGATACACGGTGTAATGGGGCGGGTTGACGAAAATCAGGTTCTCGGCCCCGATATGGCGGCTATGGCTCACCCTGAGCCCGTTCACCCCGCCGAAGCGGTTGAAATCCGCCAGGTACAGCATTCCTCTTCCGAAGATGCGGATGTCCTCCGCATGCTCGCAGACCAGCGCGCCACGCAGAATCGCCCCGCCTTCCAGATACACCTGCGTGTGGGAAGGCAGATGCCAGAGGCATTCCGTCACATAGTGGACGCCTGCTTCTATGTACACCAGGCGGCCTTCCGGCATGCCGCGCAGCAGTTCGTTCCTCTCATCTCCCAGGCTCTCTCCCCGGCCCCCGGATCCCCTTATCACCAGGACGTTTTCTCCCTGCTTATCCGGCGCTTCCTCTATTTCACCGGCAAATAAATGCAGATTATGGAAGCGTTCCCCATTGAATTCCACAGACAGGTTTGCGGGCCTGTCCAGCACAAAGCTGACACGTTTGGGCTCTACCTGCGGCTTGATTTCCAGGGAAAGAGGCCGTATGTCCGCTTTATAGATATAATTATAACGGTTGAGTGTAATCTCCACCTCCACGGCTCCCTGAAAATCAAAATAAACCATGGACGCCGCCCTTACCTCGTGTCCGTCAACCTTGACCTGGTAGCAGGATATCTGCTGCCACTCTTCTTCCCCCAGAGGACGCACCCGCACATTGTAATCCCGCTGCAGGGCCGCTCCTTCCGGCACAGGATATATGATTACTTTATTTTCCATTGCGTTTATCTCCTTATCTCTTCCGGCTGTCCTCCGGGCTCCCTGATTTCCTCCCGCCGTACTGCTCACCTGCCCCTTCAGCTCTGTCGGATAATTGCCGCCCGCACCGCCGCATCCTTTTCTCCCATACCCTCCGCAGTAATGCGCCACTGGCTTCCGTCCCGTTCCGTTATCAAAACAGCGTTAAAATCCTGACATTCCACCGTCCTTATCCTTCCCGTTTTCTCCCCGGACTCCAGAATCGTAATGAACCCTGCCTTTCTGCCTTCCACGGAAAAACTCACGGCCTTCTTCATCGGCTCGTCCAGATACCCTGCGCAGGCTCTGCGGTTTTCCTCCGTGAAAGAATCTCCCTTCTGGGGATATTTTCCCACGGTCACCTCGCCGCTTTCCGGGTAGGCGCGCCACAGAGTGGTTTCCGGCAGATTGTCCAGGATATCGTTGCCGTTTACTCTCGCCGCGGCATCCCGGAACCGCAGCCGGAGCATTCCCTGCGCATGCATGCTGTAGCAATTCTGGATGAACTGCCCCGCACCAAAGGGATCCTCCGAAAAGCGCTCTCTGTAGGTCCATCCGGTTACACCGTCCGCGCCGGACGCTATCCGCCCCATGCCGTCGGCCCCCGTCTTCCCGGGCTCCTGATCTCCCAAACCGCTTCCCCCGGATTCAGGCTGCACCATACCGTTGACTGTGGCCCCCATCTTCCCAAATGCCGTATTTCCCTCGCCTTCTCCAGATTCAGGCTGCCACATGCCGCCCGCAGTTTTCCTTCCTCCAAGCCCCGCTTCTTCCGCAGCATCCGCGTCGTCCCCGGCCACAGGCATTTCCTCCGGGTAAATCCTCCCGTCAAACCGTCCTATGGGATGATAGAAACAGTCAAACCGATGCTCCTGCTGCCCCTCCAGGTAATCCCAGACAATACAGTACCCGTGAAACAAAATCAGCATCCGCCTCTGGAAAACCGGTTCCGAATACGTCCCGATGGCTCCCTGCTCCCGGGGCTGCTCCGGCATCAGGATAAACCGCCCTTCTCTGGCGCATTTTTCCTCCGGGAAGGAAAACGGATAGGGCGTCTGTCCCCCGTAAGGCGGGTCAATCCATTCCGTGACGGTCTGGGCACACACCGCGCTGAACGTTTCCGGCCGAAAACCAGTCTCCCCACCGACCTCTTTCCGCCGTGCCCTGCCATCTGCGGAATTCTGTAATCCTCTCTGCGCCGATGCTTCCACGGCAGTCACAGCACCCTCTGTTCCTTCCTGTGCCGATGCTTTCCCGGCAGTCACAGTACCCTCTGTTCCTCTCTGCGCCGCCATTTCCACGGCAGGCTTTCCCTCCAGGCCTCCCACCTTCTCATCCGCCACAAAATACACGCACCGGCAGGGAGAGGGCTTCTGCATCCTGCCGTCCACCACCGTCATATTATGGGCAACGGAGGTCTGCACCCACATTTTAAACAGGAAAGAATCATATCCGAACCAGGCATACTCATTGTTATGGAAAGTCTTCCCATCCTTCAAAAACGACAGCAGGCTCAGCCGGTCATAATGCCCATGGTATCCGCCGTGGCTGCCGAATTTCAGCACCGCCTGAACCAGTCCGCCCTTCGGGTTGCCCTTCCCGCAGGAACCGTCACCCTCGTTCGTTGCCTGAACCAGGTGATCCTCCTGCGCCTCTTCCTCCCGCAGAATCCCAAACCCGGCGCCGGACAGCAGCAGGGAACCCTTCCCCAGTTCATATCCTTGCGCCTCTTCCCTCACCAACAGCGTCTCCGGCACAGATGCCAGGTTTCCGATCTGCCGGTAAAGCGGATCCCCGTACAGATAGTACGCCTTCTGGTACAGCCTGGTCATATCCTGCTCGTTGCTGTCGTTGACAGACATCATGATCCCCTTATCCGTCAGCAGCTTCGCCGTACAGTCAAAATAATCCTTCAGACACCTTACAGGTTGTGAAAACGTTTCAAACCGCCGGAAGCTCATCCCCAGGAAGGGCTTCCCGTCCTCCGCCCAGCTCTCCCGCATGGCCCAGGGAGAGTGCAGGATATTCCTGTCAAAGGAAGCCGGAATTTTCACATCCTTTAAGGAAATCCCGAATTTCTCCGCCGCATTCGCTATGTCTAAGAACAATTCCCCTGCAAGCCTCACATACCCGGACGCCTCCTCGAAATACATCCCGTCGTCCAAAAACACTGCCGACAGCAGATCCGTTATACCGTTATACCCATAAAGGAAACGCTGCACCATCCCATAATCCTGCAGCGCCATGGCACAGAACAGCCCTGCCCCCGCTTCCGCCACCTGGAAATTATTCCCGTCCCCGTCCGTAAGCCTCCATGCGGCAAAGTCCATGTAATTACGGAAACACTGTTCCATCTGCCGATGCTCTTCTGGTGTGAAATACTCATACAGCAGGTCATAGGAAACAGCCACCTTATGGAAAAATTCCGCTTCCTGCACCCACCCCGCATTCTGGGCCCGGCAGACCTTGAAATCCCCTCTGGCATACTCCTCTTTGCTTTCCACAAATTGAAAATAAGATATCCTCGTAGTTAAATATCCGTTTTCCCTGTCCAGCAGCCCCCGCAGATACCGCAGCGCCTTCTCCAGATAAATCCGGTTTCCCGTCACCTTCCATGCCACTGCCGCAGGGAATAAATCATTCTGGGAATAACTGGGGTACACATAGTCCCCCGCCCTGGATGCCTCCGGCACCTTCCACTTCTCCGCCCGCTCCACATACTCCTTCCGGAAGGCTTCGTACAATGCTCCGGCAGGTACAGCCCCGCCGTCAACTGCAATTCCTCCGTCAGACACGGCCGCACCATCAACTACAGTGCCTCCACAAAACGCAACCACACCGTCAACTGCAATCCCTCCGCCAGGCACAGCTTTGCCTTTCACCGCAATCCCCCCATCAGACACAGCCCCGCCTTTCACCGCAATCCCTCCATCAGGCACAGCCCCGCCGCCAACTGCAATCCCTCTGTCAGACACAGCTTCGCTGCCGGCTGCAATCCTGCCCCCGGACGCAAATTCGCTATCCCCCATAATCGCCCGGATACGCCTCTCCCACTGCTCCCCTGTCAGGAACAGATAAGGATGCCTCCTGCATTTTGCGGCATACAGCGTCACCCTCTTCCCCTGTGTTCCGTCTCCGTCCGGCACAAAGAGAAATTCGCTTTTCTCCAGTCCTCCCCGGGGAATGTCCTCCGTCATCTCAAAACGTACCTTATACTCTCTGGTCTCCTCCCCCGCCAATTCCACATACCTGTCATATTCCGCGGGCAGGCATTCCTTCCCATAGAGAACCCGGCTTACGTTCACAAGCCGCCTCTCCTCCCTCTGATTGGAAAGCAGAAAGGTATACTCCAACCCGGCGCCGCTCTCCCCCGCCAGGGAATCCTGCAGCACACGTACCTGAAAATCCCCCATATCGCAGGCGCTGATTTCCTTCACCAATACCGGTCCGCCTCCAAGCACCCGCACGGAAATCCCGTCCAGATAGTTCAGAAACGCCCGCACCATCTGCCGGAATGCAAACTGCTCAAAGGGAATGTCCACCCTGTGCATCCCCTTCCCAGCCACGGCCGCCCGCCCCCGGATTTCAGGGAAAAATTCCGGTCTGGCGATATGCAGCGGGTACAAAGTGACTTCCAGCTCCGTCACACCCTCCCCGTATGTCTCCAATTCCAGACGGATGCCCTCCTTTTGTGACACATCCGTCACCTTTTCCAGTGTCACCCGGTATTCCTCCTCCCGGTTTAACTGGTGAAAATTCCTGCTCAATACGATATTTCCCATTTTCTCCATTCTGCTTCCATCCTCCGCTTTCCTGATTTATACTCACGGTCAAAAACATTTGCCAATGTAAATGTAAACGTCCGAGCGCATCCATACTGTGGAGTATCTAACCGGTAAATTTATGCTCTCACGAGTATAGAAACCGTTTGGTTCCGGTTAAGTTTACACGGATACCGAAACTGCGCCACCGTAAATGCCCGGGGCTCTCCTTCACGGCCCATGCGTCCGGGAAACCTCAGCTCTCCGCCCGACAGTTTTAACAGGCTTCCGACACACTATATACTATATTCATTATAAAATTCAGAACCTTGTATTTCAATTACATAAAACGCAATTTACTATCAAATCCTGCAATCCCGGTTTTATACTCAACAAAATCGGCAGGGTAAAAGCTGCCGGATCACGGGAGCCGGAATTTATCGGCGGAGAAGTCGATTTGCGTATCAATATTTATCGAGGCCAGGTTAACGGCATCCAAAATGCAGATACCGCCGGAAAAGCACCCGACAACTGCCGACAAACCGCCGATAGTCCACCAACAGACTGCCTGCAAACCGCCGATAAACCGCCAGAAAACCGCCGACAAACTGCCAGAAAACCGCCGACAAATTGCCGACAAACCGCCGGAAAACCACCAGAAAACCGCCGGAAAACCGCCGAAAAACCGCCGGAAAACCACCAGAAAACCGCCGGAAAACCGCCGGAAAACCGCCGAAAAACCGCCGGAAAACCACCAGAAAACCGCCG
>CANDMH010000042.1 GCA_947385785.1 uncultured Lachnospiraceae bacterium
ATGAGGAGGGCTATAATATGTGCCAGGCGATAAGAGAAATGATGGAAGACAGCAGAACAGAGGGCTGGGAAGCCGGAGAAAAGAATGGCCTGGAGGCCGGAATTCGCATATTCGTCCAGTCCAACCGTGATGATGGACTGGGAGATGCCGCGATTGCCGATAAATTAGGGAAATACTTCGGCCTGGCGCAGAAGGAAGCGCTGAAATTCCTGTAGAACCAGGCAGTGTACATTTTTCACACTTGCATATCTTTCGGAATGTGCTATATCATTTATAGGGAAAAGCCATAGAAGCGGCTCTACCCCTTAACAGTTAAGACTCCCAGCCAGAAGCTGGGCAGCCGCCACTATTGTGAGTAGTGGCGGCTATTTTCTTTCCCTTGAAGAAGGCATAGCATAACCCCACAGGCAATCTGATATCCCCTGAGCCCCTTTCCATAAATTAACAAATTCTCAAAAAAGCCTAATTTTCCGGGCCGCCCATGACGATATAAACAATAACAGACGGCAACAACAGTGACGGCATATCTGCATTGCAAAGCAGATGAAAATATAACTGACAAAACAAGGAAGACAAAGCGGCGCAGGAGGAAGAATGAAAAGCCGGAATACATGTCATCCGACGGGTTCACCGTTACCGAACAAAAAGGGGGGAGCCTGCGGGAGGAAAAGGAATTCTTTTCGCAGCGATATAATATGGAAGAAATAAAAATCATACATTTCGAATTGCTGGGTTCGTTCTTTTGCATGGAAGCACAGTCAGTTGAGAAGAAAACCGCAGCGTCAGGCAGGAAAGTCCTGTCCTTTCTGCAATATCTGATAGTAAACCATACAAGGAACATATCCTCGGAGGAGCTGATTGATCAATTCTGGGGAGAACAGAGCAGCGATCCGGCGAATGCGCTGAAGAATATGATATTCAAATGCAGGGGACTGTTGAAAACCATGTTTCCGGAGCAGGAGAATCTGATCATTACCAGGCCCGGCTGCTATGCATGGAGCCCTGAGGTTTCGCTGGAGCTGGATTCGGAACAGTTCGAGCGGGCCTGCCTGGAAGCCAGGAAGCATTCCGGAGAGACCTACATGGAGACTCTGCTGAAGGCCATTGCCCTGTACAAGGGAGACTTCCTGGCGGGAAACGACAGCGACTGGGCGCTATCCATGAGACGGTATTACCAGACCCTGTATCTGGATGTCTGCAAGATGGTCCTTCCCCTGCTGCAGAAGCAGGAGAGATGGGCGGAGATGATCAGCATCTGCGAACAGGCAGGCACGGTGGACTGCAGTGTGGACACCTTCATCGTATACCAGATGGAAGCGCTGATTTCCATGGGACATCCGGAACGGGCGATTCAGGCATACCAGTCCTTTCGTGATCTGCTCTGGCAGGAATTCGAGATAGAGCCCTCAGAGCAGGTGGAGCAGACCCATGTACTGGCGGAAAGCATGTGCCAGAACAATGTGGACAGTCAGGACATCCTGAAGATGGTCGCGGAGAGCGAGCTGGAAACCAGGGCTTTTTTCTGTACCTTTGCCGTATTCCGAAGCATTGTGGCGCTGGAGAAGAGACATCTGGCACGCTCCGGGCTGAATTCGACCCTGTGCATCATCAGCCTGGGCAATAAAGTAACCCCGACTACGGACGCCAGGCGCCTGGAGCGGATCCTGCTGGAAGGCTTAAGGACAGGCGACCCGGTGGCTAGGCTGGACGCCAGCTCCTACATTCTGATGCTTACCGGGGCCAACGAGGAGAACGCGCTGATGGTGATGGACCGGCTGGACCGCACATTTCATAAGGTATATACCCATTCGAAAGCATGTATTTCCTTCCGGGTAACCCCGCTGGAGCCCGGAGAAGAGGCAGGCAGGCTGATGGAGAGGGCCTGGCAGTCCGGGGCTGAGGGCAGCTGAAAAATAACTGCTGAATATCCGCTTAAAATAACCGAAAGATAACCTGGGGCTGATATAGTAGAACCAGAAATGAGAGAAAGAGGTGGCTACGAGATGATGCTCCGGGAAAAGATGTTTCCCTGCCAGAGCCGGGAAGCAGTAGTAACAGTACAGACATATCATGACGGCATTATGGACGGCTACCTGCAGCACCCCAGGCTGGGACGCAGGGAGAAGATACAGAGCCTGTCCCAGATGATTTTGCTGCTGAACAGCCTCATCGATATGGAGGATTGCCCGAACCCGGCTCTGCCGCTGGTACCGGTTCCCAAGGCTGGGAAGGAGACGGATAAGGTATTCCGGATACAGATTCTGTTCAGGGAGCATTACACCTGGCAGGGCAGGCTGATCTGGCAGGACAGGAACCAGGAAGTGGTATTTCACAGCGCCATCGAGCTGATACAGCTGCTCGATGAGATCCTTGGAGAATAAACGGCAGATTTACATAGAGATAAAATAATCGAAACAAAATAACAGATTTCCGGAAATGAGGATTGGCATGACCGAGAAGGAATTAAGGAAACTGCATCGGCATGATCTCCTGGAGCTCCTGGTCGAGCAGAGCAGGGAGACGCTGAGATTAAATACAGTATTGAAAGAACGCGAGGAGGAATCAGGCAGGACGGCGGAGAGCATGGAACGTCTGAAGGGCAGGCTGGACGAGAAGGACGGACAGATTGAGACCCTGAAGGAGCGCCTGAATGAAAAGGACGCGGAGCTGGCGGAGAAGACAGCCGGCACAGAGGAGCAGCTGGAACATCTGAAGGAAAAACTGGATGAAAAGGATTCTCTGATTGAGAAGCTGAAGCGCCGCCTGGATGAGAAAGATACAGAACTTGCAGCAGAGGCCGCCCGCGCGGAAGAACAGCTGAAGCGCCTGAAGGAAAAGCTGGACAGAAAGGATGCCGAACTGGAACAGCTGAAAGAACACGTAAGCCGAAGAGAAGAGAAGATAGGGAAGCTTGAGGAAGAAGCAGAGCGGCTGCGCTCTGATAAATGGAAAGAATTGAAGAAAAGCGGATTTCCGCCGGAGCTTCTTACGAGGCTGAAAGCATTGCTGTAAGGAAAATTGATGATACAGAGGGTTGCAAATGAGTGAGGAGAAGAAGACAGACCTGCCGGAACTGGAACTGCTGGAAGCAGAACTTGAGCGGGAGCGGTATAGGAAAAGGTATAGAAGTGTTCTCAGGAGCACGGCATTTTCCCTGGTGGTGGTTGCGGCGGTTGCGGTACTGATTGCAATGTTGTTACTCCCGGTGCTACAGATCAGCGGGACCTCTATGACAGATTCGTTACAGGATGAAGACATTGTAGTGGCATTGAACAGTTCAGGATATAAGACAGGTGATATCATCGCTTTTTACTATAATAACAATATCCTGGTGAAAAGAGTCATCGCCTCGGCGGGTGACTGGGTGGATATTGATGAGGAAGGAAATGTCTTTATAAACGGAGAATTGTTGGATGAACCTTATGTTACGGATAAAGCTCTGGGTGACTGCAATATTACACTGCCCTATCAGGTGCCGGAAGGAAGGTGCTTTGTGATGGGAGACCACAGAGCGACGAGTATTGACAGCAGGAATACAGCGGTAGGATGTGTCAGCAACGATATGGTTATCGGAAGAATATTAGTCCGGGTTTGGCCATTGGAAGAATTCGGGATTGTGAAATGATAGATACCGGTAGAAGGAAGGAGACGGCATTATGAAGGTTGATTTTTTATCACAGGCGGGAAAGCTGTTAAAGGAACAGAAGCAATACAGACGCCGGTTGATAGTATTCCTGTGTCTGGCAGTGGTCGTTGTATATGGAACGCTTACGGCGCTGAAGCTGTACGGCCAGGCAATGACGCATAAGATGGAAGTGCTGGACTGCCAATATGAAGTGCATGAGCATACGGATGAATGCTATGAGATGGATGAAGAAGGAAATCTGGGGACAGAGCCTGTCTGCGGTTATGCGGATTATGTGATTCATGTGCACAACGATGACTGCTATGATGCGGACGGCAACCTGACCTGCGGGCTGGAGGAGCATCCGGCGCATGAGCATACAGAGGAATGCTATGTGACAGAGATGGTTCTGGTCTGCGGAGAGGAAGCGCAGGAGGATACAGAGGCCGGCACAGAGAGTTCGGCTGACGCATCTGAAGGTTCCGCCGATGTGGAAAGTTCTGCGGCAGCCGAAGGGTCAGCCGAAGCTCCTGACAGTGAGGAATCCGTACCGGAGGCGTCGGAACCTCAGGAACCCGAGATCATCTGCGGTATGGAAGAGCATGTTCACGATGACAGCTGCCTGGGTCAGGTGCTTGTGTGCACGCAGGAAGGCCATGAGCATACAGTGGAATGTGTTGACAGGGACGGCAATGTAATCTGCGGAAAAGAAGAACATGTACATGATGGGAACTGCCAGGATGCGGAAGGAAATATCATCTGCGGACAGGAAGAACATAGACATATCATTGTATGCTACGATGAAGACGGAAATGAAATCTGCGGGAAAGCGGTTCACACCCACGATGACAGCTGCCGGGATGCGGAAGGAAATATCATCTGCGGGCTGGAAGAACATGAACATATTGTGAGATGCTATCAAGAAGGCTATATCTGCGGAACGGAAGAACATACACATACGGAAGCATGTTACGCACAGGAAGAGGCGGAAGGGGAATCCACGGAAGCCGGGGCCGCGGAGCCGGAAGAAAGTACAGCGTCGGCTGAGCAGGAGAGCAGTGCAGAATCGAAAGAAAGCAGCGAAGCCGGGACAGAAAGCAGTGTGGAGACTGCGGGACATGTTCATACGGATGAATGCTATGAAGAAGTAAAGACACTGATCTGCGGAGAACAGGAGCTTCACACCCATGACGACAGCTGCTATGATGAGGAATGCTTCGATGAAGACGGCAACCTGATAGAGGGCAGCAGGCCATCCTGCGGACTGCTCCAGCTGGAAGAGCATGTACACACGAAGGAGTGCTTCAAGACCATAGAGTTGACTCCGGAAGAGGTGGCGGCGCTGGAGAACGGAGCGAAGCTGCATATCCATACAGAGGAGTGCTACGATGAAGAGGGCAATCTGATCTGCGGCCATGACGCTACCCACATCCACCAGCCCGAGTGCTATGACGATGCAGGAAAGCTGATCTGCGGCTACGGGGCGGCGGTGCATGTACACGAGGATAAGTGCTACGATGAAGAAGGCAAGCTGATCTGCGGGTATGAGACAGCGGCGCATCTGCATGAAGAGAGCTGCTATGACGCGGATGGGAATCTGCAGTGCGGATACGAGACAGCCAGTCATGTGCATGGAAAGGAATGCTATGACGAAGAAGGGAAACTTACCTGCGGCTACGAGGCAGCGGCGCATGTACATGAAGACAGCTGCTATGATGCGGAAGGAAATTTAATCTGCGGCTATGGCACGCTCTTTGATACAGAAGATACTGTGAAGCTGGAAGGCACATTCACTTATGAAGCGGAAGACTATACACTGGAGATTCATGTTGAGACAGACATACCTTCAGAGTCTGCAGAATCAGATGCATCTGTAGAATCGACGACAGATGAGGAGTCTGCGGGGACAGATGCGGCAACAGAAGAAAAGGCTGAAAGCAGCAGCGAGGCCCAGGTGTCCGGTACAGAAGACAGCAGCAGTACAGAACCGACAGAAGCAGAGTCTCAGCCTGTGACAGATGACAGCGCTGAGGAGTCTGGACAGGAAGCTGACGCTTCCGGCATCGAGGAACTTTCGGAAGTACAGGAAGGTGATACAGATACGACAGTACCCGAGACAGAGGAGAGCCAGGATGGCAGCGGGGATGCGCCGGAGGAGACGGATGCTGAAGAGGCAGAAGGACAGCCGGAGCAGGATGCTCAGATTCTGCTGGCGGATGAAAACAGCGGCCTGACACTGAAGATGATTCCCCTGGCTGCAGAAACCGATATTCATACTGAGATGGCCAGTTATGTAGACGGGATTGACGGCAGCAAATTACTGGATTTGTCTGTGATGGAACTGCATGTATATCGGGACGGGAAAGAAATAGACATTTCCGATTGCGCAGTTGCCGTGAATATAATTCCGAAGGCAGTGACCACAGAAGAAATGATTGAGGCTTATGGAGAAGAGGCTGCTGCGGAAGAAGGCAATGGAATCATCGTCTCTGCATTACAGGAGACAGCGGAGGGTGTACAGGGAAGCGGAAATGTGTTCCTGACACCGGATATGGAGGAGATTCCGGTTCTCCAGAATGCAGTTGCGGAAAATGGTGTACTGGCGATTGCAAGATATGTGAACAATGAGACGTTCACCAAGACTTTCCAGGGAGAAAGCTTCATTGTCACAGCAACATACAGGTCATATGCTAATATCCCGGCAGAGGCAGAGTTGATTGCGGAGCTGATTACCGAGGAAAGCGACAGCGAGCATTACGCGAAGCGCCAGGCGGAGTACCAGGAAGCATTGGGAGACGAAACGGCTACCATGCAGGCTCTGATGAAAATCGGTTTTTATGTAGAAGATGAAAATGGCGAGTTCACACAGGAAGTGGAGCCGGGAAGTCCGGTGACCATCACCATACAGTTCTTGGACGAGGATGGACTGGCGGAAGGAAAACCCATCACAGTCATCCATTTCGCAGAGGAAGGTACGGAGATGCTGGAAGGCAGCAAAGTACAGGATGGCAGCACTACCTTTAGGATGGAAAGTTTTTCCGAGATTGCTGTCGGGTATGGCGTGAAGAATGTGAAGGTTTCTCTTGATGAAGTTATTGATTATGATACTGACACATTCCACATCGCTTTTCATATTGAGGGTGAAGTCTCAGTGCCAGTTGATAATAAGACTGGTAGTGAAGGCAATGATCAGGAAGTTTCAGAGAATGGAAATTCTACTGAAGCAATAGAGGAAGGTGAAGAAGGTTCCAATTCTTCAAAACAAGTTGGAAGCCAAGAAGATACTGAAGATGAATTACTGACATCGGAAGAAACTTTTTCCGCATTAATAGAGAAAGAAGAACTGGAAGGCGCTTTAGAATTCAAACTGGATTCATTGGATGAAAATTCGGAAGAATATTCAGCAGTCGCTGGTTACGCAGAAGAATTAGGGGATGAAAATGAGGAACTTTTGCTTCAGATATTATCATACTCGCTAAACTATGGTAGTGCAGAATTGGATTTGTCGAACTGTAAGGTTACGGCAGAGATTAGTCCTACTGAGGCGTTGGTTGACTCGGCAATGGAGATTATTGATGCAAAAGAAGCAGAGGCACTTAGTGCATTAGAAAACGATTTTGTTCCGCAGATGCCGGATGACTCAGAGATTGAGAATGCTTTGTCCGATGCAGGTATGGTGGAAAATGATATATTTGATGAAGCCGGAGATGAGAGTGAAGCAGAGGATAGCATTGATGACTTTACAGAGGATGAAGATAGTGGAGTACCAGAGGATCAAAGCGGTTTGATAATTGCGGCTATCGAAATCTTAGATGGTACTGAGATTGGCGAAATAGAGACAATGTCGGTACGCGAAGCAGCGGGAGGAATCACGGAGGAGAGTAATAGTGGTACACCTGAGTTAATCGTTATGGAATTAACAGCAAATACCTTTGCTTTGCGCGCCGCTACTGCACAGCCTAATCCGAAATTCACGGTGTGGTACTATGCTAAACTGCAGGTTCTTGATACTAGTGAAGCCACAGTGAATCTTGCGGTGATTGATACATCTAATGGCGGGGAAAATAAGCAGGGGAAGCTTCCTAAAAATGGGAAAACTGTGACTAAGACAAATATCCCGCTTAATGCCGATGGCACTATAAAAACGAAAGAAAGCTTGGAGGAGGTATATAAAAGCAGAAGCTACAGCTATTATAAGGCACCAACAATTAACTATTTCAATGCTTTGATTGAAAACAGTAGTTATACGCTGACAGAGGTGTGGGTAAATAGAAAAAAGGAAGATGGCAGTTATGTGGATTGGAGTGATGTTAAGGGCATAGAGAAATATGGATATAGTTCTCAACTGCATTTTACAAATCGGGAAGAGGCTGCTACAGCAAACCCCAATGGAAACTCAGGATATGTATATATCAGTCCGGATGCCAGAATTAGATTGGTCTATACAGTGACAACAGATCCCAAACATCCTTTTCCAACGGCTTTTTACGATTATGACATTAGTAGTAGCAAAGGTACATCTGGCGATGTTATTACAATGAATACCGCAAGTGGAGGAATTAATGCTGCAACAGGTATAAATAATGAGGTAACACGATATGCCTTTGGTAATGTAAACTGTGGTACTAACTATGGTGCCCAGCAGTGGGATGGTAATGATCTTAACAAGTATAATGAAAAGAATAGGAATACGGGAGCTAGTGGCTGTACTTTTGGACTGGTTAACGGAATTAATGAGGATCGTACTAATGTTATATTTGCATCCGGGATTAATGCACCCCAGAATTTATTTGGACCAGATGCATATGAAGGTAAGAGCGTATATGGAGGTGATCTAAAATTTATACGTAATGGTGATACGTATACTTTAACAGAGGCTGTAGTAACAAGTGAAGAAAATAATGTAGTAAAAACTGTAGGTACTATTAGTAATTTGCATATGTTTAATCAGCCAAGTCCATATACAGGGAAGACATATGATCACATTTGGACGAATAATTTCTGGCCATTGGATAATGCCGATAGCTCAAAGAGAAAAGATATTAACTTTGGAGTGGTAACGGGATTAAATGATAAAAATAATGCTGTGGGAAACGGAAAGCAGAAATTTAGTGGATCTAAGTCGGGGAATTTACCTGTCAGCGATGACGGAGCTGATCACAACAGCTTTTTCGGTATGTCCTATCAGGTGGGGTTTGAGTTGACAGAGGATTATGTTGGTCCTTTGGAGTACTATTTCTTCGGTGATGATGACATGTGGGTGTTCTTGGATGGCACATTAGTATGCGATATTGGTGGTGTTCATTCTTCAGTAGGAGAATATGTAAATCTTTGGGACTATCTGGCGAAGGGAAGTTCTGGAAAACATACATTGACTTTCTTCTATACAGAACGTGGTGCGTCCGGTTCCACATGTTGGATGCAGTTTACACTGCCGTCAGTAACTTCCATAGAGCCGCCCAAGAAAGATTATGGTGAATTAAAAGTTGAGAAGACCGTAGCCAACATTGATAAAGACAAGGAGTTCAATTTTCATATCATGCTCACAGATGCAAATGGCAATAAATTAGCAGATAATTATTCTTATGCCAAGTATCAAAAGAGCACAGACGGAAGTGAAGACCAGCTTGTTGCAGGAACAGAAGAGGATCAATTCGGATTAGTCCTTTTTGATGGAAGTGACTTTACCTTAAAGGATGGGCAATATATTGTGATTCGATATCTTCCTGCAGGTACACGTTATACGGTTACGGAAGAGGATGGAACCTATTATACTGACATTGTGAGGGACGACAATGGGGCAATTGTTAAAAAGGATGGATTGTTAAGTGAAAAGGATATAGCAGGAAGTATCAGCGATGGAATTCAGAGTACGGTGCTATATAAAAACTATAATTACAATCTTCCTAAAACTGGCGGTTCTGGCACAATTTTATATACAATAGCAGGCGGCATAGCCCTTATATTTGGCGCAGGCTTTCTGTATAGAAAAAAATTCAGAGAAAGGAGGGGGTGAGAGGGATATATCCTCTTGGATCTGAAAGGAACACAAAATTTGTGGGAGCTTACCCACATAGCTTCAAACAAGTAAAAAATAAAGAAAAGGAGAGAAAAGTTATGAAGCGTATGAAGAAAATTGTTAGCGTATTGCTGGCGGTAGTTATGGCGATTGGTATGAGCATGACGACTTTTGCGGCAGCATTACCGAGCGGAAACTTGGAAGTTGATGATGAGATTTATGTAGGAGGATTGCAGGAAGGCGATACCGTAAAGTTTTACAAAGTATTGGAGTGGAATGACGGTTGGAAGCCGGCAGCTGGCTTTACATTGACTAATGAGGAATGGGATGCTGTCATTGGTAACAAGGATAAGGCGGGGGAAATCAGCGCCACCGTGGCTGGAAAGCTTGGTGCACAGGCGAAAAAAGCAACTGTAAAATATGAGACTGCAGCGAATGAGGAGGTTGAGCCTGAGGTATCGGGTGATCCGGTGACTTATAAGGCAACCGTTTCCGATCCAGAAGCGGGATTGTATATTGCAATCATTACGCCTGCAAAGTCTGGTTATACCTATAATCCGGTATTTGTCGCAGCTGACTATAGTAGAAACAGTGGCAATGGCATGAACCTTGTTGCAGGGGAGCTGTCATATACTCCTGCAGCAATAGCAAAATTGAATGTAGTTACTCTTGATAAGACAGCAAGTACTACAGAGGATACTAATGAAGATGGAAAGCCTGACACGGTAGCAGCAGGAGATACGGTTTCTTTCAATATTAAGACTGTTATTCCTGGCTTTGCAGATAACTACACAAAGCCTGTCTTCAAAGTGACTGATAAGCTTTCTACTGGATTAGAGCTTAAAGCTAAGACGGAATATGATGTTGCGCCGGAGCAGATCGGAACTATTAAATTAGTATCACCTGAGATTGATGTAGATGATTATACGATTACAGTTGACAGTGATAACAAAGGCTTTACAATAGCGTTTACTGCTGATTATCTGAAAACTGTTCAGACTGCTACAAACGTTGAAATTACCTACGATGCTATAGTTACTACTGATGCACCTTATTCTGTAAACAAGGAAGACAATACAGTAACGGTAAACTTCTCCAACTCACCTGACGATGAAGAAGGACATGGCGTATTGAAGGATAAGACCAACCATTATACCTTCGACATTGATGGGAACCTGTGGGGAGAGGACGAATATGAGGCTACAGAAGTTGTAAAAATCGGAGTTGATAAAGACGGAAAAGAAATTACTGAAACAATAACATTAGATAATGGAAAGTGGGTTGGAGCTCTCGAGGGGGCAGAGTTTAAGCTGTATAAGACAGAGGCTGGAGCGACAAGCGAGACAGAGAGTGATATTTACACGAATGATCTGTTTGACGGAACGGTAATTTCTGATGCAAGTGGACGTATTTCTATCAAAGGTCTTGATGCTGGTACGTATTGGCTGAAGGAGACAAAGGCTCCGGATGGATACATTAAAGCACAGAAACCTGTAAAGATTGAAATTATCCCTACTATTAAGGAAATCGAGATAACTGAGACCGTTGATGGGCAAGAGGTCACATATAAGACCAATGTCCTTGAATCTTATGAAGTTAAGATTAATGATGTCAACACTGCTACTTATAATATAACGAATACAAAAGATGAGATTACGAGTGTTGATAAGGGGGATACTGAAGTTGGTACGCCGGAAGATGGTGAGGCGAATCCAGATGGCCCTGGTAAGATTAAGAATACTCAAGGCGTTGAACTGCCCAGCACTGGTGGCATCGGTACAACAATCTTCTATGTAGTAGGTGCTATCCTTGTAATCGTAGCAGGTGTCCTTCTGGTTGTTAAGAAGCGTATGAGCAATCGTTAATCAGAATTGATGCTATACGAAAGTACATTTGAGTAGCAATATTCCCCCGGGAACGGAAGTTCCGTTCCTTGGGGATACCGCACAGACTGACACCTTCACGTGGTGTGCGGTGAGCAACGGTTTGGCATGGTTATACATGCCATGGTATGGCCACATACCTTATTCCGGCCAACGTCAGTAAGCAGCCGAGGGCTGTCGTATCAAGTCAGAGTGGGGAAACCTATGAAGAAGAAAGAGACTGAGAAAGAGAAGGGAAAGAAAAATAGAAGAGGCCCTTCGATTTCAACAA
Organism: uncultured Lachnospiraceae bacterium; assembly: GCA_947385785.1. Taxonomy (GTDB): domain Bacteria; phylum Bacillota; class Clostridia; order Lachnospirales; family Lachnospiraceae; genus Acetatifactor. The sequence goes on from CANDMH010000042.1 coordinate 11,799, forward strand.
TCGTATTGGTAGTTATATTAATAGCGGGTGTAGGAATTTTATTATATCCATCCGTCAGTGACTGGTGGAATTCCACACATGCTGCAAAGATGATTTCGGGCTATGTGACGGCAGTGGAAGATTTATCCGCAGAGGAGAAAGAAGAGGCTATCAAAGCTGCACAGGCATACAATGCTTCTCTTGCCAATGGTGTTGATTTCAACCTTACAGAGGAGGAATATGCGGCATATGAGAGTCTGCTAAATATTGATGGAACAGGGATTATGGGATATGTGCAGATATCAGCCATTGGTGTGAACCTTCCGGTATATCATAGTGTAGATGAGACTGTGCTGCAGATTGCAATAGGACATATACCAGGTACATCTCTTCCAGTAGGAGGGGAGCGGTCACATTGTGTATTATCCGGACACCGGGGACTGCCCAGTGCGAAGCTATTTTCGGATTTGGATCGGATGGTAGAGGGCGACATATTTACCTTGAACGTTATGGGGCAGACCATTACCTACATGGTAGATCAGATTCGTATCGTCCTGCCGGAGGAGGTTGACGAGCTCGCTATACAGCCCGGAAGGGACTATTGTACATTGGTCACATGCACCCCCTATGGAGTCAACACCCACCGCATGTTAGTACGCGGCAAGCGCATAGAGAACATCGCGGGTGAAGTGGTGGTCGTGGCAGAGGCAGTGCGGATACCGAACTATGTAGTGATACCGGCAGTGGGGATTCCGCTGTTGTTCGTTACCCTGCTTGTTACATTGATTGTCAGCAGTGTCAAAGGCCGCAGGAAGACCAAGAAGGAAATATTGGATGAACTCAGGAAGTAAGGAAACTTTTCCTGCAGTTCCTGAGTTTTGCACCGTGTAAGAAGAAGTAAGAAACTTAAGGCTTTATATAAATTATAGTAAGGAGGAGGCTTCGATGAGACATAAATGGATGCGGACATTGGCCATTGTACTGGGTGCCATGCTTGCTCTGCCGCTGGCGGGAAGCGCGGCACAGGATTTGGATCTGACAAAGGACTGCAGCCTGACAGTCAGCTCAAAAGGAGAAGAAACTGTGGCGCTGCTGGCGGAAGCCAATGTGGTAGTAGATTTGTATAAGGTGGCGGATGCCACGGAGAAAAGCGGCGTGGATGCCTATGGTTTTCAGGTACTGCCGGATTATGGCAGTCTGGTCATAGGGGAGGATATGAATAAAGATACCTGGAAAAGCCTGGCCCAGGAAGCGGCAGGGATTGCCCTTGGAGTGAACCCGGGAACGCAGCCCAGGCTTCCCATCGTGACAGGCGCGCCTCTGGGAAAGGATATTATGGATACTGACGGCTCGGAAGCGCTGACGCCGGGGCTGTATCTTCTGATTGCAAGAGGATCGGACATAGCGGATTATGTTACCACCACAACCAATGAGGAAGGCTCGGTGAGCATCGTCACAACGGCCCGTTCGAGGGAATATACCATTCGTTTTTCCCCGGAGCTGGTGGCGATTCCCTCCAAGGAGGCGGACGAGAACGGTGTAATCAGCTCGGCGAATCCCGGAGACTGGATCTATGACCTGACCGTGTTCCTGAAGCCGGAGATAGAGGAGCGGGACGGTTCTCTGGAAATCATCAAGGATCTTCTCACCTATGAGGATTCCCATGACGCCATCTTCGTCTTCCAGGTGGAGGCGGTGCTGGACGGGGAGCTGGTGTACAGTGATGTGGTGACCATGAATTTCTCCGCACCGGGAGAGCAGCGTACCCTGATAGAAGGAATCCCTGTGGGAGCAGTGGTCACTGTGACGGAGGTTTACAGCGGGGCGGGATACACGCTGGTAGCAGGGCCTGACGGGCCGGTGACCATTACGGCGGACAGTGTGGCTTCTGTGACATTTACCAATGATTATGACTACAGTGAGAATGAAGGGCATGGGATCACGAACAATTTCACATACGACCTGGAGAATGGGGAATGGATCTGGGTGCAGGAATAAGGAGGGCTGGCTGACATGAAGAAAAGGATGAGTACTTTCCTTGCAGTTGCTGCTGTGGCAGGCGTTATGGCCGCAGGTATGGGCACTGCCAATGCCTACTTTACTTCTTATGTGGAGATGGTGGGCGGGTTTCCCATCGAGATGGGGGACATGACGGAGATTACAGAGACATTTTCCAACTGGACCAAGTATGTAAGAATATCCAATGCAGCCGGTTCCGAACCGGTGTATATCCGGGCGAGGGCTTTCTGCAGCAGTGCGTATGAGCTGGTTTATGTGGATGAGTCCGGAAGATGGTCTCTGGGAGATGACGGGTTTTATTATTACGACGGTATCGTAAACGGCGGGGAGGAGACGGCGGAGCTTCAGGTAAGGATTGAGAATGTGCCTGAGGACATTACGGAACCCACAAGCTTCAATGTGGTGGTGGTCTATGAGAGCACGCCTGTCCGTTATGACGAAGCAGGGAATCCTTATGCGGACTGGTCCAGGAAGCTGGATTCCGGCAGCATGGATGAAACGGGGGTGGTGACTGATGGCGAAAATTGACAGGAAGAAGCTGAATAAGAAGCTGGCGTCGCCTGTTGTGACCATGGCTCTCTTTGCGGCAGCGGCAGTCATGCTTTTGGGCAGTACCGTGGGAGGCGCCAGGGCGGCCCTGACCTATTACTCTGAGAACTATACCTCCCGGGTGCAGATGTACAATATCGGCGTCAGCCTGTTGGAGAACGGCGAGCGCATGGCCTGGAGAGATTACGGCGAAGATTCCGACGGAACCTGGGATGAGGCGAAAGGACACCTGTTCTCGGGCATGCTGCAGGAGGGCGAGAAATTCCGCATGGGCCAGACCTATCCGGAGGTGCTCACCGTGAAGAACAGCGGCAGCATAGAGGAATATGTTCGTGTCTATATCTATAAATACTGGGTGAACGAGGACGGGACGAAGAACCAGGAGCTTACTCCCGACATGATCGGACTGAACCTGGTGAACCTGGATTCCGACTGGATTATAGACGAGGAAGCCTCCACAGAGGAGCGGACGGTGCTGTATTACCGCCATATTCTGGGGGTAGGCGAGGAGTCGGTTCCCTTTACGGATGCACTGACCGTTGACGGCGTGCTGACGGCAAAGGTGGAGCAGATAGAGGAAATAAACGGGAAATACAAGACCATCAAGACCATCTATAAATATGACGGCGTCCGGTTCGACGTTGAGATAGAGGCGGATGCGGTGCAGACACATAACCCGGAGGATGCCATCTGGAGTGCATGGGGCCGCAGAGTGAACATCGCGGAAGACGGCACACTGAGCCTGAAATATGAATAAGAAGAACTGAAAGTTGCATGTGCTATCCCGGTACCCATAGGATTTGCGGGCGAATTCACCAGGCGGTGGGGAATTCTATGCGGGAATTGGCACAAGGAGGGCACATAGGAACTGTAAACAGCATGTGCCCGCATAGTGCTCATAGGATTTACGGATGAAATTATTAAGCGGCCGAAAATTCTATGCCAGAACTGGTACTGTGGGGTACATGCGGAACTAATAATAGGAGGCAGCATGAAGAGAAGATTGATGAGTTTGCTCCTGGCATGCGCAGTGCTGGGCGGCATTGCCATGGATGCCCGGGCGGAGGATTACCATGGGGAGGACGGATGGACGGTCTCCTTTACATCGGAGAGAGCCATGGTGAGTAATTTCGGGGCGGCGGACATGGATGATGCGGTTTCGGGCCTGCAGCCGGGAGATACCATTACCTTTGAGTTGGATCTGAAGAATGAGAATTCGACTTCCACGGACTGGTACATGACCAATAAAGTACTGTATTCCCTGGAGGACCGCAGTGCCAACAGCGATACTGCCGGCGGCGCTTATACTTATATGCTGAGCTATAAGGATCACAATGGCGCGGAGACGGTACTGTTCTCCAGCGACACGGTGGGCGGTGATAATGTCAGTGCGGCCGGTGAAGGTCTTCATGAGGCCACAGGCGCACTGGAGGATTATTTCTATCTGGATACCCTGGCCCAGGGGCAGGCAGGGAGCATTACCCTGATTGTGGCCCTGGACGGCGAGACACAGGGAAATGACTATCAGGATACACTGGCGGACCTGCAGATGAATTTCGCGGTGGAGGAAGTGGATGATACCACCCGTACCACCATTGTAAGGACCAGTGACGAGTCGGACCTGGGCGGTCTCTTTATCGCCATGACAGTCAGCGGAGTACTGCTCCTGGGGATGGCTATTTACAGCCTGAAACAGGGACGGAAAGAGAAAAAGGGGGTGGAATGACATGAGGAAGCTCAGGCAGATAGGTGCGCTATGTTTGGCACTGGTGTTGGTCCTGATGTCCGTTCCGCCCATGGAAACGGAAGCCAGGTATACTTATACCATCCGTATTTTCGCAGGCCAGCAGGGAACCATAGGCGGCGGGGAAATGATCGTTTACGAGGGTCTCAACTATGGAGACCGTGTAAGCTTCAACCTGAGGGATGTGACCCTCAATGACAACAGCAAGTATTATGTCAAGGGTATCCGTTGGAGCGGCAGGGATAACAATACGGTAGGAACCACCTCCTTCCAGGTGACGGAGGACAGAGATTATGTGGTAGCCTATGGACTGCTGACGGATGCGGTGGCTTATACCATCAATTATGTGGATGCGGCGGGCAATGCCCTGGCGCCCAGCGAGACATATTACGGCAATGTAGGAGACAGGCCGGTTATCGCGTATCTGTACATTGCGGGTTATCAGCCTCAGGCATATAACCTGACCGGTACACTTTCCGAAAACGCTGCAGAGAATATATTTAACTTTGTATATACACCTGTAGGAGCAGGCGGCGTAACCGTGATTCCCGGTGCACCCGGCGGTGGAACGGTTCCTGGAGGCCCCGGTGCTCCCGGAGGTCCTGGCGGTGAGGCTCCTGTACCTCCCGAAGAGCAGAATATCCCTGACAATGAAATTCCCGGAGGTAATACTGAGGGAGGAGACAATACGGAAGGGGGAGAAAATGCGGGGAATGAACAGCCCCGAGAGATCGTAGACATCAATGAAGGAGAGATACCGCAGGCATCCCTGGACGGAAATGAAAGCGATGCGTCGCTGATGAGGATTCCGCTTTGGGCGAAGATAGGAGCGGCCCTGCTTATGGTTGCACTGGTGGGCGGCGCTGTCTGGTATATAATGAAGTCCGGCAAAGCGAAGAAAGCAAAGAATGTGAAGAAAGGCGGGGACGCATGAGCAGTGAAGGGAGCAGTACCTCCGGGGGCAGACGCCCCAGGAGGTTGCTCCCTGCATTCTGTAATGTGGCGGGAACTCTGATGCTGGTGTGCGTGATTCTCTCCTGCCTGCCGCTGACGATTCCGCGCTTTCTGGGCTACGAGATTTATACCGTGGTCAGCGGGAGCATGGAACCGGCCATTCCTGTGGGAAGTGCTGTGTACGTGGCCGAGACAGCGCCGGAGGAGATACAGGACGGAGATGTGATTGCTTTTGTAAGCGAGGGTTCCGTTGTTACGCACAGGGTTGTGAGGAACCGCCTGGTGGAAGGAGAATTTGTCACCAGGGGCGACGCCAATGACGCCGAGGACATGCATCCGATTGATTATGAAGATTTGATTGGGCGCGTGGAGTATCATGTGCCATACATCGGACACTTGATGGTGCTGTATACAGGTACTGTCGGCAAAATATATGTGATCTGCTTTGCTGCCTGCGGAGCCATGCTGAACATGCTGGCCGGGCGGCTGCGCGACAGGGCCAGTGGGGACTGACCCTGTTTTTTTATGAAATGAAATTCATCAATTATGTACTTGAAATCATGTATTTGAAAGGATTCTTGTCTATAAGGCGTAATGCTTCGGAATTTATGGAAGTCATCTCCCTTGGCTTTTTTTATTGTTCATATTTTGCCAGCTGTGCGCGTAGTTTTTCAATTTCGGAGTTCTGTTTGGATAATTCAGACCCCATTATTGACAGCTGAGAGTCTTTTTTGGATAATTCAGATCCCATTTTTGACAGCTCATGAGTCTTCACGGCAAGCTGTTCTTTCAATTCATCAATCATATACTTGATAGTGTTCTCATCCATAATGCGTAAAGCTTCAGAATACATGGAAATCAACTCCTTTGGTTTGAAACGGAAGTTAACGATGTCCTGGTAGAGACGTTGGAAGAAGGGAAATTCCCTGATAATACGCAGGATGTCAGCAGGCTCATCTGAACTGAGAAAATACATCCAAGCTTCAAGCTCTGTCATCGGGACATCAGGTTCTACAGGTTTATTATGCACTGTCTGGCGGAAAATATCAAGTGAAATGTAGATGAAATTCTGTAGTGATGTCATCTTAAGACCGGTGTCGAAGGAGAAACGGGAACGGTGGATATATTTTGTGGGGATACTGTGGAACAGGGCGGGGCTTTCTTCCATAAGGACTATGATTATGACGGGATTTATGCTCCGGTAGGAGAAGCGCTGACCCTGTTCATCTTTGACCACATCATATTGCCGGACCAGGAGGTCGGCTCCGTAGCAGAAGCAGCGCTCTATGGGGAAGTTGTACCCTGCCCGCTGCATCTCCACATTCACCAGACGCCCGTCGGTAAGCTGCACCAGAATGTCAAGGATGACGAGGGAGCCGTTCTCCGAGATGGGACGCCGCTCTGTGGACAACATTTTTTTGACGATGACTTTCTGCCCCAGAATGCATGACAGGAGGCGGTCCAGCCTGCCCGGGCGTGCTTCGGGGTGGAAGATATACTTGAAAAAGGGGTCGTAAGTAACCTTTAATCCCCGCTCCCCCATGCAGAAGCCGAGGAAGGCTTCCTGCTCCTGCTGGGAAAGTGCCTGGAAGGCGGAGTGGGTGCCGGGATCATTTTGAATCTGCTGCATGACATCGGATTTCAGCCGTGGGCTGCCGAGTATCTGCGGCAGCGGATGGTTCTTCGGGAAGATCAGGGACGAATGATTCGGTTGGGCGACAGGGTTCTGCTGGGAAACAGGGTTCTGCTGGGCGACAGAGTTCTGCTGGGAAACAGGGTTTTGTTGGGGAACATGAATCTGCTGGGAGACTTGATTCTGCTGAGAAGTATGGTTCTGCTGCATGGGGACACTCCTTTCCGGGTTTCGGTATAACAATACATAATGTGCGTTAAATTGATTCTTTCGCGGGTCTGATACCCTGCAACTTGCTGCGGGGAAGTTTATTTGCAGTTACAAAAAGTATAACGATAGGCAACCGAAAATATTTGCCAACGTAAATGTATAACGAATGAGCACACCCGCGCTGTAAAGCAGGCACCGACAAATATATGCGCTCACGAGTATAGCTGCAGAGATATCTGGCGAAACACCGGAAATCCTGAGAATACTTTTGAAAGGACACTTAAGATGGGCTAAGGATATCATATGGGAAGGCGAATGTCAAGAGAAAAATTTTAATAATGTGGCTTGCACGTAACAACAGATTATGATATAGTTAACTGAAATCATTTCGTGAGGGAGCCTGGTATCCCAGGAGCCTGTATCATCAGGGGAATGTATGAGGATTCCCCGTTGCCGGCTTTTCGCCATTGATTCAAGTAAAGTGAGAAAGAGCATACGGTGACAGGCATCCGGTTTTGGGAGAACAGAACGGCCTGAACAGAGAGAGGGCAGGATGAATCGAGACAGATTGAAAAACAAGAAGCGCATTGTAGTGAAGATAGGCAGTTCGTCCCTGACCCATGCGGAGACTGGGGAGACGGATCTGATTAAACTGGAAAAACTGGTGAGGGAACTCTGCGATTACAGGAACAGGGGGATAGAGGTGGTGCTGGTCAGTTCGGGAGCTATCGCAGTGGGCAGCAGAACATTGGGGCTTGCGAAGCGGCCGACAGAGATTTCTCTAAAGCAGGCCTGTGCGTCGGTTGGACAGGCTAAACTGATGGTGATGTATCTGAAGCTGTTCGCGGAGTACAACCATGTGGCATCGCAGATTCTGATGACCAAGAATACCATGCTGAATCCTATAAATCGGAAAAACGCGGAAAATACCTTCGAGAAGCTGCTGGAGCTGGGAGTGATTCCCATTGTGAATGAGAATGATACCATATCCACGTACGAACTGGAGAAGCTGCAGCAATTCGGTGATAATGATACATTGTCAGCGATTGTGGCAGCGATGATTCATGCGGATCTTCTGATCTTATTATCGGACATTGATGGACTTTTTACCGATGATCCCCATAAGAATCCGAATGCGCGTTTTATTGATACTGTGGAAACGTTGACAGAAGGGATGATGCAGCTTGGGAAGGGCGCCGTCAGTGATGTAGGAACGGGGGGCATGGCGACGAAGCTTGCCAGCGCCCGGATTGCCACAGCTTCTGGAGCGGATATGGTTATTGCGAACGGGGCAGATGTGGGGGTTCTTCATGAATTGCTGGAGGGGGCTCAGAAGGGAACGCTTTTCCTGGCGAATCCGGATGCACATTTTGAACTGGGGGCGTTTCTGGAGGGATAGGGGATGGATTAAGTGTCATTGGCAGCTGCAGACCGCCGGAATTTGCAGTAACGCAGCCACAAAGGTATCTGGCTGGCGGTCTTGAGTATATACTCACGGCCGAAAACATTTGCCAGTTGAAATTGTATAACGAGTGAGCGCTTCTGTAGCGCAGAACAGAAAGCGGTAAATGTATGCGCTCACGAGTATAACTGGCGTGCGGCATAATCTGCAGGATTCCGCATCGGAAGGTGCAGGGGCGGGAAATGGAAAGCATGCTGGAAACGGAGAGCATGCTGGAAATGAAAAGCATGCTGGAAATGAAAAGCATGCGGGAAATGGGAAGCATACGGAGGAAAGACATTCTATGGAATATTTGGAGCAGATTGGGATAGAGGCGAAGAAAGCGGAGGCTGTGCTGCGCACCCTTGGCAGCGAGGCGAAGGACCGGGCGTTGAAAACGGCGGCAGAGTATCTGACAGCGGCGGAAGCCGCGCTTTTGGAGGCAAATGAAAAGGACATGGCCATTGCCCGGGAAAAGGGGATGGCGCAGGGGCTTCTGGATCGTCTGGCATTGAACGGGGGCAGGATTCGGGGGATGGCGGAAGGGCTTTTACAGGTAGCCGCCGCTGACGACCCGGTGGGAGAGGTTCTATATATGAAGAAGCGTCCGAATGGACTGATGATCGGACAGAAGCGGGTTCCGCTGGGAGTGGTGGGGATCATATATGAAGCCCGGCCCAATGTGACGGCGGATGCCTTCGGACTGTGTTTTAAGGCCGGAAATGCGGTGATTTTAAAAGGCGGAAGTGATGCCCTTTATTCGAATGAAGCCATAGTGGGAGTACTGCAGAAAGCGAGATCGGAAGAGCACACGTCTGAACTCCAGTCACAGCCTCATA
>CANDMH010000043.1 GCA_947385785.1 uncultured Lachnospiraceae bacterium
AACAACTCATGCTGTTCTGAATCGCAGCAACTCCTTAAGTAAATGACATTGGTTCCGCATAGTTCCACCAACGATCATACAGCCTCGTAGCCAGTGAAGCTAAACGGCGGGAGCGCAATTCTTCCCTGACCATAACTTCATTATACCAATCTGCTTTGTCAAGTTTTCCCTGGTTACCTAATTCACTTTCAACATACCCCATAATAAGCCCATAGATACCGCTCATCGTTCCCAGCAACTCCCCTTCCGCCACTGGACGGTACATCTCTTCAAAGCGTTCCACGCAAATTTTAAATTCTCTGCTGTCCCTGTCCATCACCTGCATCATATTTTGGATACATGCCTGTTCCTCATGTGTCAGATATTTTTCGCCTTCCTGCAAAAAAACATCAAACGGCAGGGTAAGCTCCAACACAGCCCGCATCTGTCTGCAATATTCTTCCCCGGTAATCTCTCCCCGGCCTTTCCGCAGATTTATCTCCTTCCGCATCAAAGCCTGCTGATTGCACCGTATTTCCGTAGTCACCAATCTCTTGATTCCGGCAAGAAGCACTCCTGCTTTTTCTGTCTCACGCTCGTTCCCATAATGCCGCAGCAGCTCCATCATCTGCCTGGCCTCCGGGCTGTCCGTGACCAGCTCCGTCCGGGTCATCTCCCCGGGCAGTCTCAGGCGTTCAAACAATTGCTCCACAATGGCTCTCTGTGTCGCCCGTTTTCGGTTTTCCAGACGCCGCAGCGTTTTAATATCACAGATCCCTTCACACAATTCTTCCGCCTTTATGCCCAGCATCCTGCGCCGGATTCGGATTACGTCGCTGATGCAGGACACGCCCTTCTCCAGATAGAGATAACAATAATGAAAAGTCTCCTTCTGTATTCCGTAATCTGCGTATACATCCTCCAACGCCTTCTTCCATCCTGCATTTTCGGTATATATTCCGGGAAAATCCGCATTTACGAAACGGTTATTCTCACCGTCGCGGTCACAACTCACCAATCCCGCCTCCGGGCTGTCCCCCATCCTGTGTTTCAGATACTGCTCCCGCAATTCCAGAAGCTCCCATAGATAGTACATCCTGGAAGCGTTCCGCAAAATCTCCACTGCACGGTTGCAGCAGGCGAAAAGTTCCGCTTCCACAGCCTCGTCTTTTTCCGCAATGCATCCGCGCAGGAAACAGACTGCCTTGGGATAAATCTTTGCCACGCCCACACTGTCCAGGGCGGCAGTCTCCAGGCAGGCCATGATTTCCCGGTAATGAATTTCCTCCCCACCGCCTTCTTTGTATCTCTCCGCTTCCAGGATCAGGTTCCACTCTTTCAGGGACAGCACTCTCCCCCGGAGAGGCTTCTCCCACAGCCCGGGCACGGTGAGCTGCACTGCCTCTTCCAGTATGGCACGCATCTCGGCTTCCCCCGCCCCTTCCATACGCCGGATCTGTGCCCACATGCCGAGGTAGAACTGCCTTTCAAGGCGGTCTCCTACCGCTTTGCCGCTTCCGCGGTTCCCTCCGTACAGGCGGCAGTATTCCTCCAGCAGTTCCTTTGCCCATGCAGCCTTCCCGCAGGAAATTCGGTGGAGGATGCGCTGTCTCATCTCCCATTTTCCGTACTCTTCATAATGCAGATAATGCTCGTAGTCCTCCGCCCCCACGCCCAGCCTCTCCAGGATGGCATCCTGCAACAGCTTGCCGGCGGACTGCTTTCCCGTCTCCAGCTGAAACAGTCTCTGCGCCGTGCACAGGCCCTCGCAGACCTGTTCCAGCGCGTATCCCCTTCCATCACGCAAATCGCTGATATACGCGCCGAAAGCCTCCCTTTCTGTCCTGTAAATCATGAAATTCCCCCTGTTTCTTTCGTACTCCCCCTTTCCCTATTTTACCATTCCCTGTCTGAAATAACAAGTCAGAGACTCTTTTCTTCAGTCCCCGGTGGACTCCCTGTAAATCAGGCTTGTCTGCCCGTAAACCATGCGGAACTGCAGCTGCGGTTCCCGGATTCTGGAAACCAGCAGATATGCCGCGGAATGTCCCATAATGCTGCTGTGGATATGGACGGTGGTGAGGGACGGCGTGATAATCTGGGCTTCCATGGCATCGTCAAAGCCGCAGAGCCAGACGTCTGCCGGAACAGAAATGCCCAGCTTCTTAAACACCTTCAGCGTGTCAAATACCACATAGTCATTTGCACAGACAAAAACTTCCGGCAGGGATTTCAGTTTCGAGAAAGTTTCCTCCAGATACTCCTGATATTCCTCTGAGGTCGGCGCCGCGACGCCTTCCTTATTGCCGGTGATACAGTACTCCTCCCTGCAGGGCAGTCCCGTCAGATACATGGCATTGCGGTAGCTCATATACCGTTCAAAAAAAGACTGGCAATGCATATACTCCCCGATAAAGCCGATGCGCGTCTTCCCCCGCCGCGCCATCTCCCGGATAAAGACGTAAGCATTGGACTGGTTATCCGGATAGATAAAATCCGCCTTCAAGGGCCCCCTCATAGCCGTCACAGGCGAATCCACAAAGAGAAGGGGAATCCGCAGGCCGCAGAGCATGGCGCAATAATCATAATCGAGCACTTCGATGCAGATAACGCCTGCAGCCTTCTCCCGGTCAAAGGAAAGCGGCAGACGCAGTGCTTCCACATCCTGCCTGCATACCCTGTGTATGGTAAACGCATATCCCAGCCGGGAAAATTCTCCCTGAAGACAGTCCAGAAGGGCGGACAGAAAACCTGTTTTTCCCACAAATCCCATGATAAGCAGCGCTATCTCCCCCGCCGCCTCTCCCAAAGGCGCTTTATTCTCCCCGGAAGCGGCATTCATGTATGAAAAATGTTTATATCCCATTTCCACGGCTTTCCGCAGAACCTTTTCCCTTGTGTCGTCGGCCAGGATGCCTGTATTGTTGATGGCTTTGGAAACCGTGTTCCTGGAAACGCCAAGTGCATCCGCAATATCCTGTATCGTAACTCGTCCGGCCATAGTACCTCTTTTCCCGGGGGCTGCAGCCAAATACCCCCAAATAATTTCCGCATAAAACAGTGCCTTCGGCACCTTACTGATTCCATGTCCGTCTGACGACGGACTTTCCTATAAGATAAAACAGCGCCCCGGCCTGTACCGGCGCGCATGGTTTGTGAATCGTTTTATCTGTCAGGAACAAACTACCACTTTTTTCATTTTATGTCAACATTATTATTTTACATTTTTATTTTATTTCTCCTGTTTTAAATTACATTTTTACAGTTTTTGACACAATTATGCACTTATTTTTTACAAAATCACAATTTATTTTGCATGAATCGTTTTTCTAATTTTTACATTTTACAAATCAATGTAAAAATAGTATAATAATGTAAAATACAAAGATTTGGTTCGTGGTCCGCAGGAACGGACAGAAGGGATACCTATGAAAAAATCAAACGCCATCCCCACCATGAAGGATGTGGCCTCAGAAGCCGGCGTATCACTGGGCACTGTCTCAAAGGTCGTCAACGGCCTGCCCGTGGGAGAAATTTATAAGTCAAAAGTAGAGGAAGCCATCCGCAAGCTCAATTACCATGTCAACAGTTATGCACAGGGCCTGAAAGCCGGCAAAACCGGTACCATAGCCCTGCTGATACCGAATCTGTGGGATCCCTTTTTCTCTGTTCTCACCCACCATATCAACCGTGCCCTGCAGGCGAGGCAGTACAGGATGCTGCTGTGCACCACGGATTTCAATGCCGCCCAGGAACAGGAATATGTCACCATGCTCCAGAACAATAAGGTGGACGGTATCATCGGCCTGACCTACAATCCGGCCCTTGCCGTTCCGGAAGGCATTCCCTTTGTGTCCATCGACCGCTCCATGGGCTCCGGCATCCCCTGCGTGGCATGCGACAATTTCATGGGCGGACAGCTGGCTGCGGAAAAGCTGGCTGACCTGGGCTGCCGCAGCGTGGCGTTTCTCCGCACGGGTTCTTCCCTTGCCAACGAACCCAACAAACGCAGGGCCGGGTTCGAGAACGGATGTCTCTCCAGGAAATTGAAATATGAAATGCTGATTCTGGGTGATGAAGAGTCCTATGATAAATTCGACGTATTTCTGACGGAACACAAAATCGGCGGAAAGCTGTCTTTTGACGGCATTTTCTGCGTGACAGACAAGATCGCCTGCTATGTAATAAACGTATTAAAAAAGATGAATATACGTGTTCCAGAAGACGTGCAGGTGATCGGTTTTGACGGAATCCGGCAGCTTGGGGACTTCGACTATCTCTGCTCCACCATCGTCCAGCCCGTACAGGAGATGGCGCAGCTGTGTGTGGATCTGCTGTTTCAGGAGGCCTCCCCCGCCAGGCCGCAGCTCTACTGCCTTCCTGTCTCTTATGTTTACGGGGGAACCACCCGGGAAATCACTTAGGCATTTAACAATGAAATTTTGCGCAAAATGGCAAAATTCTGGATCCGACTTGTCCGGGTTAGGAATTGCCGGGAAATAACCGCTGCGATTTCTTTCGGTAAAAGCCAGGATTTGAACAGCCCTCCGATAACTTCATTTTCTAAAATACGGAAAAACAGGCCGCAAAATGCAGCCTGTTTTCCACATCTCATTTTTCTCCCATAAACCTGTTCTATATGAGATCGTACTTCACCACGTCTATGCTCACAGTTCCGTCTACGGAGAAGTGGATTCCGTCCGCCTCCTGATCCGTGTACAGGACGGCGGTCATGACCTGCTCCCCGTCGTTGATAAAGGCCTCCACGCTGAAACGGTCCAGAATGATCCTCAGCTTCAGCACGCCGTTCTTTAGTTCCACCTTGCTGCGTCTCTGATGGATGATGGCCCTCCGGGAACCGGAGAATTTCCTGTCCACCTTGAGCACGGCCTCCCCGGGCCTGTAGCTGAACGAGGTCTGGTACTGGTCATTCTGGGCGAAGCGGACCGCGAATTTCCGGTACATGTCGCAGCCGTCCACGGGACGCACCACCAACTCCATGTCCACCCTGCGCCCTTTCAGGCCTTCCGGATAAATATTCCCCGAGACGGTAAGATCCTTATAGACGACCTTGTTGGCCCTCATGTTCTCCAGCTCCCGGATAGGCTTCTGGTAAAGCCTGCCGTTCTGAATGGAAAGTTCCCGGGGCAGGCTCATCTGGCCGAACCATTCCTCGTCATGCCGTCTCCTGTGGTTGCAGGTATCCCAGTTCTGCATCCATCCGATCATCACCCGCCTTCCGTCCGGCGTGAGTATTGTCTGAGGCGCATAGAAGTCAATCCCGTAGTCAACGGACTGATTGCGCTCCTCGATGAATTTTCCCGCCTCCTTATCGTAATCGCCGATCAGGCAGAGGGTGCCGTTTCCGTTGTGATATTCGAATCCCTGGGACAACATGTCCTGAGGGCTGGTAAGGATGACCCACTTCCCGTCCAGCGGGAAGAAGTCAGGGCACTCCCACATCTTGCCGATACGGTCGCCGTTGGCCGCCAATACGCTCTTGAACTGCCAATGGAAAGCATCCTGGCTGGTATAGAGCAGAATCTGGCCGCTCCCGTCCGCCGGCCTGCTTCCGATTACACAGCAGTAACTTCCGTCCTCTTCCTTCCACATCTTGGGATCCCGGAAATCGTTCCTGCTGGCGCCCTCCGGCAGATCCTTCTCATCCAGGACCGGATTGTTCTCATACTTCTCATAATCTATCCCGTCCCCTACGGCAAGGCACTGGGTCTGGACTTCCGTATGGCCCCCGTTGGGCTGGCGCTCACTGACCACCCCGGTATACATGAGCAGCTGCCGTCCGTCAGGAAGCTCAACTGCACTGCCCGAGAAGCAGCCGTCCCGGTCATAGATCTCATCCGGAGCCAGCGCCGCCGGAAGGTATTCCCAGTGCAGCAGATCCTCGCTCACCGCATGCCCCCAGTGCATGGGTCCCCAGTGGGAATCATAGGGATGGTACTGGTAAAACATATGATATTTCCCCTGATAATAGGAAAAGCCATTGGGATCATTCATCCATCCAGTACGTGTGGAAAGATGAAATGCGGGCCTTTCCTCTTCGGCTATCATCTTTTCGAAAGTCTCTTCGTATTTGCGCGCTTCCCTCAATGTCTGACTCGTCATCATATTATCATACTCCTGTTCTATATTTTGCTAAAAACGGCCATCCAGTCACTCTTTTGCAGAGGGCTGAACGGCCGCCTCGCCTTACTTGAACTTATACTGCACACCGCTTAATTTTGCAGTATAATTCCTGCTTTCCTTCTCATAATCCATTCTTCTGCAGTATATCTTTATTTATAGTAATCGTCAAGATACTGCTGGAAGATTTCCAGATATCTGTCAAGCTTGTAGCCCTGGAGCATTTCTTTATAAGCTTCCCAGTCTGCGTCGGTAAAGCCGTCGCGGATCCACTCTGCCTTCTTGGCATTGACATTCTTGCCGATATCCGCCATGATATTGGACAGTTCCTCGATATCTTCCTTGTTCATGAAGACGGGAGGATATACATATTCCGCCTCAATGTAAGGTGTATAATATTCTTCGATCCAGTCCAGACGATACTGCGCGTCGTCAGGGCAGGTCACATATTCACCGTAGTACTCATCCAGAACCGCAAGAGGTCCGCCTACAGCTTCCGCTTCTCTTACTTCTACAGGGGAAGCGTCTCCCAGAGGAGCATGCTTCAGCATTTCTCCGCCGTTTGCATTGGTACTCATCTCGAAAATATCGAAGTCGTCATCCTCACCGTAGGTACCCCAGTTGTTCTGAGGGGACTGGATGGGAGCGTACATCTGGTCAAGCCATGCGCATACCAGGGCGGGCTGCTGTGCGGTTGCTGTCACAACTGCGCGTCCGCGGTCATAGCCGCTGGTGTAGGAACCGTTACAGGGAGTGAGCACTCTCTTGCCGTCTTTCTCCAGAGGAGGCAGGGGAACATAGTCTTCCAGGTTGTCGATGTTAGCCGGATCCCAGCTGAAGAACACGCCATAACGGTGGGATTTGCCCTTTGCCACATAGGTGGACCAGTCATGGGTGAAGGATTCAGGGTCAATCAGCTCCTGCTCATACAGGGAATGCAGCCATGCGACACCCTCTTTCCAGCCTTCCGAGGTAGCGCTGCAGACAACTTTCTTGTCATCGGTTACAACGATATGTCTCCATTTGTCGGGATCGCCATAGCCCTCGCCGAAGGAGTTGAACAGGACGCCGGGATCCTGTCCGCCGTCATTTACGATACAGGACATGGGAATGATGCTTCCCTCAATGCCAAACTGCGCCTGCAGTTCGGATGCATGGTCGCGGAACGCAATCAGCGCCGCCTCGAAATCCTCCACGTTCTGAGGAACCTCCAGGCTCAGGAAATCCAGCCACTTCTTGTTGATGAAAGGCATGTTGTCGATGACCTGGATGGCAGTCTTGTTAGCGCCCAGCTGCTCGATCCAGGGAAGGGAATAGATATGTCCGTCGGAAGCGGTGGTCATCTTCCTGTACTCGGGGAATTTGTCGAACACACCCTTTAAGTTCGGCATATAGTTATCAATGTACTCCTCCAGAGGGATGATAGTGCCGCCCTGGCCGAAACGGAGCAGGTCAGCCTCGCCGAATCCCGCCGTAAAGATAAAATCAGGCAGGGAGCCCACATCTGTCATAAGGGTCTGGATCTTGTCGCCCCACTCACTGTTTGTGATGGCGTTCCACTCGATGTGTACATTGGTCTGCTCTTCCAGACGTTTGAAAATGGTACGGTCTTTGGGTTCCGTGGTGTTGGCCGGATAGTTGATCAGGCCGGTCAGAGTCACCTTCTCCGACTGGGGGAATGTAAGTTCGCTTGCGTCCATGGGCTTAAAGGTACCGTCGTTCAGCTCCACCTTGGAGTTGCCGCATGCGGTCAGGGAAAATACCATGGCTGCCGCTAACGATGCGGTAGTAATGCGTTTCCATACTTTGTTTTTCATAGTCTCCTCCTATTATTATGTATACTGCTGACGTATACTTTTTCACTTTGCAGCTCGCTGCATTGTTTCCTTGTTTTCATGACAGGATCCCGCAAAGGCATCCTGCCATGGCTATATCTTTAACCCTTAACGGATCCCACCATGATTCCGGCGTCGAAATACTTCTGGAAGAAAGGATACATAACCAGAAGGGGCAGGCTGGAAACGATAATGGTGGCATATTTCAAAAGCTCTGCCAGCTGTGCGCGGGCGGCGGTGCTCTGCATATCCGAAATCATGCCGGACTCCGGTTTGTTCTGGATCAGGATGGAACGCAGAACCACCTGCAGGGGCTTTTTCGATTCGCTGTCCAGATAAATCAATGCGTCAAAGTAACTGTTCCACATACCTACGAAGGACCACAAGCACAGCACGGCGATAATCGGCATACATACCGGGAGCAGAATCATGAAGTAGAATGTCATCTCGTTGGCCCCGTCCACATCCGCCGCTTCTCTCAGCTCCGTGGGGATACCCTGATAGTAGGTCCTGGCGATGATCATGTTCCAGACGCTGAACGCACCGGGAACGATGATGGCCCATATGGTATCTATCATTCCCATGCTCTTGATCAGCAGGTAGGTAGGGATCAGTCCGCCGCCGAAGAACATGGTGATGATGAAAATCACGTTAAAAATTCCTCTGCCCCTGAAATCCGTCCTGGACATGGGATATGCCGCCAGCAGGGTGATGAAAACGGACAGCGCCGTGAAGCTCACGGAGTAAACCACTGCGTTCCTGAAACCAACCCAGATCTGCTTATTGCTGAACACGCGCTCATAAGCCGTTGTAGTCCACTTGCTGAAATCGAAGGTGATACCCTTGTTCTGCAGGGTGATGGGATCCATGAAGGACGCCACCACAATGTAAATCATGGGGATGATGATTGCCACTACGAACAGTCCCAGAAGTATGTAACCCGTCAGCAGCAGCGCTTTATCCTGTACGGAATATCTGCGAAATTTTTTCTTCATACGATTTATACCTCCTCTACAGTCCTTTGCCTTCATTCATCCTTGCCACAATCTTATTCACCGTGACCAGCAGGATCAGATTGATGACCGTATTGAACAGTCCAACCGCCGTCGAGAAACCGTAATCACCGTCCAGGAGACCTTTCTTGTACACATAAGTGGAAATAATTTCGGATGTCTTCATGTTCAGGTCTGTCTGCAGAGCGTAAGCTTTCTCAAATCCGACGCTCATGATATTACCTGCCGACATGATGAACTGGATGATAACCACATCCTTGATGGCCGGCCATTCCACTGCCTTGATCTGCTGGAAGATGTTCGCGCCGTCGATGACTGCCGCCTCCTTCAGCTCCGCGCTGGCATTGGAGAGGGCCGCCGTGTACATGATGGAGCCCCAGCCTGCGCCCTGCCAGATACCGCTGGCGATGTAGATGGTACGGAATGCCTCCGGCATGGTCATGAAGTCAGTGGATGTACCCAGCATCAGGTTCAAAGGTCCGGTAACGGATAAGAGGATCTTTACAATACCACAGAGAACGATGACCGAAATGAAGTTCGGCATATAGAGCACCAGCTGAATCTTCTGCTTGATCTTGGAGCTCTGCACCCGGTTCAGAAGGAAAGCCAGCAAAATCGGTATCGGGAAGCCCCACAGCAGTCCATAGATACTCAGCTTCAGGGTGTTGACCAGATACGTCATAAAATCGGGCGACGACAGGAATCTCTGGAAATGCTTAAATCCCACGAACGGGCTGCCCAGGAATCCCTTGATCGCGTTATAATCCTCAAAAGCAATCAGGATGCCGCCCATGGGGATATACCGGAAGATAATCGTCAGCGCCAATGCCGGAAGCATGAAGAATACATACAGCTGCCAATGCTGGCGCACATAGACAAGCGAATTATGCAGCCCTTTTCCTTCTTTGTCTTTCCCCGTGGAAACGGCGCCCTTGGGTGAAGACGTTTTAGTACTTGTTTTCATTAAGATGTCTCCTTTCCTTAAATACTGTATTCTGTTTTACACGCAAGACTGCCGGGATTCATACTCACAAGTATACTGATCTGCCTGCGGCGTACCTTGACCTGCGGCCTTTCGCTTCAGGTTACTGCATACTCCAACACTATGCAGCAACAATTACAAACTGCACTCCCGCATTTGTTCGCTCCCCTCCTCGCCATGCCTTGATTGTGCATTTGTAAAATTCCGTTTGTTTTTTTGTACTCATAATGTACCACGCATTTTACAGTTAGTCAATACCTTTTTTACATTTTACACAAAAAATTTTATGTATATTTTACATTTGACTATCCTTTCTTTATTGTTATGCTCACTTTGCCCATCTTTTGTCTCAAATCCGGCTCTGAATCCTGTTTTTTGACAAAATGACCAGAAAAATTGTTGTTTCTTTTACCTTTTTACGTTTGACACTTTTCAATATGTGCATTATAATAAAAAACAGAGCATTATTGTTTCAAACTTATCAGTAAAAACGGAGTTACAGGTATGGCAGAACGAATTACAATCCAGGATATCGCAGACGCGTTGGGGCTGTCCCGGAACACAGTCTCCAAAGCAATCAACAACACAGGGCTTCTGGCGGAATCCACCAGGGAAAAAGTCCTTCAGAAGGCCATGGACATGGGATACAAGCAGTTTTCCTATGTAACCATTGCCGGATTGAACGACAGGAAAACGGAAACTCTATCAACCGCAAATGAAATCGCCATGTTTTCGGCCAGCCCCGTGGACAATTCCCACTTTGCATCCACCATGCTGGATAAACTGCAGCGGGAGCTTTCCCAGCTGGGCTACAGCTTTACCATGCACAGGATCCGCGAAGGGGAAGTGGACGCGCTGAAGATCCCCCCTTCTTATAATATAGAAAGAACGGCCGGGATCATCTGTGTGGAAATGTTTGACAAGGCTTACAGCACCATGCTCTGCAGCATGGGAAAGCCCATTCTGTTCGTGGACTCTCCGGTTGCAGGCCTGGATGAGCCCCTGCGGGCGGACTGTCTCTATATGGAAAACGAATCCAACATATACCGCATGGTCAAGGAGATGAGCGAGCGGGGCAAAAAACGCATCGGCTTTATCGGCAAGTATCTGCACTGCCAGTCCTTCTTCGAGCGTTACATGGGCTACCGCAATGCCATGTATCTGCTGAAGCTGCCCTTCCCGGAGGAATACTGCATTACCGGCTGCAAAGAGGGAACCAAGATTTCCAGCACGGCTGATTACAGAGAATATCTGGAGGATTCCTTCCGGAAGCTGAGTTCCATGCCCGAAGTCTTTATCTGCGCCAACGACTTCGTAGCCCTGGACGCCCTGGCCGTGCTGAAAAAGCTGGGGCTGTCCGTGCCGGAAGACATCTGGCTCTGCGGCTTTGACGATTCGCCGGAGTCAAAGGTAGTGACTCCCTCCCTCACCACCGTCCATATCCACAGCCAGATCATGGGATTCTCGGCCGCGCACCTGCTGCTGTCCCGCATCAAGGAGCCGTCCCTGAATTTCCGCACGCTGCACACGGAGACCAGCCTGATCTACAGGGAGTCTACAGGAGACTGATAAAAAAGCAACGACCAAAGGAGAATGCATATGAACAGTTTATTGAACCCGGAAGGGAAAGTCATGATCTTTTTCACCAAAATCGCCTACAGCGCATACCTGAACGTGCTGTGGTTCTTCTGCTGCCTGCCTGTCGTGACGGCAGGGGCATCCACCACCGCGCTGTTTTATGTGACCCTGAAAATGGCAAAGGACGAGGAAGGGAACGTGACGAAATCCTTTTTCCGGGCTTTCAGACAGAATTTCAAAAAAGCCACTGTCATCTGGCTGATTCTCCTGGCGCTGGGAATCGTGCTGGCGCTGGACGGATACATATTTTACCATATGCGGTTCGAAAACGCGGTCTGGGCTGTGGGAACCGCGGTCTTTCTGGTGGCTCTGGCCGCCTACGCCATCGTGATGATGTACATTTTCCCCCTTCTGGCCAGATTTGAGAACACGGTCAAAGCGATGTTCCTCAATTCCCTTATGCTGGGAATGCGTTTCCTGCTCTGCACCGTGGCCATGGCCGTCATCTACTTTGTCATGGTCTTTGTGATCATCAATGTCTTTACTCCGATCATTATATTCGGAGAAGGGCTCTGCGCCCTGCTGTGTTCCCATCTGCTGTCCAACATCATGCTGATGTGCGAGGAGAAGGCTCAGAAGCCGGAAGGAGATGGCATGCCGGCAGACGAAAAAATCCCGGATGCGGAAAAGATACCCGAAACCCAGGATGCGTTTGAAACCAAATAACACATTCAAAATCTGATGGCACGTCTGAATTTAAGCGAACCGGTCACGGGAACGCATCCGCCTCATGGCCCGGCCATGGACACTGCGGCTCCTGAAGCCGGCATAACAGGAGATAGCTGAATGAAACCTGCAGAACAATCTTCATTAAAAAAATCCCCAAAATCCATGGGAGAGCGTCTGTCCCTGCTTCTGAAGGACGAGAATCTGACCAAGCTTCACGGCTGGAAGAAAATCGGCCATATCCTGGCCTATCATAAACTCCCCCTGTTCCTCCTGTGCATTTCCCTGTATTTCATCGGCTACAGTGTATACAGGCATCTCACCCACAAGGACGTGGTTCTCTATACGGCCCTGGTAAATATGACTGCCGGGGAGGATCTGATCCGGCAGTTGGGAGAGGATTTCACGGCATACACCAGGGCAGACATGTCCAAACAGGAGACGAAGCTGTACACGGAACTTTACCTGACAGACGATGAGCTGAACGCCTATCATGAGTATACCTATGCGTCGCGCATGAAGATTCTGGCCTCCATAGAGGCGAAACAGATGGATGTCGTCCTGATGAACCAGGAGGCATTCGACGCCTTTTCCCAGAACGGTTATCTGTATGACCTGGACAGCGTCCTCTCCGAACATGCCCCGGATCTGTATGAGTCCCTGATGCCGGATCTGGTCAGCAATGTGTTCATCCTGGAGGACAATGCAGATGACCTGGCGCTGGATGATACCATCCCCTACGCCGCCATCACCAAAGAAGCCCTTTACGGACTGGACATGTCGGATGCGCCGCTTATCCGCAGAGCCGGATTTCAGGACACGGTTTACCTGGGAATCATCGCCAATTCGCCCAGGCTGGATACCGTCATGGAATATCTGCGGTATCTTATTCGGGAATGAGATAACACGATTTGAACCAGGGAACGGGTATTTTGCTGTGTCATATGGACTCTTTCTAAGACTGGTTGAAATGATAATTCATTTTGTTCAGAAAGTGCACTACTATAGGAAGTAAATAACGGAGGGGCTGTCGGAAAATGCAGTCCGCACACAATACACGGCAGTAAGTTTCAACACGCCACAGCCTATATTGCGGGATCATGGCCATTTCCCGGCACCCCCTTTATACACGCGCTCTTTTGCCCCTGCCCGCGCAGGGTCATACATACATGCGCTCTTCTATCCGCGCCTTTGCAAGGTCATGCATACGCCCGTTCATCCACGTCTGCGCAAGGTCATACATGCGCTTTTCTATCCTCACCTACGCGAGGTCATATTTCACCACGTCCATATTTACGGTCCCGTCCGCGATAAACGAGATGCCATCCGCCTCCTGGTCCGTATAAAGAACAGCCGACAAGACCTGTTCCCCATCGTTCACGAAAGCCTCCACGCTGAACCGGTCCAGTATGATCCGCAGCTTCAGCCTGCCGTTGTCGTGGTTCACCCTGCTGCGCCTCTGGTGGATGATCGCCCTCCTGGATCCGGAGAATTTCCTGTCCACCTTCAGCACGGACTCGCCGGGCCGGAAGCTGAACGAAGTATGGAAGAGGTCATTCTGGGCAAAGCGGATCGCGAACTTCCGGTACAGATCACAGCCCTCTTCCGGACGGATGACCACTTCCAGATCCACCCTGCGCCCTTTGATGCCCTCCAGCCTGAGGGTTCCCGAGACAGTGACCCCCTGATAGGAGACCTGGTTGCACCGCATCTCCTCCAGCTCCCTGACCGGCTGCTGGTAAAGCCGTCCGTTTCTTATGGACAACTCCCTGGGCAGGCTCATCTGGCCGAACCAGGCTTCCTCCTGAACCCTCCTGTGATTGCAGGTGTCCCAGTTCTGCATCCATCCAATCATTACCCTGCGCCCATCCGGAGTCAGCAATGTCTGGGGGGCATAGAAGTCGATTCCGTAGTCTACAGACTGGTCCGCCTCCTCCGTAAAGTTTTCCGTCTCCCTGTCATAATCCCCGATCAGGCACAGCGTCCCGTTCCCATTATGATATTCGAAGCCGGAGGGAACCATGTCCTGAGGACTGGTCAGCAGCACCCACTTCCCATCCAGTGGGAAGAAATCCGGACATTCCCACATTTTACCGAAGCGGTCATTGTTCGCAGCCAGTATCTTCTTATAATGCCACTCAAAGCCATCCTGACTCTCATAGAGCAAAATCTGTCCGCTTCCGTCCGCGGGCCTGTTGCCGATGATGCAGCGGTAGCTTCCGTCCTCCTGGCGCCACATCTTGGGATCGCGGAAATCGAACCGGCTGCCGCCCTTGGGGATATCCTTGTCGGTCAGCACGGGATTCCCCTCATATTTCACATAATCCACACCGTCTCCCACAGCAAGACACTGAATCTGCGCATCATTGTGTCCTCCGTTGGCCAGGTGTTCCCTCACTACTCCCGTGTACATCAGAAGCTGCCTGCCGTCAGGGAGCGTAATGGCGCTGCCGGAAAAGCATCCGTCCCGGTCATAGATCTCATCCGGAGCCAGTGCGACGGGCAGATACTCCCAGTGCAGCAGATCCTCACTCACCGCATGTCCCCAGTGCATAGGCCCCCAGTGGGAATCATAGGGATGGTACTGATAGAACATGTGGTATTTTCCGTTGTACCAGGAAAACCCGTTGGGGTCGTTCATCCAACCCGTCCTGGGAGAAAGGTGGAAATCCGGCCGCTCTTCCGGAGAAATCGTCTTTCCGAAAACCTCTTCATATTTACGCGCTTCCCATAATGTCTGACTTGTCATATCTAAAACTCCTTTTGCTTAAACTTTCTCAGCTTTTTCCATATTACCATATCCAGCTGTTTTTCCATCCAATCATTCGAAAATGGAGCCCATGGAGGCTACATAGAGGCTTTCGATCGCAATGTTCCCTTCGGCAAAGAGATTTATGGCGTGGGAGTCCGGTTCTTCTGTATATGCCCGGATGCTAATGGACTTGTAGTCATTAAAAAACGCTTCCACCAGCGAACGGTCCACATATATTTCCATGGAAATCTTTCCGTCCTGATCAGGCAGCGCACCGCTGACCGTGCTGACGCTGGCCCCCTCGCCCTTATTCTCGGTGCGCCCCTTTATCGTCTCACCGGGTATGTCATAGGTATAACTGGTGCAGTCCCACTTACCGCCCTGCTTCAGATTGATTCCAAACTCCGAAGCCTCGCTTACATCGGCAGTAAGCCTGATATAGAGCATATCCTCATTCACATTCGCCAGCAGCTCGTTCGCCGCCTGCAGGGTAAGGCCCGTCTCGTCAATAAGCACTTCCTTTTCAAGGCTGTGCAGCGCCTCGGCAGGCGCCATCATCAGATCCGTCCCGTCATCGTTAAGCCATATCTTCCTGGCAAGGCCCACGGTATGCGCCCATCCTGACGCGCCCTGCTCCGCCGCCCCGCGCTGGTCCTGCATGATGCTGAACATATAGATGTCTCCGCTCACAGGATCCACGATACAGCTGGGACCGGTAAATACATTTGCGCCGTAGTCCAGCATATGGGGCTCTCCCTCAAAGCTCTCATCAGGGGTGAATCTGCCGCTCTCCAGGTCGAAATCCCCCAGCCAGTAATACACTTTATTGTCGGCGATGCTGGCAGGCGCCGGAGAGATGGAGAAGAAATATTTCTGTATGGTCCCCGCCTCATTGGTCACCGGCAGGATGATGGGAAGCTCCCATGAGGTGCCGTACAGGGCGGACTGGTTCTCCATTTCATAGACCGGTCCCTTGTACTGCCAGTCCATGTCCACAGTGCCGTCCGATTTCAGCTCCAACACGTCCGTCGCGTACAGGAGCGCCGAACCGCCGTTGGATGAGGTGCTGCCGGAACATACGAGCATGCACCATGTCTCTCCCTCTTTCCAGATATGGGCGTCACGGAATTCTCCTGTACGTCCCTCCCCTTTCTGTTGGGCCAGTGCAAGCTCGTCACAGACGATCCATTCAGTAAGCTCAGGATCCGTCAGATCCGCGGGATATGCCACGCCGATGTTCTGATTGGAGATCAGCCCGTCATAATCCCGGAAAGCATCGTTGCCTGCCGTGAAAAAGAGGAGAGGCACGCCATTGGCATCCAGCGCCGCCCCGCCGGACCAGACGCCGTCAGGAACCACGGAGCCTTCCGTGGGCGTGATGGCTTCTTTCACGGGCTTCCAGCTCACCATATCCGTGCTGACCATATGGCCCCAGCAGATATTCCTCCAGTAGGAGCCCGTCATGTTCGCCTGATAGAAAAGGTGATACATCCCGTTGTAATACACAGGCGCATGGGGCTCGTTCATCCAGAACTGATAAGGCCCGCCATGGAACTGGGGACGGGTGTAGTCGCCGGTGAGGATGTTCTGCAGCCAGATTTCGGAGAATTCGATCTCCGGGACTTTCGCAGACTCATATTCCTCAGCTATCTCCTCCGCGGTGAGCGCCTTGCCGTACAGCTTCACCTCGTCCAGATAGCCGCTGGCCACATTGAGGAATCCGGCCGTCAGGCGCTCCGCCTCCATATTTCTGCCTACGGACAGTCCCTTACTGCCGGCTCCCACGATCCTGGCTCCCGCCGGAACGGAACGGGAAGCCACCAGCTCGCCGTTCAGATACAGACACATATCCCCGGCTTCCGCGTCAAAGGTCGCCGTCACATAATTCCACTTATATTTGCTCAGGTTATCTCCGTTGGTCCATACAGTCAGCCAGTCGTCCCCTGTGCCCGCCTGGAAGGTAAGCCTGCCGAAGCGCTCATAGCCCAGGAGAAAGCCCTTGTTATTCGCCTTGTCGGACTGGCTTATGATGCCGGTGGGGGAATCTGTTCCATTGTCTGCCGCATAAGGGTCGTCCCACTCAAATGTCCTGGGTGCAATCCAGACACTGACCGTCAGGGCGCGCCCCTCTACAGTGATGTCCTTCCTGTTATAATTGATATAAGTATTGCTTCCGTCAAGCAGAAGGCAGCCGTTTTGAATGCCCTCCTCCCGCCACTGGGGATCCTGATTCTCCATATATGCCGCATGGGCGAAGCCATAGGTCATTTCCGTATCGGGCAGATTTCCGGATGCATCCTTGACTACAAGCCCGTTTCCCTCATCGAGCTTCAGATGCATCAGCAGATCCTTGCTGTGGGGATCCCCGCAGCCGGTGAGCGCTGCCGCCAGCAGGAAGGCCAGGATAAATGCCGTTATGATCGCTTTCCTCTTTTTCATTTTACTTTCTCCTATTCCAGTTCCTTTTCCGTATCCAGTTCTGTATCCAGTTCCACGTAACCGTTTTCAATTCCACAACTGCCCATACCGAATCAGGGCATGGGCAGCATTGTCTCAGGTTCCCGTTCTTGAATTTACAGGCTGTTCTCCGCAAGCTGCCAGGGAATGTTCACCGGCTCCGCAGTAGCGCCATCCGGGACCTCGTCCGCATTGTTTTCATAGTCAGGCGCTGTCTCGTAATAGGTAACTATCTCGTCAAAGAACGCGTGAGCCCAGCCCTCAGCCTGCTCGTCGGCAAGGACAATGTACATCTCCTGTCCCAGATAGCCGCTCAGATCCATGACATAGGTTCCCATATCCGCCCAGGAGCCGCCCGCTCCCACGCTGGGGAAATTGGCATCATTAAAACGATTCTGCTGATAATATCCAATCTCGGTGCCGTCTGCAAGATATACATGCACCGCCGCTGCGTGTCCGCCCATGCGTACGGAAATATAGCCGGAACCCGCAAGGGTAAAGTCAGAAGACCGGACAGCCCACGTATCCCCTTCATCAAAGCCATTGTTCCATCCGTCCAGATGATACTCACCGGCCTGATTGTACGGAAGCGCCTCATCCCAGTAATTTTCGGCGGAGATAACGCCCGCCGCCTGGCCGTCCACTACACTCCATCCGTCGGTAAGCGGCGTCCATCCGGCAAGGTTTCCGGCTTCGAATCCGCCGTTGGCCACAGAATTGCGGTTCTCCATAGCTACTACGGTGAAAGCTGCCTCAACAGAAGCGTCTTCATGACTTGCCGCATAGGTTACCTGATAATATCCCGGCACGCTCATGTCTACCGCGTCAAACCCTTCGGTAATCTCAGAACCATCTGCCACAATCCCGGTTATTTCCAGGTCTCCGACCTCCTCGCCGCCGTAAGAAGCCGCCGCCTCTTCCAGATATGCGTTTACATCCACCGTTCCGCAGTCTACCACCTGGTTCGGCACATAGGAAGTGAATGTCAGGGAATTCAGGGGCACCGGATAAGGATAATTGCTGTAGTAATTGCGGAGAGCAGAGAGATCATCATAGGAAGCGGAACTGTACTCTTCCGCCTGGGCCGCCTCCATCTGCTCCACTTCCAGCTCTGCCACCTCATCGGCAGTGAGGGATACACGGAAATCATCCACGTTTATAAAGGCAAATCCGCCTCCGTCGCTGGCATCCACCACCTTAATGTATACCACCTTCCCCACATACTGGCTTGCGTCCATATAAACACGCAGAAGCGTGAGCGCCAGAGCCGGGTCGCTGAAATACTCGTTGCGCATGGTGATGAGCTCTTCGTCCGTATTGCCATCGCACAGGGCCACGTAGCAGTTGCCATTGCCCGCGCCAATCATAAAGGAAATGTACCCGTCCCCCGCAAGCGTGAACTTAGTGGAGCGGATCGCGCCGGTGAGGTCCTCTGCAATGGCGCCGTTGTTGCTGCCGTCCAGATAATACTCGCCCTCTCCGTATACGCTGCGGTCCTCCCAGTAATACTGGCTGGTGGGAACTACGCCGCTGCGGACAAGGGCTGTGCCCTCCAATGTCTTCCAGCCGGTCAGATCTCCCGTCTCAAAGCCGCCATTCACAACAGTGGTAGAAGTCTCATCCTCTTCAAAGGGCTTTTCCCCATAAGCTTCCATCTGATGCGCATATTCGGCTTCTGCTGCCGCCACCTCATCATCAGAGGCGCATATCTTGAAAGCGTCAAGGTTCAGGTAAGCGAAATCAGTGCCGTCATCGTCATCCGTTGCCCTTATGTAAATATTTTTACCCACATAGGCAGACAGGTCAACAATCTTGGTAATCAGGTGATCCGTTATAAACACACCGTCACATTCCGAATTCGTGACTTTGGCAATCGCCGTATCGCTGCCTTCTTCAAAAAACTCCACATATACCTTCTCCGTGTTCTTCCCGGCTCCCATCTTGAAAGTAATATATCCGTTACCGCCCAGCCTGAACACATCAGAGGTTAATGTTCCGCGCATCGCCGGATTCCCGCCGTCCTTACCGCTGAAGAAGTGGCTTCCCGACTTTTCAATCGGCGCGCCGTTTAATTCCTCACCGTCAACCACGCCCCGGAAGTTGAAAGCCGCGTCCTGGCGGGTCCAGCCCACCCATGCGCCTTCGCTTACTTCCTCGAAATCACCGTTGACGATATCCTCCGCCGCGCTGCCGCTTTTACCGTCTGTATCACCGCAGGACGCAGTACTCAGCACCATGCAGCAGGCCAGCAAAGGTGATATTGTTTTCTTTAGGATTCTTCTCATTAGATTCTCCTCTTCGAATCATTTCTGGTGAAACCGGCAGCCCGGACATCGCACTTCCTTAGAAATTGTCGGAAAATAACTGATGCAATCTGTTCTGGCAAAAGTCCGCAAATACAGCAAATTTTACCGCTAACCTGCAGCAGTTATTTGTAGACGCTTCCTTATGCTGTCAGTTTTCGTTTACTGGTTACGTTGGTGGTATATCCAATATTCTGCGTGTAACGTTTCATGTTTTTGTAAATAAAAGTATAAAACTGTCTATGAACTTTGTCAAGGGTCTTTTATTTCAAAAACTAATTTTATTATTATTACACAATTTTATCCATCAGTTTTTGTGAAAAATATCTAATGAAAGCAAATCTGCGGGAGGGTAGCACCTTCTATACCGTTATGAAACGTTCCGTGAATTTAACTGAAAATTTCTTCCACACACATTGTGCAGACACACATTCCGGCAACAGCCTCTCAGAAATCGCAGGACATTCCTGTCGAAATTTTCCCATAATGCCCCCACAGCAAGCTGCGGGGTATCTGCCTCAGATTTCCTTCTTCAGAACGCTACAAGCTGCAGGATATTAGACCCGTAAGGAAATAGAAAAAGCAGCCGCATCCCGCGGAATGATTCCGGGGCACGGCTGCTGCACTGCCAGAAAACCCTGTCTGTACTTCTAAAAACAAACAGTAATTACTCTACGCCACTTTACACTGCCTCAATCTGCCGAAGTGTAACGGTTATAAGCATCCTGATATACGGCAAGCAGGCGCTCCATACCGCAGCTGTCCTTCAGCATCTGAAGGTATGCGTTCCACTCGTCATCCGTCGGCCCGCCATTCTTGAGCCAGGTGCCCTCGTATTCCGCTATCTGGCTCACAAAATCAGCCTTGTAACGGGAAATGGTGTCAAGCTCATCGTTCGTAAATGTAGCGTCGGAAGAGAAGAAGTTCTTGTTCTCAACATAAGGGAGCCAGTCATTTACAAGGTATTCCAGGCGCTGTGTCGCCCTGTCCTCCATATAGAAGACATTATTATAGTACTCCGGCAATACAAGGCGGGGTCCGTAAACCTCA